>JAYSVM010000019.1:0-27322 GCA_043718495.1 Oscillatoriales bacterium | reverse complement strand
AATTCTGTTGGACTTACATTCCCTCCAAGGGCAGGAGTCCTGGTTCCCAAGACCCAATTTATCGGTGACAATCATTACTAGCTACTTTGCCCGCTTGGTGATCGCGGACTTGACTGCTTGGTTTTCACAATCGCTGTAGCGTTTATGCTGTCTGTAGTTCAATTATATCAAAGATTGTTTGTTTCGGCGGTGATGGTCTTCCTGTCATAGAGGAATCGGTCAACCATCCCATCTCAACAAACCTGGCTTTCATCCCACACCAATCTGTAAACGATATGATGTGGGGATTCCCGCCGAACTAGCTAAATTAAAAATTAACCACAGTCTTCCCAATTCCCCATTCCCAATTCCCCATTCCCCATTCCCCATTCCCTATGACTCTTCCCTCCTCTGACACCCCTTTATACAACCATCCACTCCCAGAAATCGAGAAGTGGCTAAAAAGCCGTGGCTGCGAACAAAATCTACGAGAACTCCACTGTTGGAACATCGATAGACCTGCATGGAAAGCAGAACTTGCCCTCGAAGTTGACCAACTCACCATCCGCTACATCAATGCTGGAAACGATGGTCAAGACATTCAGCGCTTCTTCAAATATTCCCTCTCACGTCAGGATATCGAAGCAGCAGTTTTTTCTGGGCCATGATTTGATTTTAGATTTTGGATTTTGGATTTTAGATGCAGAGATCCGACCCACCCCCAGCCCCTCCTCGGAGGGGAGCTAGATCCGGTTCCCATCCTGGGAGGGGCTAGGGGTGGGTCTTCTGGGATGGGAACCGGGGGATATCTAAAATCCAAAATCGTTACACTTTACCAAAGCGACGGCTGCGTGTCTGATAAGTAGACAAAGCCCGGTGAAATTCCGATCGGTCAAAATCGGGCCACAGCGTCTCAGTAATGTAAATTTCCGAATAAGCCATTTGCCACAATAGAAAATTGCTTAACCGCATTTCCCCACTCGTCCGAATCAACAAATCTGGATCGCAAACATCAGCAGTATACAAATAGCGTTTAAATAGAGTCTCATCAATATCAGAAGGCTGCAACTTGCCCTCTTGCACCTGAGTCGCGATCGCCCTACAGGCCTGCACAATCTCCTGACGCCCCCCATAATTCGTCGCCACCGTCAGCCGAATCCCGGCGTTGTGATGAGTTGCAGACACAGAACGTTCAATTTCCGACTGCAAAGATTTTGGTAAAGCCTCCAAATTCCCCACAAACTGAATTTGCACGTCCTCTGCTACCATCTCGCGCAATTCTTCCCGCAATTTTCCCTCGAATAGACTCATCAAAAAATCGACCTCACCCTCCGGTCGGCCCCAATTCTCCGTCGAAAAAGCATAAACTGTTAAAGCAGGAATACCCCAATCTTTGCAGCATCTGAGCAGTTCCTTCAGAACGCTTGCCCCTCGACGGTGGCCCATAATCCTGGGCAACCCCTTGTCCTTAGCCCAGCGCCCGTTCCCGTCCATAATCACCGCTACGTGCCGAGGTAGCCGTTCTTGTTCAAGATCAGCAGGCAACTTTTCCAAGCAAATTCCTTGACTCATGGTTTCTCCCGATTAGCCGACGACGGACGACGCAGTATCCGCTTTAATAGTGTCAATACCTTCAATCCTATCTGCCGTCCGAAATTGCCGATCGGAATTGGGGTGACAGTTCTTTCTCCCTCGGATGGGAACAACTTTGCCTCCAGCAACTCTTTCAATTTATTGCTTGTCAAAGGTCGATTTAGGGTTCCCATTTGGGCTAAAGAAATAGAACCAGTTTCCTCAGACACAACCACGCATACACAAGCTTGCACCCGTTCCGTAATGCCCATCGCCGCCCGGTGGCGGGTTCCTAATTGCCGCGACGCGCTGCGATCGGACAAAGGCAAAATTACCCCAGCCGACACGATCCGCGAAGCTCTAATCAAAACAGCCCCATCATGAAGCAAAGTTTGTGGTTGAAAAATAGTCTGTAACAATTCCTTAGAAACTTCAGCATTTAGCTTCACTCCCGGAACTGAAAAATCCCGATCGTCGATCGGAGAATCTGTTTCTATAATTAATAAAGCGCCCGTGCGGTTTTGCGAAAGTTCTTTTACTGCGTCCACAATTTCATCTATTACACTATCCGGTGCAGGAGTAGGTCGCCGATCGCGTCCAAACAATTGTACAATTTCCCCCCGACCTAATTGTTCCAGAAATCGGCGAAATTCTGACTGCAATATTACCGCCATTGCCACAGCCGAACCAGTCACCAAACTATTGAGGGCAACGTGCAACAGCCTCAATCCAGCCCAGTTGCTCACAGCAGCAGCCAGCATCAAAATAATAAATCCCCGTACCATCCACAACGTCCGGCGCTCCCCGACAATGACGAGCACCAAATATGCAAGCGCAAATACCAGTCCAATATCGATCGCCTGAATCAATAAGGACTGAATGAGGCTAAAGTCATAGCTAGATTGTTGATTGTTCATGGTTCATCGAATCCTACCGCCTGTGAACCGCGAACTATGATGCACTCGAAGCCGTGAACCATGAACAGTTGTTATTCCAATCGCGTGACTGAACAAGCCAAAAGCAAAAAATTGAAAGACAATAATCAATAATTTAAAATGAATTATCTTTCTTTTCACTTTTAGCTTTAGGTTTTTACCTTTTTACCTTTAAACACCGAGTCCTTCAGGAAGACAATCGAATCTTAGCAAATCGTCGTCAGTTTCCCGCTTGATGATCGTGTTAGCTTTCCCATTTTTCACCAAAACCGCTGCCGGTCTGGGGACTCGGTTATAATTAGAAGCCATGCTGTAATTGTATGCCCCTGTAGCCGTAACGACGAGAATATCTCCCGACTCACACTCTGGCAATTTAGCATCTTTAATCAGAATATCCCCTGATTCGCAGTGTTTGCCAGCAACTGTCACTGTTTCCGTTAACTTAGCAGACATTTTGTTGGCTGCGAGAATTTGATAAACTGACTGGTAGGTAATTGGACGCGGATTGTCCGACATACCACCATCCACTGATAAATATGTGCGGATTCCGGGAATGACTTTTTTAGCGCCAACAGTGTAAGCTGTGACACAGGCTGTACCGACGAGCGATCGACCTGGTTCACACAGCAATTTCGGTAATGTTGTCAAATTCTGATTCTTGCAAGCTGCTACCATTGCGCCACAGACTGTCTTAGCCCAATCATCTATGCTTGGAGGATCGTCCGATTCAGTATAGCGAATACCCAACCCACCGCCAATATTAATTTCTGTGGGCTTCAACTTGTGGCGAATTGCTTCTGTGAAAGCCTCAACGATAACATTCGCTAAATCGTGATGGGGTTGCAGTTCAAAAATCTGAGAGCCAATGTGAGCGTGTAATCCGACGCAGGATAAAGACGGCTGCTTGCTGAGGTAAATGAAAACTTCCTTGAGGGAGTTGGGATCGAAGCCAAATTTACTGTCGATTTGACCAGTTTTAATGTAGTCGTGAGTATGACACTCAATTCCAGGCGTAAACCTCACCATAACTCGTGTCGGCTCACCTTTCGGGTTGCTGACACCCGATTTTGCCAACTTTTCTAGATTGTCTAAATCCCACCAATTATCTGCGATGATCGTGCAGCCACTTTCGACAGCTAATTGGATTTCCTCGCGGGATTTGTTGTTTCCGTGAAAGTAGATTTTGTCGGGATTCACACCCGCTTTTAGTGCTGTCTTAATTTCCCCGGCAGATACCACATCTATGCCTAAGCCTTCGTTCCCCACGATCGCACAAACCGCCAAACAACTCCAGGCCTTAGAAGCATAGATCACTTGAGACTCGCCCGGATAGTACCGTTTAAAAGCCTCTCGGTACTGAGAGCTGGTTGCCCGCAGCGTTTCTTCATCTAAGATGTACAGTGGCGAGCCAAATTGCTCCACCAAAGCTGTCACGTCGCATCCTCCTATTTCCAAACGATCGCGACTATTAACGCTGGCTGTCAGCGGTAAAAGTTCTTGATTGGGCGATCGGGTTTGCAGGGCTTCTCTCGACTCAGACAGGTACTGAAGTCCAGATTCCACTTTTTCGATAGATTGAGTTAATACCATCGCGCAATAACTATTATCTTTACTGTGTTCTCCAGTGTACAATTGACCGCAAGCAATTGGGTCATAAGTGCCCAGATTGACACTTTTGAGTAATTCTAAAATCTGAAATCCCCTGTGCGTTTTCTAGAAATCAAACATATTGCCCCAGAACACCTGCCTAGTGCAGTAGAACTCGATCGCCTTTGTTTTGGGGGACTTTGGGCGATCGAAGGCTACAGGCGCGAGTTAGAGAGTCCTAACAGCGATTTATTAGGTTTGTGGACATGGGAGGGGGCGGGCACGGGGACACCGCCCCTACAGGTTCGGGCGGGCACGCACCATCCACCGCCCCTACTCATCGGTGTTGGTTGTTTGTGGGCGATTTTAGAGGAAGCTCACATTATTATGCTGGCAATTCATCCTCAGTTTCAACGTCAGGGTTTGGGACAAGCTCTGCTTTTGGCTTTGCTAAAATCGGCTCATGACAGACAATTAGAGCGATCGACTTTGGAAGTGCGGGATTCTAATTTAGCGGCAGTTTCCCTGTACAAAAAGTTTGGTTTTCAAGAAGCAGGACGGCGCAAACGATACTACGAAGACACTGGGGAAGATGCTCTGGTGATGTGGCGCAGCGGTCTGGAAAAACCGGAATTTCAGCGATATTTGGCGGTTGAGAAAGTGGAGATGTGCGATCGGTTGTATGAGAAAAAGTGGCATTTGGCGATCGATAATTTTGAGTCGTGAGCATGAGGTTCCAGAAACCGGGTTTTTTACGACAATACATATGATCGATTTTGAGGTTTGTAGTTGCGCTTTAGCACCACATCCAAGCACCGCTACAAACTTTTAGTCCTGCACACACTCGGACTAAAGAAACCGGGTTTCGAGTAGGTTTCGAGTAGTTTCGACTACGCTCAACCACCGCACTGAACCAGCAGATTTTTTTCAGATCACAGATTTAACAATAACTTTTATCAAACAACAGCCGCACTCTTCGGTAAATACCACTTTTTTACCTGCATAGCAGCCCAAAAGATTGTGCTAGAATCCTCAATACATAGTCGTAGGCTGGTAAGGACACGGTAATGTCGCGTCCCTACTCGAACAAAAACGCCCGCTCAAGCGAGCGTGACCTCAAAACGGGCACATAGCAGGTGATGGGAATAAATCATGTTTGAACGCTTCACAGAAAAAGCAATAAAAGTAATCATGCTGGCCCAGGAAGAAGCACGTCGCCTGGGTCACAACTTCGTAGGGACAGAACAGATCCTCCTGGGTCTGATCGGAGAAGGAACCGGAGTTGCAGCCAAAGTCCTCAAATCAATGGGGGTCAACCTCAAAGATGCTCGGATTGAGGTCGAAAAAATCATCGGGCGCGGTTCGGGCTTCGTAGCAGTCGAAATTCCGTTCACTCCCCGCGCCAAGCGGGTTCTAGAACTGTCCCTCGAAGAAGCTCGCCAACTCGGACACAATTACATAGGCACCGAACACTTGCTGCTGGGTCTGATCCGCGAAGGTGAAGGAGTCGCGGCCAGAGTCTTGGAAAACCTGGGAGTAGACTTGTCGAAAGTCCGCACCCAAGTGATTCGGATGCTGGGAGAAACCGCAGAAGTCGCAGCCACTGGCGGCGGTGCTCGCACCAAAACCCCAACCCTCGATGAGTTCGGCTCTAACTTGACTCAAATGGCGGTGGATGGGAAGCTTGACCCCGTAGTTGGACGCCAAAAAGAAATCGAACGGGTAATCCAAATCCTCGGTCGCCGTACCAAGAATAACCCGGTGCTGATCGGTGAACCTGGAGTTGGCAAAACTGCGATCGCCGAAGGCCTGGCCCAACGCATCGCTAACAACGACATCCCAGATATCCTCGAAGACAAGCGCGTCGTCACTCTCGACATCGGCTTGCTGGTCGCTGGTACGAAATACCGGGGGGAATTTGAAGAACGCCTCAAAAAAATCATGGATGAAATCCGCACTGCGGGTAACGTGATTTTAGTCATTGACGAAGTGCACACTTTGATCGGTGCTGGTGCGGCTGAAGGTGCGATCGACGCTGCGAACATTCTCAAGCCAGCTTTGGCTAGAGGCGAACTCCAGTGTATCGGCGCTACCACCTTAGATGAGTACCGCAAGCACATTGAGCGCGATGCAGCCCTAGAACGGCGCTTCCAGCCAGTCATGGTCGGCGAACCGACTGTTGACGAGACGATCGAGATTCTCTTCGGTTTGCGGGAACGCTACGAACAGCACCACAAGCTGAAAATCTTGGACACGGCCCTGGAAGCCGCAGCCAAACTGTCTCATCGATATATCTCCGATCGCTTCCTACCAGATAAAGCGATCGACTTGGTAGACGAAGCAGGTTCGAGAGTCCGTCTGATTAACTCTCAACTTCCTCCCGCAGCCAAAGAACTTGACAAAGAACTCCGCAAAGTCCTGAAAGATAAAGACGAAGCGGTGCGTTCTCAAGACTTTGATAAGGCCGGAGAATTGCGCGATCGCGAAATGACGATCAAAGCCGAAATTCGCGCTATTTCCCAAGCCAAAAAAACCGACTCGGCAACCCGTGGCGACACTGATCCATCGCCAGTAGTTACCGAAGAAGACATCGCCCAAATCGTGGCAAGCTGGACAGGAGTCCCGGTCAACAAACTGACCGAATCCGAGTCCGAAAAGCTGCTGCACATGGAAGATACCCTGCACCAGCGCTTGATCGGCCAAGACGAAGCTGTCAAAGCCGTTTCCCGCGCCATTCGTCGCGCCCGTGTTGGCTTGAAAAATCCCAATCGCCCGATCGCCAGTTTCATCTTCTCCGGGCCCACAGGCGTCGGTAAAACCGAACTCACCAAAGCCCTAGCCGGCTACTTCTTCGGTTCCGAAGACGCAATGATTCGCTTGGATATGTCCGAGTATATGGAACGTCACACCGTCTCCAAACTGATCGGTTCTCCTCCCGGCTACGTCGGCTACAACGAAGGCGGACAACTCACAGAAGCAGTCCGTCGCCGTCCTTACACCGTTGTGTTGTTCGACGAAATCGAAAAAGCCCACCCCGATGTCTTCAATATGCTTTTGCAAATATTGGAAGACGGCCGTTTAACTGATGCCAAAGGTCGCACCGTAGACTTCAAAAATACGCTGCTAATTATGACATCTAACATCGGTTCTAAGGTAATCGAAAAAGGTGGTGGTGGCCTCGGTTTCGAGTTCAGCGACAACCAAGCCGATGCTACTTACAATCGCATTCGTTCTTTGGTTAACGAAGAACTTAAGAACTATTTCCGCCCAGAATTCCTCAACAGACTTGATGAAATTATCGTCTTCCGTCAGTTGAACAGAGAGGAAGTCAAGCAAATTGCTGTGATCATGCTCAACGAAGTGTTCGGCCGCTTGACGGAACAGGGTATCACTCTGGAAGTTACCGAAAAGTTCAAGGAACGTTTGGTGGAAGAGGGCTACAACCCTAGTTACGGAGCCAGGCCTCTGCGCCGCGCTATCATGCGGTTGTTGGAAGATAGTTTGGCTGAGGAAATCCTTTCTGGACGCATCAAAGACGGCGACATCGCTGTTGTGGATGTGGGCGAGGATGGAATTGTCAAGGTGTTGCAAGGAGAGAAGCGGGAATTGCTACCCCAAGGTGTGGTGCTGACTAAGGCCGAGTAAAGTGCGATCGGCTAGCCCTAAATTATAGCATAAAAAAGCAGAGAATTACCAAGATTCTCTGCTTCTTTTGATCTGAATACATAATACCCGTAGGGGCGGGCGATGCCCTGAGCGTAGTCGAAGGGTTCACCAATAATAATTGCCACCAAACAAACAATCTCGAAAACCCGCCCTAACCCAACAAAAAATCGAATTGTACATTCAAAATAATACCCGTAGGGGCGGGTTCACTAATAATAATCGCCACCAAACAAACAATCTCGAAAACCCGCCCTAACCCAACAAATAATATCAATGTACATTCAAAATAATCCCCGTATGGGCGGGTTCACCAACCATAATCGCCACCAAACAAACAATCTCAAAAACCCGCCCTAACCCAACAAACAATATCAATGTACATTCAGATTTATGGTGGGGTGGGGGCGGGTTTTTATATATTGTTAGTCATCGTTATATATGGTTGGCGAACCCGCCCCTACGACATTTGGTAATTAAATTGACATCAACGCGCAAAATTTACATTCAACCCCAAAATCTGCTACAATCGCCAACAACACATCACCCACCCAGCCAATGTTCCGACAAATTTGGCAACGCATCCTCAACCTATGGCGGCAAATTCAGCGACGTTTCCGCAAACCAGCACCGCCACCGCCCAAGCCAACTCCGATTCGCTCTTTTGGGGAATACGAACAGAAATTCATGGCACTGTTAGATGGTGTTGAAGAAGGCTGGAGTCGGGGCGAAATTAAAGGCTTTTTAATCGGTAGCAAAATCAATGATGCTGAGTGGGTAAACTGGCTGCAAGAATTTGGAGAAAGGTTGCTGGTATCCCCGGAAATTCATTTAGAGTTGGGTGGGCGGATGGTGCGGCTGGGTGAGATGAATTGCGGGAGAATTAGTGAGGTTGCTGGGAATATCGGTAGGCAATTGTTGGCTGGGGAGAGTTTGGATCGGAAGGATGTGGATGAATCATTGGTTGTAAGTGAAAGTAAAGATAATTCAGATGCTGTTAATCAAGGCGACTCAACTTCCCAGTCAGAATCCATAAAAAGAGAAGTCAGTCAAGAGGTAGAAGAGTTATTGGATCAAGGAGTAAAACGCCATAAAGCAGGAGATTTAAAAGGGGCGATCGCAGCCTACGAGACTGCCTTAGAAATTGACCCCAAATACCTCAATGCCTGGTTCAACCTGGGCGGTGCCCTAAGTCATTCGGGCCGCTACAGTGAGGCGATCACAGCCTTTGAGAAAGTCTTAGAAATTGACCCCAAAGACCCTATTTCATGGAACGGGCTGGGCAATGCCCTAAATCTTTTGGCCCGCTACAATGAGGCGATCACAGCCTTTGAGAAAGTCTTAGAAATTGACCCCAAAGACCCTATTTCATGGTACGGGCTGGGCATTGCCCTAAGTCATTCGGGTCGCTACAGTGAGGCGATCGCAGCCTTTGAGACCGCCTTAGAAATTAACCCCAAATTGCGCATTGCCAGGTACGGGCTGGGCATTGCCCTAAGAGATTTGGGCCGCAACAGAGAGGCGATCGCAGCCTTTAAGACCGCCTTAGAAATTGACCCCAAAGACCACTATGCCTGGTATGGGCTGGGCACTGCCCTAAATAATTTGAGGCGCTACAGTGAGGCGATCGCAGCCTTTGAGACCGCCTTAGAAATTAACCCCAAAGACCCTATTTCCTGGAATAATCTGGGCGCTGCCCTAAATAATTTGAGGCGCTACAGTGAGGCGATCGTAGCCGACGACAAAGCCTTAGAAATTAGAGGTGATCAATACTGGGAAGCTTGGCAAAATCGAGGTTTGGCATTTTACTACTCAGGGCGCTACATTGAAGCCATTCAAAACTGGGATGAAGGCTTACAGAAATATCTCCCCAGTAACCGCGACTATCGCCTCGCTTGCGGCAATTTGCACCAGAGAAAAGGCGAGGCACACTACAAACACGGCAAACAAACAGCTACTTATTTAGAATCTTTCCACAAAGCCAAAGCCAGCTACGAACAAGCCCGCGAATTCTTGAAATCACCCCTCATCCCAGAAACTTATTTAGAAGTAATGCAAGGCTTAATTACCGTCTGCCGCAGCTTGGGAGATCCCAAAACCAGCCAATACCTTACCGAAGCTACCACCGTCTTAGAAAATCTAATTCTAGACAATGAAACTCACCCCGAAATCAAACAGCGACTTCAGCGCAAATTTGTCGGACTTTACCAATTAGAAGTCGATATCCTTGTCGAGGCTGGCAAGAAAGCAAACGCCCTGGAAAAAGCCGAAGCCCGGAAAAACTTTTGCCTGCAATGGATGCGCGCAACTTCACAAAACCGCACCGCCAGCCCGACTTATCCCGAAATCCGAGATTTACTGGCAAATAACACCGAAACTGCTATTATTTACTGGCATCTCAGCCCAGTTTCCCTGACTGCTTTTATCATTACCCTAGAAAAGTTTGAAGTTATCTGCACACCTGTCACCGATATATTCGCAAAGCGCAACAGTCAGAGTTTAGAAAAATGGCTGGAAAACTGGAAAACCAACTATCAAAACTACTGCCAAACTACCAGCAAACAGCAAAGCAAAGAATCCCATCCCTGGCGCGAGTCAATGACACCGCAATTGCCACAACTCGCTGACATCCTCAAAATTCCCGAAATTTGTACGCACCTCACCAATATCCAACACTTAATCTTAATTCCTCACCGCGACTTGCACCTGCTGCCCCTAGATGCCCTGTTTCTGCCTCCCTTCCCACTGGAGGGGGTAGGCACGGGGGCACTACCCCTACAAAACGCTGGTAGGGGCAATCCCCCCGTGGTTGCCCCCATAATCCGTTCGATTAGCCGCCTGCCTAGCGCCCAAATTGCCATCCAACAGCAACAGCAAAAACCCACAGAAATTGCACCCAATTCAATGCTGATGGTAGAGCACTCTCAGGGCAAAAGCGCCTTAAAATTCACCCAAATCGAAGCAGCCGCCATCAGTCAAATCAACCAAACTAATCGCGCATCCAATGCAGCGACTAAAGCCGAAATTATTGCAGCCCTAAAAACCAATAGTGGCATCTTTCATTATACAGGTCACGCCTACCACAACACCGAAAAATCTGAGAATTCCGCCTTACTTTTAGGCACCGGCGAAGAGTTGACATTGACCGACATTTTACAGTTAAAATTAGTCGATTATTACCTAGTCTGCCTCAGCGCTTGCGAAACTGGTATTACCAAGAAAGGCGAGTTAATCGATGAATTTGTGGGCATAGCCAGCGGCTTTTTGCCGGAGACTAATTATATTATCAGCACTTTGTGGCGAGTGGACGAACGTTCTAGCGCTTTGTTAACGATTTATTTCTACCAGTTATGGAAGCAGGGAATCCAGCCGCCAGCCGCCCTGCAACAAGCTAAAGATTGGCTCCGAGAGCTCACGAATGGTAAGCTAGGTGAGTGGTATGCAGGCGAGTTGTTGCCTTTGCTGAGAGAAGCTGAGTTTAAAAGCATATTCTTCTTTGAAATGGAAGCTTCGCGACTGCAAGAAAATTTAGATATAATAGATGAGAAACCCTATGAGCATCCTTATCACTGGGCTGCTTTCACTATCACCGGAAACGGCTAAAATATAGCGAAAGTAGCGAAAGTAGGTTGGGTTGAGGGCCCGAAACCCAACTAAAATATAGTGAAAGTAGGTTGGGTTGAGGGCCCGAAACCCAACTAAAATATAGCGAAAGTAGGTTGATTTAAATAAAGCACAAAACCCAACTCTTGATTTAAATAAAGCACAAAACCCAACTCTTGATTTAAAATAAGGTGTTGGGTTTCGCTATCGCTCTACCCAACCTACTGTGTATACTGTATCTTTATCTATCACCGGGAACGGTTAAAATATTATGACTTCTACACAAGTTACTTTATCGGGATTCGATCAGTTTGCGCCGAAAGCTTTTTTAATCTCCCTCGCAAGATATGAAGCACCTCTTTCACCTGAGTTGATAGCTGAAGTTAATGAAGTTGGGGAGGCTTTGGTGAATGGTGAGTTAGAAAAAGCATCTGCACTTATTAGTATAGCTCAAAAAGATGCGGCTTTTTATGAAGATTTTAAGAATGCTTACAAGGCGTTGCAGACACTGGATCAGTCCGAGGAAAAGAATAAGCATTCGCGTGAGTCAAGTATTCCGCCGCAACAGACTGATGATTATGATAATTTTTTGGCACCTCCTTTGACTAATTCTAATCCGCAGAGTGTGGCGAAGCGGTTGTTGGGAAAGGCTACTGATTTGGTGGAACGGGTTTATCGGTTGAAGTTGTGATTTGTTTAGTGGCGCATTGAGACTCAAGAAACCGGGTTTTTTCCGAGGTTTAAGGCAATAAGCCCAGATTTGGAAAAAAACCCGGTTTCTGGCCCCGAACCAAATCTAAGAAACCGGGTTTTTACGAGGTTTAGGGTGACAACCCAGATTTGGGAAAAAACCCGGTTTCTGCCTCCCCAGAAGTAACCATCAGCAAAATATTTTATGCTCAAATTAGTTGACCCTACCCTGAATTTATTTAGCTACACTCTCAAACAAGGGTTGGGTGTCAGCGAACCGGAAACTCGCAAAATCTACATCAAATTTTTAGATAATTTAGTTGAACAACTTCAGCAACAACTGAAGGTTTCTTTTGCTCTCGAAAAAAAACAAAAATTTCTGGCGCTATCGGAGAAAATAGAAGCCAATTTACGTTTTACAGGAGATCTCAACAGTCGTCAAATCGAAGGTCGCTACCGCTGTCGGAATGTTACGGATAATTACCAACTTTGGTTTGATGGCTACGCTGACGATAAGTACGAACCCGACAAAGTTATTAAACTGATTGAAACTTTGCAATCTTTAATTCCTAAACCGCCACCGTTGGAAAATATTGGCAAAACTTGGATGCTTTCGGGGTGGCTGGAATCTGGGACTGATTTAGAAGGGACAGAACTTGCAAAACAGGTTTACAAGTGTTTGTTTGCAAAAGATGGTGTTCCTCAAGGTGGCGGTGAGTTTTTGGGTGGGAAAGTATTTGAGTTTTGGGGCGATAAGATTGAGGATAATTTGCAACTGCTGGTAATTTTGTATCCCGATGAAGCTGCTTTTCGGGAATGCAGTAATTTTGATATAAATTGGCTGGATTTGCTGTGTTTCCGCCATAAAATTATTTGGGCTTATGAGAACAGTCTAGAGTTAAAAGAACGGTTGGTGAATAATTACAACCAAATTGTGGGGATGAGGAATACTTCTCGACTCAATCTCAAGAAACTGCTGGAGGCGATGGGAAAATTGTCGGATTTTGCGATCGATCTTAATTACCTGGAACTGCAATATAGTACAATTAAGGTGAATCTGGAAAAGTATCAGACTAAGTTGACTGAAATTAAAACTCAGGCTAAATCTACGGACGATTTGCAGTTTTTGCAGGATTTCTGGAACAAGGCTGAACAACACTATCCGAAGCAAATCCAAAAAGACATTGACAATTTTCGTCCTTGTTTGGAAATTTTGCGGAGTTTGACTGATACTATTAGAGGTACGGTTGAGATTCGGAAGGCTGAGAGCGATCGCACTTTTCAGACAATCGTCGGTATCGTCGGAGTCGGATTGTCTACTGCTGGTACTGTCGGTTCTGCGGCTGCTAATTTCAAAACGGAAATTGAGGCTAATCGTACTATCAATTATGCCATAAATACCTTTGTGCCAATTTTCGATCCGGGTTCGGGATTGAGGGTGATTATGGGGTTTAGTATTCTATCCGGGGTAACTGCTAGTTTGCTAACAGCGATAATTATAGCTTTATGTTCCCGAATTTCCCGCCATTAGTTTCGGCGATGACTTAGTCTGCGGAGGTAGACTTTGTTTGTGTAGAAGCGGTTTCAACCACCGAATGATCTTATAGAGGAAAACTAAATGACATCTGAAAACAAGAATTTGAATAAAGAACTAGCAGAAAATCAGCCTAATCCTTCGACTTCGTGGCAAAAAGCCTGGAATTCCCAGCGAGAAAATCTTCAGATAGTGATTATTGCCTTGGGTTTAGCAATATTGATTCGAGCATTAATCGCCGAACCGCGCTTCATACCCTCAGATTCTATGTTACCAACTTTGCATATAGGCGATCGCGTGGTAGTCGAAAAAATATCCTACTATCTTGAACCTCCAAAAACTGGCGACATCGTAGTATTTTCCCCACCGGAACAGTTGCAAGAACAAGGATTTACTCCAGACCAAGCATTTATCAAGCGGATTATTGGCTTACCTGGCCAAACCGTCACCGTCAAAAAAGGTCTAGTCTACCTCGACGACAAAGCCCTGCTTGAAAAGTATATAGCCGAACCTCCTAAATATCAATTGGGGCCTTATCGCGTCCCCGAAAATCAATACTTCGTGATGGGAGACAACCGCAACAACAGCAACGACTCTAGTCAGTGGGGATTTTTACCGAAGCAGAACATCATCGGTCGCGCTATAGTCAGGTTTTGGCCACTAGAACGCATCGGGAAAGTTTGATGTCAGTTGACTGTTGACTGTTGACTGTTGACTGTTGACCGTTGACTGTTTTCATCGCAAACTTACTTCATGCCCAATGCCCGATGCCCTATGCCCTATGCCCATTTCTGTACGGACATTGCTACTTATTTTTAGGCATTGACAGGGTATGGACTGACTCCGCAAACTGATAAAATAGTGTAACAAGCAGCGGGACTTCCCGCCTAGATCAAAATTTGTTCGATATTAAAAAATTAGGTAAAGCTATGGGATTTTTTGATTCAGAAATTGTTCAACAAGAAGCTAAGCTGTTGTTTGAGGACTACCAATCACTGACCAAACTAGGCGGCAATTACGGCAAATTCGATCGCGAAGGCAAGAAAATGTTCATCGCTCAGATGGAAGCTATGATGGATCGTTATCGTATTTTTATGAAGCGCTTCGAGCTTTCTGAGGACTTCATGGCTCAGATGACCGTCGAGCAGTTAAAAACTCAGCTCAATCAATTTGGGATGACGCCCCAGCAAATGTTTGAGCAAATGAACTCAACGCTGGAGCGGATGAAATCTGAACTGGAAAAACAATCCTAGTTTCAGAAGGAAGAAGGAAGTTCGGCAACGGATTCTGTAACGGATGGAAGGAAGAGGGAAGAAGGAAGAAAAAGAAAGTATTCCCAATGCCCAATGCCCAATGCCCCATAATTAAGGTCGCTCAAAAGCTGAAGCAGGTTTGAAATCTTCTACAGGAACTCCCTGCAAAGCTTGGCTCATAAAATCGCGCCAAACAGGGGCGACAATAGTACCGCCAGTAGCACCGTAGCTCATCGGTGTGTAATCATCGTTGCCCATCCAAACTGCCACCGACAACTGTGGTACATAACCCACAAACCAGATATCCCGTTCTGAGGAAGTTGTACCAGTTTTTCCAGCAGCGGGTCTTCCAAGTTGGGCTGCTTTTGCAGTACCGCTGTTAACTACGCCTTGTAGGGCGCTGTTGACCGAAGCCGCGGCCCAGGCATTGAGTACCAATTTGGGTTTGGGGGTGTTGTCGAGCAAGACGTTGCCACTGCTGTCAGTGACTTGCACGATAAATGTGGTGTCAGAATGCCAGCCATTGTTTGCGAAAGTGGCGAAAGCCCCCGCCATCTCCAAAGGAGTTAGGTCAACTGCACCCAAGGGCAAGGAAACTACGGGTTCCATCGGACTTCTGATGCCGAGTACCCGACAAATTTCAATCACTTTGTTCAATCCGACTTCTTGGCCGAGTTTGACGGCGGGAATGTTTAGTGATACTTCCAAAGCTCTGCGGATGCTGACGGCACCGGAGAACCCACCACCGTAGTTTTGAGGGTAGTAGTAGCCATCGCCGTCACGATAGCCCACAGGGGAGTCGTAGACAACGGAATCGGGGCCGTATTTGCCGCTAGCAAAGGCAGCGTAATAGATGAAAGGCTTAAAAGAAGATCCGGGCTGACGGCGAGCTTGAATGGCTCGGTTGAACTGACTCTTTTGGTAATCGACACCGCCAACCATTGCTTTGACGAAGTGGGTGCGGGGATCGACGGCGGCTAGGGCGATTTGACCTTGGTCGCGATCGTAAAAAATGCCTTGACCATATAGTCGATCGTGCCATGCTTTGACGGTTTCTTCGGCGATCCGCTGCATTTTGAGGTCGATCGTGGTTTGAACGCGCATTCCTCCTTTGAGCACAGCATCTCGCCCAAAACGCCGAGTCAGCTCCTGGACAACGGCTTGTGTGACATAAGGAACTTGAGATCCGCCAAAAGAAGTAATTTTACCGAGCTTAATCTTTTGTTTACGGGCGGCAGCCTCTTCGCTTGGTGTAATCCATTTCAAATCCTTCATGCGAGTTAGAACGATTTCTTGTCGCTCTTTTGACAATTTGAAATTGGCGAAAGGACTGTATTCTTCGGGGGCAGAAATTATGCCGGCTAGCATCGCTGCTTCTGCCAAAGTCAAACTATCTGCTGACTTGTTGAAATAGCTGCGAGATGCTGTCTCTACACCATACAAGTTGTGACCAAGGTAGATTTGATTCAGGTAAAGTTGCAGAATCTGGTCTTTGTTGAGAATTTGCTCCAAACGGATAGACATCACCGCTTCAGCTACTTTGCGACTGAGTTTTGATTGGGGAGATAGAAAGAGGTTTTTGACTAATTGCATGGTCATAGTCGAGCCTCCTTCAACGGTTCTACCTTTTTCGAGGTTAGCCATGAATGCTCTGGCTATCCCACCGGGGTTGATACCTTTGTGGGTGAAAAAGCTGCTATCTTCGATCGCCATTACGGCCCGTTTCAGGTTCGGAGAGATTTTGTCAAGGGGTACGACATCTCGGTTGGCTTCGTCGTGGATGCTGGCTAGGGGCCGGCCGTTGATGTCGTAAATGTGGGTGGTTTCTGTGGGAGAGTAGGTTTGCAAGATGCGAACATCTGGCAAATTGCGAAAGCTGATTGCTAAGCCAACCAGTCCGCCAGCTACTACGGAACTGGCAAGCATTGTGATGCTGAGTATGGTTCCAGCGGTCACTTTACTGACGGACTGAACAAACTCGAATACGGGGGCTGAGTTTTCCGTATTTTTACGGACTGCGTTGGTTGACACGTGGATTTCACTTCCTCAGTCGATTGGGGGTTGGAGACTTTGAATTTTAAATGGGGATGGAACAACTGCTATCAAAAATTTTGGTAGGCAAGCTTTGGGATTATGCTAGCTTGATAGTTGTATTTTTATATGTCAACCAGTGAGTTTAACTAATTTCGCTGTACTTTGGCAAAATATTATGGTTTCCGATCGCATCCCTATGATTTCTCCTAACTTTTCTGGAATTTACCGCGGCGTCAGCGAGATTTTTCCCGATCGACCTGATTCTAGCAACCCTGACGAAAATTTGGCGCAATTGCTGACAAAAGGCGATCGACCGTTGCGCGTCAAACTGGGAATTGACCCCACAGGGACTGACATTCACCTTGGCCACAGCATTTGCGTCCGCAAGCTGCGAGCTTTTCAGGATGCAGGCCACACGGCGGTACTGGTCATCGGAGATTTTACCGCAAGAATTGGCGATCCGACAGGGAAATCGGAGACGCGCGCTCAGTTGACTCCCGAACAAGTGGCGGAAAATGCCAAGACTTATTTAGACCAAGTGCGTCCGATTCTCGATTTTGACACGCCCGGACGTTTGGAAATTCGCTACAACTCCGAGTGGTTGTCAAAATTGGACATGGCGAAGATTTTGGAACTGCTAGGCACGATGACGGTGCAGCAGATGCTCGCTAAAGAGGGATTTGACAACAGGATGCAGCAGGAAAATGCGATTTTCCTGCACGAGTTTCTGTATCCAGTAATGCAGGGTTACGATTCAGTAGTCTTGGAAGCCGATGTGGAGTTGGGCGGAACCGACCAAAAGTTTAATATTGCGGTGGGAAGAGATTTCCAGCGGCATTTTGGGATGAAGCCGCAGTTTGGTTTGCTGATGCCGATTTTAATCGGGACTGATGGGGTGCAGAAGATGTCGAAGTCTTTGCATAATTATGTCGGTTTGTCCGATGACCCGCTGACGATGTATTCTAAGTTGGAGAAAATTGCCGATCGCTCGATCGCCCAATATTTTGAACTATTGACAGATTTGCCACTCGATGGTTTGCCGGAAAATCCGCGAGAAAAACAGAAGCTTTTGGCTGTGAATGTTGTCAGTCAGTATTATGGGAAGGAAGCAGGCGATCGGGCACAACTCGATGCAATCTCCCTGGTTAAAGGTGCTGCTGGTGAAGCTGATGCGGTGCCAGAATTTTCTTTAGCAACTGTGCAGTTTCCGGCTAAGTTGTTCTATATTCTGAGTGCTAGCGGACTTTGCAAAAGTAGTGGCGATGGCCGGAAGTTGATGCAGGGCGGTGGGGTGAAGTTGGAGGGCGATAAAGTTTCTGATGTTAACCTCACTTTTGAATCACCTGCTGAATTGGCAGGTAAGGTTTTGCAGGTTGGGAAAAATAAGTTTGTGCGATTGGTGTCTTGAATCTCTTTTTTAATTTAACCAGATGAACGCTGATAATCGAATTATTGTGGCTTTGGATGTTTCGAGTTTAGAAAGTGCGATCGCACTTATCGACAAACTCCCCGATGTATCTTTCTGGAAAGTAGGTTTAGAGCTATTTGTGAGTTGTGGCCCAGAAATTATTGCTATTTTGAAAGAGCGGAAAAAGCGGATTTTTCTGGATTTGAAATTTCACGACATCCCCAATACAGTTGCTGGTGCTTGTCGGGCTGCTGCTAAGTATAATGTCGATTTATTGACGATCCATTCTACCTGTGGTAAAGAAGCTTTGAAAGCAGGATTGGCTGCTTTGGAAGAAGGGGCGGCGGCTGCGAATAAACCGAGTCCTAAATTGATTGCAATCACTCTGTTGACAAGTTTGAATTCCCGACAGTTAGCTTTTGAATTGAAAATACCTTTAGAATTGCCAGAGTATGCTTTGCACATGGCTCTTTTGGCTAAGGAAACGGGTTTAGCTGGTGCTGTTTGTTCACCGCAGGAAGTCGAACAGTTGCGGATGAGTTGCGGGGATGATTTTCTGTTGGTTTGTCCCGGTGTGCGTCCGAAATGGGCCGATGGAGGCGATCAAAGGCGATCGATGACTCCCAAGGCTGCGATTAATGCTGGTGCAGATTATCTGGTGATTGGGCGGCCGATTACTGCTGCGATCGATCCGGTGGTGGCTTTTGCCCGAATTTGTGAAGAGTTAGGATAAGCACAGATGAACGCCGATGGAATTTTATCTGCGTTTATCTGCGTTCATCTGTTAATATCTGCGGTCAAAAACTCCCAATCTAATTTGAGAATCGCTACACGGCACTTTTTTCTTCTTGATACAAAGATTCAGCAAATTCACGAACTTGGTCAAGCGCTTCTTCGGACAAGTTTTCTAGCAAAGAATTTAGCTGCTTTTTATTACCATTTTGATGGAGGCTAGTAGCGAAAGATTGTGTTGTTATAGGAAGAGATTCGCGCTGTAAAAAATCTTCAAATAGCTCAAAAAATGTATCAATAGCTTGGGATTCATCTTCTGAATAAAAAAGGATGATTCGCGCCCAAGACTTAGTAGATGGATGATGAAATTGCTTTTCTATCCAGTTTTGAAATTCTGTAAATTCTTGTTCCTGTTCAGTAATAGGAATTGCTAGTTGGCGACAGGCAAAAGTGTAACCATCTAAAAAAGCTTGCAGACTAAAGATAGAACGCTTGCCGAGATAAAGGGCGGGTCTAGTTTTGATTTTATCTAAAAGCTGATAAAAATTGTTGTCTGCTGTAATTGGGGATGTAGCTTGAGGATTTTTCCAGGCATATTCTTTGAGGAAGGGGGGTTCAGAGGGTTTTTCTCCTTGGTTAAATTCTGCCAGGAGTTCAAAAAAGTAATTGAAGGCTTCTCTATCATTGATGCAGAAAAGTTGAATGATGTTTGCCCAAGAGTTGACGGTTTTGATT
This sequence comes from Oscillatoriales bacterium, assembly GCA_043718495.1. Classification (GTDB taxonomy): domain Bacteria; phylum Cyanobacteriota; class Cyanobacteriia; order Cyanobacteriales; family Microcoleaceae; genus Microcoleus. The sequence goes on along the minus strand of JAYSVM010000019.1, from coordinate 7,597 downwards.
TTTAATTTTTGCTGAATCCAAGGTTGAAAGTCTCGATAAAATTTTTGTTCCTCTGAAGTAATTGTGATGCCTAAATCTCGCTTTGCTATTTTGTAGCCATTTAAAAATACGAACAGGTGAGGTAGAGAAGTTTGCCTTAAATATTGGGTTGGTTGATTTTTTATTTGCGCTAAAGTTTCAGAGAGTTGACTCATTTGATTGACCTTCGTTTTGGTTAAAAGTTGTACTATCAAATTCTGTAATAATGAATTCTTCACTAATGGAGTGAAAGTCGTTTAGCCAATCTTCGCGAGTTATTCCTGTAATTGATAAATTATCAAAAACTAACCCTTGAACTTCGATGCCATAATGCTGTCCATTAAGAGTGATCGATTCTGTTATGCCTTGACTTTCTAAACGCTGACTTAGGATATAATCTTCCTCGTCATATTTAGTTTTAATTCTCAGGATTGTTCCTTTAATGTCTTTAGTTTCTAACCATTCTACAACAGCTTGAACGGCTTCGTCGCATTGGTAGAGACGAAATTGACTGACAATTTTGCTCACTCCTCGATAAATGTCTTCATTTGTCAGGCTTTCGGCGGGTTCGCTGTTTTCTGAACCCATTTAAAATAATCTCCTTGAATGGCAAGTTGGGTGAGTGAGAGGGCAAGTTTGGTAGATTGTGGGTTAAAATCATAGATTTTTGGTGAACTCGCCCCTACAAATTAACAATAAAAATTCATTACAATTGCTCTTTTAATTCGTCATATTTTGCTTTGATTAATTGCATATCTTGCCACATAAACCATTTCGGGGTTTCCGGTTCGCGGGAGGGGTTTCGCAACAAGTATGATGGGTGAAAAATCGGCATACACAGACGATTTTCCCATTCAATCCATTGACCTCTAATTTTACTAATTGGTCGCTTGTTGCTTAGCAAACCTTTGAGGGCTGTTGCACCGGTTAATAAGATAATTTTAGGGTCTAATATGCGAATCTGTTCGAGTAAGTATGGTTTGCAGGCTTCGATTTCTTTGATTGTTGGCGGGCGGTTGTTGGGGGGGCGACATTTGATGACGTTGGCAATGAATACGTCGGTTTCTGTATTGAGTCCTACTGATTCTAAAATCTTATCTAAAAGTTGGCCCGATCGCCCAACGAATGGTAATCCAGTTTCGTCTTCATTTTGTCCGGGCGCTTCTCCGACAATCAAGATTGAGGCTTGCGGATTGCCGCGCCCGATGACGGCGTGAGTACGGCTGTTGCCCAATTCGCAGCGGTGACAACGGTTGCAGTGTTCGCTGATTTGTTCGATACTTTGATAAGTGCCGGGAGGAATGGGAATTTTGACGTTTGTAGGGATTGAGTCTGTCTGGAAAGAGGCACTTTGACTGCTGTCAAAAAGGCTGAGTTGCAAGTCGTTTGACATATATTGAAAGATCAGGGAGATTTTTGGGAAGCTAGAATTTATAGTGTATATCGGGTTTGCTCTTACAGGCAGGAATATGTTGTCTATCCCGTTGTTTGACGATCGCACTGATGCTGGTGAAAAACTGGCTGCGGCAGTTTTTGCCGAGATCGAAAAGTTAGATTTAACCGCACCAGAGGCTGTTAAACCGATTGTTTATGCTTTGCCGCGCGGGGGTTTGCCGATCGCAGTGCCCATTGCCCGTCTGTTGGGCTGTCCTTTGGATGTGGTGGTGGCGAAGAAAATTACTCGTCCTGATAATCTAGAATACGCGATCGGGGCTGTAACTGCTGATGGGGAGGTTGTGTGGCAACAAAAGCCACGCAATTTGTCTTTTCAAACTCTAGCACTCCAGCAGGCTCTCGCTCAGGCGCAATCTCTGCTGGCGGATTTGTCTTCTGGACAGCCAAATGTCAGCGCGGCGGGGGCTTTGGCGATTTTGGTGGATGATGGGATTGCGACGGGGATGACGATGGCTGTGGCTGCGAAGGCTTTGCGGGCCCAGCAACCGGCGGCTTTGTGGATTTGTGTGCCTGTTGCACCGCAGGATTTGGTAGAATTTTTGGAGGAAATGTCCGATCGCGCGATCGTCCTAGAAACCCCAGATCCTTTTTATAGCGTCAGTCGCTTTTATGGGGAATTTCCACAAGTTGAGACGGAAGTTGCCTTAGCGTGTTTAATGCAACAGAATCAATGGCGATCGTAGGTTAAGCTAGAAGGCTAAATCCAAAAGTGCGATCGCTAATAAATGAGACTTTGGCAAAATTGGTTGAACACTTTGATCCTGTCTAGTCAACACAATCCTCCTCGCTTTGTTGAGTTAGTGATGTTGACTTTGGCAATGGTTTTGTTGGGGTTATGGACTTTCCTAGGACAATGGCCCTATTTAGTGCTGTCTTTGAGTTATATAATTGGTTCGTCTTGTTCAATTTTAGTACGGGAATCTATGGGCCCACGACCTCAGTTTCAGCTAACTCATCTGACCGCACTGTTATTGTTAATTATCAGTTTTTATAGTTTTGCTGAACTGATTAGATAAACCAGTCATATCAAATCTGTTAGTATCTGAATTAATATTAGCCGAAATGAGGAGACGGCAGTGCCGTTTCCCTACGATTAATTACCTGGCGATACTTACATCGCAAGCGAGAATGATAGATTATTTTGCTGTAGGGACACGGCACTGCCGTCTCCTCTATTATTCCGGTACTTTCATTCCTAATGGGATTGATGTAAAATTAGGCGATTGCCGGCGGGATCGAAGGCGTAGATTTCTAAACCATGAGAAGCTGTGATAATTTCTCCTGGGGGTGGACATCCTAAAGTCCAAATTCGGGCGATCGCATTTTCGATGTCGCTGACTTCCAAACACAAACTCATGCCTGTTTTTCCGATACCTAAAAATTCCGATTTGTGGGAATCTTTTGGTTTGAATATACCGAGTCTTAAACCCGGCAATTGAAATTCAGCATAAGTGTTAGGAATGTAAGGATTCGGTTCTATGTCGAGAAATCTTTTGTAGAATTTGACTAGAACTTCATTTTCAAGATCTGCTAAAGTCACTAGGGCGGCGCGGTACTCGAAAGTCATATTATTGGTAAGTGATAATTGGTTATTGGTAATGCCCTCTTTGGCCGATGCCCTCTTTGGCCGATGCCCGATGCCTCACCTAACTGAGAAAGGCTATATGTCTTATCATATTCTCATACAACAAGTATTTTTTTATGGAAACCACCAATTTTATTGCTCTGTCTGTTATCGTTGTTGCCATTCTGGGGATTGGTGTAGGAACCATGACTTGGGCTTACTTCGGTAAGGGCAGCGTTTCTGTGCTATTTAAAGAACCCATTTTAAGCTTACCAGAGTTTCCATCTACCGATGCTGGTAAAAAAGCCTCGGTTTATTTCCAGCAAGGACTTGAAGCTTATCAATCTGGAAATTACCGCCAAGCTAAAGATGAATTTACTAGCACCCTAGAACTTGTTTCTACTTTAGCGGAAGCTTACCATAATCGCGGATTGGCTTTTGCTAATTTGCGATCGGACGATGATGCGGTTGTCAATTTAATCAGTGCTAGCGAATTGTACCAACAACAGAATAATGGAGTTGCACTAGATATGATCAAACAAAATCTTGAAGCGTTGAAACGGCGCAAATTAGAGCGCGAAAAACCAAAAACTTAAAAAAGTATAGATTCGATGAAATTTAAATTGTTCTGGTGTCTTCTATTTGGTCAATCTTAGTGATTAACATGGATCGGCTAGATGCAACAATGCGATAATTAGTGATTGGGTCATAAGCTTCCCATTCTTCAGTCACTTCGCTATCTTGCCACAAAAACCATTCTCGGTAAATTTCGCCTTCGTCGATATCACCAGATATTGCCAGCCAATCATCTCCTTCAAAACTACTGTAGTCTCCTCCTACTAAGTCAATCCAAGCAGCAGCGATACAATATTCCATGTTACTGTGAGAATGAACTACATTCATATCTGAATTAACTTGGTTAGACAGTGAAGTTTCGGGGAAGCAAAGAGTAGATTTCATAAGTATTTCCTGAATGTCATGTTGTTACTTTAGAAATAATCCTTCCGTCCTAGTGACAGCAAAATGCCACTATTGCAACCATCACAGGTTTTACCTCGATCGACTCTGACGCCCGATCGCACTCCAGCCCTTGTAATATATGAATTGAGAGTCTTGTTGACCCACAACCAGTAGAGGCTGAATCTAGTCAATTCGCCAACTGTCACAATCCCGAAGCTGGTATGTATGCAAATTCGTTGTAGGGACGGCTGGAGAGTCGGGAATCAGGCTATACTTAGTAAGTTGGGGAGTTTCAGGACAGTTCGCGAAGATCAATAGTTAATCGGATCAATATGCTAGAGCTTCATTGCCATACAACTTATTCCGATGGTACTCTCACCCCTGGAGAACTCGTCGCCGCTGCTGCTGCGTCAGGGGTTCGCGCTTTGGCTATCACGGATCACGATACGATGTCCGGTTGGGATGAAGCTTTTGTGGCGGCTGATTTGTACAATATAGAAATAGTCCCCGGACTAGAACTCAGTACGGTGCACAACGATCGCTCTTTGCATATTTTAGGTTTTTATCCCGATGCCAATAAGTTACGTGTTCCTTTGAACGATCGCATAGAAGGCAGGTTTAGGCGATCGCAAGAAATGGTGGACAAATTAGCAGCACTGGGATACCCGATCGAATTGCCACAGACATCCCCAGGCATGGCACCGGGAAGGCCTCACATTGCCTCGGCACTCGTAAAAGCTGGTCACGCCAAATCAGCGCGGGAAGCCTTCGATCGGTGGCTAGGAGATTACGGCCCTGCTTACGTTCGTTACGAGAAATTCTCGATCGCCGAAGGCATTGATTTATTGAGAAGTTGTGGCGCAGTACCAGTCTGGGCTCACCCTTATTTATTTCGTGGCGGAGTGGTTGAGGAAGTCTTAAAAGAATTAGTAGATGCTGGTTTAATGGGAATCGAAGTATACCATCCCAGCCACAGTTCCAGCCAGATTCAAAAGTTGAAAGACTTGTGCATTCACTACGGTTTGTTCGCAACTGGTGGTAGTGACTATCATGGCCCCGATCCTGAAAGAAAACGCAGTGATAGCACTACGTTAAATATGCTGCATTTACCATTAGAATTACTGGAACCAGTTAAAGTTGCGGCGGCAAGTTTGAAGGAGTTTGTCAAGGTAAATTTTGCTGACTGATTTATATAAATAAATGTGTATTTAAAGTCAATTTTTGGGAAATTAGTTGTAGAATTGTCGGGACATTAAATTGCTTACCGGAGTTTCCTATGAGTACAGAAGATAGAGCAAAGGCGATCGGCAAAAATGTAGAAGGCAAAGTTCAAGAAGTTTTCGGCAATATCACAGGCAACAAAAAAGACCAGGTTGAAGGTAAGGCAAAACAAGCTGAAGCAGCCGCCCGCCATGCAGCAGAAGATATGAAAAATGCCGTGAAAGATATCACAGGTAAGGCCAAAAAGGCGATCGACAAGTTGTAGAAAATGCAGCTATTCGGCGGTTGAAATAGATTGTTGGCGAATTCAAAAAGGGTAAAACCAAGTATCTCAAAATCACAGCAAAAGAAGTGAAGAAGATTGGTGGTTTATAGGTAATATCGATATCCCCGTAGGGACACGGCATTGCCGTGTCCCTACTCGCTCTTTATGCTTTAGCTTCAACCCAAACAGTAATCCCCTCAACTCTCAAACCTTTGCCACGAGTGCCGCAGTATTGACCATTAGAAGTAGTGGGAGTATCGCCCACATTTTGGATATGAGCAGTGTAAAGTACATTGTATTTATCAGCATCAGCCCCCGTTAGTCGCGCCGCAAATCCCTCAATACGCTTAGCTTTACCCCGGAAGCCAGCTAAGTCCCCTTCTTCGATCCAAGCAGTATCGCCAACACTTTCAACGTGAGCCATATACTGTAATTTGAGACCGGCAACCGGAGGTTCTATTTTCATTTGAAATCCTTCGACGCGACGGCCTTGACCCTTGCTACCAGCATATTCTCGATCGCTAAAAGTGCGATCGCCAATGCCTTGAATATGCGCCAACACTTTTAACCCCACAGGCTGGGCTGGTTGAGCCTTGGCTGATGGCACAACCCAAACGTTGATACCCTCAATTCTCAAAGCTTTACCGCGAGTGCCACAATAGTCGCCATTTGAAACAATCTTCGTATCACCAACATTTTGAATGTGAGCAGTGTAAAATACGTCATATTTATCAGCTTCAGCCCCGCTCAATCGCACTGCAAATCCTTCAATTCGTTTTCCCTTACCCCGGAAACCTGCTAATTCCTGTTCGCTAACCCAAGGAGTGTCGCCTACACTTTCAACGTGAGCCATATACTCGACTTTTAAGCCGGGAATTGCAGGCTCTAAATTAACTTGAAATCCTTCGACTCGTCGGCCTTGAGCCTTCGTACCCGCGTATTCTTGAGAACCAAAAGTGCGATCGCCAATGCCTTGAATATGCACCAAAACTTTCAATCCCAAAGTCCCCTCTATTGGCGCTGGTTTCGCAGCCGTTGGTGCGCCAAACACAATGTTTCCAGAGCCTTTAGTTTGTACCGATTGAGGCATTTCCATGCTGGGAACGATAATCACTTCGTGCATCGGGGCTGACGGTGCTGGTGATTCCAAAATCTTGATTTCGGGCACAACTGCAACTTGTTTCGGTGCGACATTTCCCGACGGGATAACAATGATTTCTGGTAAACGTTCAGCAACCGCTGGGGGTAGGGGTGCGATTTTCGCTGCTACTGGCACTTGAAAGGCTCTTGGCATCTCGGCAACGATCAATTTGCCTCTGGAAATGGCAACGGCTATTTGTTTACCAAAGGCGGCGCTGACTGTTTCTTCGAGGATAACCCACTGTTCGTCATCTAGTTTATCTTGTTGTTCCACTAGGGCGAGCACTGCCGCTACTGGGTGTTTCCCACTGACTAAGGATTCTGCATCTGAGTGCAGTTGAGTCTTGGTTGATTCCGAAATCGCGCGGTGCAGCTCACGGGCTCTACCATGAACTGATTGTAATGGCCCAAAATCGCTTTGTTCGCGGTGGGCGATCGCCAATACTCGATCGAGCACTTTTAAGGCTTGTTCACGAATTTCTACTTTGCCTTCAGAAGCTGCGATTGTCTGGATTAAGTTTTGAATTTCTTTGAGGGACGTCACTTCTCCGGGCACGAGGGCTGAGTTGCTGAGTTCCAGAGCTTGTTTTTGGACGAGGGAAAAATTGCTACTGTAACTCACTATTTCTTGCAGCAAGCTTTCCGAGGGAGGAATGCCAGAGTCTTGGAGTTGCTTGGCTGCTTGTGCGAGTCGATCGGCTAAATTTGGATAAGTTCCCGATAGTCCAGCTATTTGTTGTAGCAAATCTTTATGAGTTGGTTCCATAGTCTGTCGTAAATATTTAACTTGACCATTTTGACACTCCTCGGCGCGAACACACGAGGATTCTTAGATCTTAGACCGGATTTAAATCAAGAACATTGCTGCACTTAACCCAGAGATCCAATCTCCCTAAGCGTTTACTGTATCGAGTACAGAAGCGATGCCCTGAGCGTAGCCGAAGGGTTCCGACGTGCCCCGTCGTACCTATCCC
>JAYSVM010000180.1:0-35721 GCA_043718495.1 Oscillatoriales bacterium | reverse complement strand
AGACAACCAATCTGACATGACGGAAGCGCGAGTAAAATCTTGGGTGTCTCAACTCAAGAAGGAAGAAGGAAGAAAGAAATTAGAAAGAAGGAAGAAGGAAATTAGGAGACGGCAGTGCCGTGTCCCTACCCAAAATAATGTTGTAGGGACACGGCACTGCCGTCTCCTCTCCTCTATATCATTCCGGTGCAACCGAAATTAATATAACCTAGATCCCAAATTCCTTCTTGAGTTGAGACACCCAAGATTTTACTCGCGCTTCCGTCATGTCAGATTGGTTGTCTTCGTCGATCGCCAAACCCAAAAATTTGCCATTAACCACGGCCTTAGACTCATTAAAATCATAGCCATCTATCGGCCAATAGCCAACTGTTTTACCACCTTGTTCCGATATTTTTTCAGCCAAAATTCCCATTGCATCCATGAAATTATCCGGGTAGCCTTCTTGGTCGCCAGTTCCCAAATAAGCGACTTTCTTGCCACTAAAATCAATATTTTCGATTTCCGGCAAAAATCCTTCCCAGTCGCTTTGTAGTTCACCAATATTCCAAGTAGGACAGGCGATAATCAAGCATTCATATTCAGCAAAATCTTCATTGTCAGTGTTACCGATGTCATGCAAAGTCACGGTACTACCGCCAAATTCATCCCGAATCATGTCAGCGACAGACTCAGTTTTGCCAGTTGTAGTTCCGTAGAATAGTCCAATAGATTTCGACATTGTTACTCCGAAGGTGAAAGTTTACAGGGTTTGAGATTGATTTTTTTTGAATCAAGATTTGGCATTTCCTGTCGGCAATTCATGCAAAAACAGTAGATGCGATTGTGGCGAACCTGAGAAATCAGGGAATCGAGACAGCAAGGACACTGTTTTTTCATCTTGTTTAAAGTTGAAAATTCATCAACCAAGCTGACTCGCTCATATCGGGGTCTGCTTCGCAGTTAATCAGTAAAAGATTCAGCGTGGTTTCTACTTTTAGGGTGCGCGGAATACCAGCGGGTATAAACACAAATACTCCCGGTTGTAAGGTAACTGTCCGATCGCCCACAGCGAGATTGCCCAGCCCTTCTAAGACGGCTATAGTCACATCTTGAGAATGATCGAGGTCTGGTATTTCTGAATTTGTACCCAAACTGATCAGTTTTTGGATCGAAGGCGGTTGTGTGTCGCAGGTGCGATCGGCAAACAAGGACACCATTGCTGCTGTTGCTGTCACGGTGATTGACCTCCAGGTACTGTTAACTTCCGGTAGCTATTGCGATTTATAATCAATAAGCTACCATATAATTCATAAAAATTGTCAAAACTATGATATTAAGTTTTGTTACAATAAGCTATCTATCTCGATTTACAAGGAGCGATTGCAGCTCAGAATTAATATGGGGCGGTAATTTGGGGCAAAAAAACTGCGGGGGCGATCGCGCCCACCGCAAAATACTTGCTAATTATTTTCAGTTATTTCTGAAAACAGTCAACAGTTAACAAACTAATTCTTCGCCCCCACCCCAACATACATAATCGAAGTATCCTCATTAATTTGGATCTTAAACAACCCAGATTTTTTGTAATCAACATAATTACCGAAATTAGACATTAATGTTTGAGATGCTTGTTTCATCACACCCGAATCTGGAAATAGCTGCTTTCCGCCCGTGAAATTTCCCCAAAAACCATTCATCTGAGCTAAAAGAGCACCAATCTCACCAAACATATCAAAACCTTTAATTTCGATATTACCAAAACCAGTATCGCCCATCACCACAGACAGTTCCTCCGGCGTAATAAACTTGTCCCAATCGTGAACGCCTTTCCTAATTTCCCCCAAGATATTTTCCATCAGCCCAATCATCACAACTTGCGACGAAAAAGTTCTATTAATCGTATCAAAAAAGAACAATCCCCCAGGCTTGAGAATCCTGTGAACCTCTGATACAACTTGTTTATAATCGGCAACGTGTTCTAGCACATCAACACAAATTACCACATCAAAGGTATTATCATCGTAGGGCATATTTTCTGCCAAACCTTGTCTATAGTCAATTTCAAAACCACTAATCACTGCATGATTTTTAGCTGCTTGAACGCACTTTTCTGATTGGTCTATTCCCGAAACAATTGCGCCTCTTTCAGCCATAAACTCGCAGGAAAAACCGCCGCCACAGCCAACATCTAAGGTTTTCAATCCCTGCCAATTTGTTGCGTGTCTGTCAAAAAACTCAAATCTGGGTTTATTGAGATGGTAAAGAGCATAGATTTTAGATTTTTCGTCCCACCAATTATCGGCGTTTTCGTCGTAGAATTCTAAATCATTTTTGACTTCAGTTTTTACCATGATTTTTTTCCCTACTTATAATGATTTACATTGCCACAGTTTATCATTATAATACTTTTGCCATGAATTTCAACCAGATGAATCGCGTTTCTATTATTATTCCGACTCTGAACGAAGCGACTTGTCTGGAACGTACTCTGCGTCAACTCAGTATTCTCAATCCTCCTGCTTGGGAGGTTTTGGTGGTAGATGGCGGTAGTCAAGATGAGACAGTTGCGATCGCCTTTTCCTCGAAAACCCCAGTTATTTATAGCACTACAGCCCAACGTTCGGTACAAATGAATCTCGGTGCACAAACGGCGACAGGTGACATTCTGTGCTTTCTCCACGCCGATACTTTAGTCCCAGATGACATTGTAGCCGTTATCCAAAAAACACTTTCTGATCGCAAAATTGTCGGTGGCGGATTCATCTCGTTGATGGCTGGTTCGCAGCACACAAGATGGGTTTTTTCGCTACATAATTACCTGAAAACTTATTACGCACCCCTATTATTTCGCCCTCATTTATTTCTCAAAGGATTTCGGTTGCTATTCGGAGATCAAGTGATTTTTTGCCGCCGTACAAACTTTTTAGAATGCGATGGCTTTGATGCAAAACTGCCGATTATGGAGGAAGCAGATTTGTGTTTGAAGTTGGTAAGACGGGGTAAGATTAAGTTGGTAAATAGGATTGTCGAAAGTAGCGATCGGCGAGTTGCAAATTGGGGCGAACTTAAAGCAATTACTATCTATCTTGTTATTGGTTTTCTGTGGGGTTTTGGTGTTTCAGCTAGATATCTGAAGCAATTTTATGAAGACATTCGCTGAAACAAAAGTTGATAGTGTAGGTTGGGTTGAGGAACGAAACCCAACACTCATTAATCACGAAATCCAACACTCATTAATTGGATGTTGGGTTTCGCTATCGCTCTACCCAACCTACAGAATCAATTTAAGTGTTGGGTTTCGCTATCGCTCTACCCAACCTACAGAATCAATTCAAGAACCCGAAACATTATCCAACTGCTGGCGGCCGTTGCGAACCACACGCAGTGCATCGTTCAGCTTATGCTCAATATCATCTAGAACTTGATCGGCGTAATCGTCGGCTCCGTTTTGAATTTCCTCACATTCAGCCATCGCCCTCGCTCTCATTTCTGCCAATTCTTTTTGAGCTTGGTAGCGAATTTGTTCGACTTCAGCTACCGTTGCTTGTTGAATTGCTTCACAGTCTAGCAAAACTTGTTGTCGCAACTGATCCGCCTCCACCTTCGCCTGCTGGATCAGGCCCATATCGTTTAAAAGCTCTGCCGCTCGTTGTTCTGCGGCTTCTATGACTTCTTGAGCATAGAGTTCCGCCTCTTGCAACAAGTCGTCCTTGTGTCGGATAATTAGCTCAGCTTCCTGAAAGGCGATCGGCAAATTGATCCTCACCAAGTCTAACTGATCAAGCAACTGTTCTTCATCCACCAGAGTGCGTCTGGTCATGGGAATCCGTGGACTGTCGAGAACAATTTCCTCAAGCCGGTTCAATTCCCGCTGGATGTCTACTCCTGCGGTTCTGGTGTCGTCTCCGAAGGCGGCTGGGTTCTGAGCTGGTTCGTTCTCAGTGCTGCGTCCGGTGCTATTGGGTTCGATGCGAGTTGGTTCCTGCTGGCGTAACATTGGTAAATATCTAGGGCGACGTGTTTCGGAACAAGATGATCTACGGAGCCACCAAACTTGGCTATTTCCTTCACTACACTACTACTTAAAAAGCTGTAGGCGTTAGAAGTAGCCAAAAATACTGTTTCAATTTCACCCAACAGGGTTTTATTGGTGTGGGCCATCTGGAGTTCCATTTCAAAGTCTGTTAATACTCGCAGCCCCCGCAGCAGCACTTTGGCTTGCCGCATTTTAGCATAGTTTACTGTCAAACCCTCAAAACTATCTACTTCTACATTTGACAAGTGTTTAGTAGAGCAGAGAATCTGTTCTATCCTTTCTTCTACGGTGAATAAAGGGACTTTGCTGGGATTTCGGACAATTGTCACAATTACTCGATCGAACAGTTTACAGCCCCGCTCTATGATATCTACGTGACCAAAAGTAATCGGGTCAAAGCTGCCTGGATAAATTGCAATCACAAATTGGGCCCGACGCGGTAATTAACAGAACTCCGATAAAATACCAGTTTTTTGGAAAAATCGTCAAGGAATTGAATGAGCCTTGTAGAAAGTTTCGAGGCTCTGCTTGTCGCCCACAAACCGCCAATGCCAAGGTTCGTAACTGACTTTTTGGCGATTGTTTTTGGGGAAAGACATTTCAAAACTGAAGGAACTGCCATTAGCTTCTAGCCACTTGAATGCTGGAGTATTTTCAAAACTGGTGCTGAGGTGTGCTTCGGGAACTGCGCCGTCTCCCAGGTCGATCGCATAACCGGTATGATGTTCGCTATATCCTGGAGGAGCGCTAACTTCCGCTCGTTTGCTGACATTTTGCTTACGTTCGGCTTTCACATCAAAAAATACGTGTTGTTGGTCTTCCAGAGAACGAAAACCTGATATGGGAGCAAAATATATACCTTGGATAGCCGCCGCATTTGCCATTTCCTGATATTTGGCTGCCGCGCTTTTGCGGAGTTTGATCCCGCCGTCTCCGGTGACATTTACCAAGTCAGATGCTGGTGCTTCTTGATATGGTAAATGTCCCAGTAATTTGTCCGGTGTTGCCGTACCGCCTTTTGAGTTAGCAACCGGACTTTGGGTGGAGGGCGAACTCGCCGATACTGGATTTTTTTGAGTTTGCTCTGCCCTACTGGTAGCTGGGAAAAAGTTAAAGTTGAGGTGCAGCCAAATACTCACCCCAAAGGCGGCTAAGGCCAAGGCTAGCAGTTTCAATATCAGCCCTTTTCTGCGGGACTTACTAGGCTTTACTTCTAGGTATGAATGGTCTCGTACTGCTTCTGGAATTTCGTCAATGGCAAGCTCTGAGGCTTGCGGGGGTTTTCTCGACAGACTCGCATTATCCAAGCCAGCTCCTCTCCTGCACTTCAACAAGGCTCAATGTTACAAATTGTAGACTGATATTGGCCAAAGTCATTGGGAATTGGGAATTGGGAATTGGGAATTGGGAATTGGGAATTGGGAATTGGGCATTGGCACTTCGACTACGCTCGGATAATGTAGGTTGGGTTGAGGCTTTGCGAAACCCAACTCTTTTAAAATAATGTGTTAGGTTCAGGAACCGCTTCAGGAAGAAGAAACAAGGTTTTTAGACAACTCGACCCAACGCAGGGCGTTTATCCTGAGCGTAGTCGTTCGCTTCGATTTAAAGGGCTGGCTGACGACGCTCCGCTCAGTGTCCGATGCCCGATGCCCAATTCCCCATTCCCGTACAAGATTTTAACCAAACTGCGTCAGGAATCGGAAAGCATTCAGAACATGAGTTGCACAGACATAAGGCGAAGTATTATAAAAAGCTTGCCAAGCCGCCGCCTTATCTTCATCATATCTATCTGATCTTTCCAGGTGTTTTTCCAGCCAATTCAGCCGCACCGCGTGACCGATCAGTACATCCAAGACGATGTACTCTTCTATTTGTAGCTCTGGGTTGCGTTGCGCGATCGCAGCCAACTCCATCAATGCCTCAATATTAACTTGTCTGTACTCAGGCGCAACAATTTTATTCAGCAAATGCTCCACTTGCAGCGCAAAATTCTTTTCACCAGGAGTCATTTCCGATAAAATCACCTCACTATCCAACCGATTTCGGCGTTCCAACTTATCCCCAATAATCAAGCCCTTGCAGTGCCGCAACATTCCCCAAACATTCGGATAAAAATCCTTGGGAACCCGATTGACAGCACCTTCCATTTGTCGCTTCCTGCGCCATCCACCCGCAGGCATTTGGGACTCAGACGAAACAGGCGCCACCACCCATTCAATCTCTTTTTCCGATTGTTTTACCCGCAGAGATTCTTGCTGTTTCAGGACTTGATTCATTTCCTCATATTCTGACAAAACTTGACGCAGACGGTTTTTGATTTCAAAGGGACTTAACTGCATTAAATGTTCGTAAGCTTCATTTTGCGTAATTCCCGATTCGCGGGCCAATTCGCTAGTCAGCAACAGAATAAAATAGCTAACTCTCAGCGTCAACAACCCTTTAAACAACTGCGGTTCTGCTTTGATCAGCAAACCAAGGTATATTAGAACTTCTTGGGTTAAAACGCGATCGCGAACATCTTCACCACAGAATTGACGAATTTTGTCCATCACTTCCTTGTAAGAACCAGGCCTAGAAATCAGCGAATCTTCGCTGTAAGCTTTCCCCACAGCAATCTGCTTTTGTCGCACCAAAATATCCGTCACCGCATCGGACAAGCTAATATCAATTTTGTCCAACAAACCAGCAGCATAACGGATGACAGCCCATTTGATTTTTGATTGCGAACTATCTCCAGCTTTAATGTAAACTTCATTGAGCAAATCTACAACTTTAACACTCTCTCCACTCGTTCCAAATCCCGTCTCAAAGTTGATTCCTTTGAGATTAACTAGCGTGTGCAGCAACTCAATTTGTTCGTACAAATTTTCTGACTCCCGGAGGCTATTCAGCAATAAGTTAGTATTGGTTTCGCACTCTAATTTGAATTCTTGAGTATGACCTAATGGCCAAGTTTTTTCGGAATTGTAACCCAGATAGGTGCGAACTTCGACAGCACCTGTTACCGGAGATTCTGTAAAGTCAAATTCGTGGAGAAAGTCTATTTTTTCCGTACCAGCAGTCAGGACTAATTGATTGAGATTCCCCAACTTAACAGGCGTATTTTTGCAATGTCCATCGCGGAGTTCTTTCATCAAATTAAACAAAGCTTCCCTGCCAGTTTCCAGCATCGCGTGAGTCAGCATCAGCGTTACAGTAGGCCGTCCCAACTGAGACCAGTGACGGTGAATATAAGCTAATTCGCTATTGATTTGAGATACCAAGAAATGGTAATCTAGAGTTAGATAAAACTCTTGTCTGTCGAGAAAAGATGGTAGAAAGACGATGGCCTCTCCGCGAATTTGAAACACTCGCGAAGTGGTCAAACTCCTGAGTCGGCGCACGGGACGGCCTGTCAAGCCTAATTGGTCATTGCGTCCAATCTGCGTGTAAATAGCTGATAGTTCTTTAGTTTGACGGACTTGAATTGGTTCTACCTGTTTTGGGGTTTGGGTGGCAATTCCATTCGCGGCTAATTCTGCTTGCAAATCTTCGTCTTCAGCTAACAGTGCTATTTGGACTAAAGGTTCTCTTTTTCTACCAACTGACAAGTGTTTTCCCAGGGGGTCAATATCACCAATTGCAATTAATCCATCGTTCAGTAATTGACCGAGAAAATACAAACTTTGCGCCCAAACTAGGGGAACATTTTCATTGGGTAAACGCTGTTGGCTGCGGGGATTTGATTTTTCCGCATTGATATTTTCGGCTGGTATGTAATACAATTCTGGTAGCAGAGACAAACCCGATCGCTCAACAGCGAGAAATGCCAGACGCTTTTCGTACTCTTGAACCTGGGCTTGATTTCCCTCAAATATGCCATCTAATAATAGGTAAGTAAAAAAGAGTGGCCACTCACATTCAATGTGCTCGAACTGCTTTAATTCTGTGGGTTCGTAATGTAGGCGATCGGCATCTTCTAAAACTGTTTGGTGTCCATCCCGCAAAAACCTTTTGCAGCCGTATTCTCCCTGCAATTTGTCGATAATTTTATTTCTGGTGCGTTCAACTAATTCTCTATCTTCAACAGCAAAAGCGGGGAAACTAATGATGCTCAAGAGAGCCGCATCTACTTCTTTTGAACTAGATTCGCGAGGCAAAAGTGATTCCAATGTGATGCGAGTTCTGGCTATTTCGTCTGGCAAAACGTGAATTACAGATGTCTGAGATCCATTGATTCCGAACATATCTAACCCATTAATCGCTTCCAGTGCTGCTTTTGCCATGCCCACTGAACTGGCATTTAATTCTGCATTGCCACGATTAATCTTATTACCTCTTTCCCAAATCCCATAATCTGGCGTGCGGTAAGCTCTACCAATATAGTAAACTAAGTTCTGCACGAAATTGACTTCATCAATTGTGAAAATGATGTGCAATCCAGAAGCCGTCATTTGAGCTAAAATTAACAAAAATATAGATGTTGCATCTAATTGCAAGTGTCCCCATTCATCATCGCCGACAACAATATTTGCAGTTTGGGTATTGTATTTGGCGTGTAAGGCATCGAGGGGTAACTGAGTATTTTTAAACCTTTCTACTTTATTAGCTTGCTGCATCATGGCAAACATCAAGCCTCGCATCAGTTTGACTGTGCTGTGTTCGAGTTCAAAGGTTCTACCCCGATCGCTATCAACTTTGCGGTAAGCTAGGCCCAAGCCCCAAACTGCGAGGATGCTGTAAACGTTATCGCGCACCCAAGCATCGGTGTAGTCTCCGTGGGCGTTAACGGCGGTACTCGCCGGGAGTAAGCCGGTAATTGGGTTTTGACGCTTGAGAATGACGCTTTTGATTTGCTGGTAGTAATAATCTAACCTGGTTTGTCGCTGAGTTGTTGCGATCGCCATTTCGTTTTCCTTGTACTTTTTCCTGAGACTAACTGAGTTGCCTTGAATAGACTTTTAAATATATCAGAAATTATATCACTGTCTGCCGCCTGCAAAGTTTCCCATTTATTGAGCGCCCGGTTGTCTTAGTTTCTGGCTTGTCTGTGATTTGACAATAACCAAAGGTCAATCTTAGTCCAGAAGATATATTTTTGAGCAAAATTAATATTTTATTAAAGTTTCATTTTCAGCAAATACTACCGAGGTAACTATCATGTCTCAGCGTCATCAGAATAATAGTGTTCCTTTTGTGAAAATCGTCTACTCTAGAATTAAGATTAATGGTAAGATTGAGTTAGTTGCGATGGAATGGTACGCAGACGGTTCTGTCAAAAAGAGCGAAGGATAAGTCAATGAGTTGATTTTGGACTTGAGATTTTAGATTGCGATCCTATATTAGGGTTTTTCAAGTAAGGTAGGCAATTCCCAATTCCCAATTCCCAATTCCCAATTCCCAATAAGTGCTATATGTGTGTAGGAAGTTGAAATAAAGTAATATGGATCGATCGCACCCGCAGTTTTTAGTGCTGGGACTACCAGTTCACATCTTAGACGATCATGCAGATTGGCTGATAGAGCGCCTGCATCAAGGATTCGGAAGTCACGTCGTCACGCTGAATGCAGAAATGGCGATGCAAGCCGAGCAAAATTCAGTTTTAGCTGATATCATCCACTCTGCGGAACTTGTGATTCCCGATGGTGCAGGAGTCGTACTCTACTTACGAATCCAAGGCAAAACTGCCAAGCGATTTCCGGGGATTGAATTAGCCGAGTCATTGCTACAACAAGCCGGAAAGTTGCCCGACGGCGAATCAATCTTGTTCTTTGGAGGTGCGCCCGAAGTTGCGATCGCAGCCGCAGAAACTTGGCAACACCAAATGAACGGAATACCGATTATATCTCAACATGGCTATCTCTCACCAGAAGAAGAACCAGAATTTCTGGAAACCCTGAAAAAAACTCAGCCAAAAATGATTTTAGTCGGATTGGGAGTGCCACGTCAAGAATTTTGGATTGCCAAACACCGACATCTTTGTCCTCAATCTATTTGGGTAGGAGTAGGTGGCAGTTTCGACATTTGGGCAGGAACAAAAACTCGTGCCCCCGCTTGGTTTTGCGACAATCATTTAGAATGGTTGTATCGACTTTATCAAGAACCTTGGCGCTGGCGCAGAATGTTGGCTTTGCCACAATTTGCATTTAAAGCGTTGGGGAATTTTCGGACATAAATTAATTCTTTCAAAAGCGCGAAGGAAGAACTCCATCTTCTTTTTTCTCCTCCTTCGCGTTCTTAGCGCCTTCGTGGTTCATTTAATCTTACGGACTTATTTGATATTAGACATCTTCCAAAAAGCTTGTCAAGAACAGGCATCCTGCCTGTTCCACAGTAATTATTGGAGATGTCTATTAGCCATCTCATAAAATTATTTGATTGAAATAAAAAATGGTCTTTTTTTTAGAGGTTAAATGCTTGACTTTGAGCTGTCGATAAAGTACCATATGATAATGGGAGTGGTGACAAAAATAATTATTTTTGTCACCACTCCCATTATCTAAAATATACCACAGGAAATCCATCAAAGTCAATAGGAAATCCTTCTTTTTAGAGCCGAGTTCTTTGGTGAACCTGCACCTATAGACTAAACAATATAAGGAGAATCGATCGCCTTTGCCCGCTTAATCGCCACCAAAGTCTGGTAAATCAAGGCCGAAATTTCAGCGCGAGTAATATCACGCTGGGGTGAAAGCCAATCACGGGAAGGATAATTAACCACAATCTTTAAGCTAGTTGCTGTGCCGATCGCACTTAAAGCAAAATTAGGAATTTGAGCGCGATCGGTGTATACTTTCAAAGTGTCAGCATTTCCCCCCTTCAGTTCCAAACCATTAACCAAAGATACGATCGCCTCAGTCTTAGTCAAATTCAAATTCGGGCCAAACTTTAATCCCGGAAACCCCGACAAAAACCCAGCCCGATTCGCCCGTTCGATCGCACTTCTGGCCCAAAAACTAGCAGAAACATCAATAAAATTCGTAGCCGCCACCTTTGGAATCGGACTAAATGCACTCACCAACAGCGAAGCATATTGAGCACGATTCAAACTATCATCCGGCCGAAAAGAACCATCCGGCATACCACTAATCATATTCGCCGCCGCCAGGGCCTCAATAAACTTCTGGGCCCAATGTCCAGAAATATCATTGAACCTTGCTTCACCGATATTCGGATTACCACCAGCCTTTCTCACGGCAGCTTGCACAGCTTGAAAAGCATTCACTTTTCCGTAACCAAACCAATCGCTACGACGGTTTTGAATACCATAACTACCCATGCGAATACCCAACTGAGGATCGGGATCGAGATCGACAATTTTGTCCGCAGTTTGTTCGAGAATTCCCCGCACTTCCCGCGCCGTCAAACGGGGGTTCGCCGAAAGTATCAAAGCTGCAACCCCAGCGACTACTGGAGTCGCGCTGGAAGTACCGCCAAAAGAGTCTGTGTAGTCCCCTGGATCGTAACCATCAGCACCGATGCGATCGGCAGTAAACACCCCCAAACCGGGCAAATCCTGTGTTACCTCCGGCGGAGTGCTAATATATCCAGTCTGCTGCATCCAGGTTCCCGGCGGGGCATTGTTGCTGGGGGCACAAACGGAAATGCTACTACCCCAATTGCTATAGGCTGCTTTTTTGTTCAGGGAAGTCGAAGCTGAAACTGCGATCGCATCTGGGTGAACAGCATAGCCACTCAGCCATTGAGTTTGACCGCTGATCATGTCATCGGGCCAGCCTTTTTCGTTAATCGTACCGTTGACGGGGCGGTTGGCATTGCCGGCTGCAAAGACAATCACGCAACCTCTGCCACCGCGCCCTTGGGTGGCTGCTTTGGTGATGACGGCACTTTGTCTGAGGGAAAGGGGAAAATAAACGGCTGATGGCCCCCAACTGCAAGAAATGACGGCGGCCCCTTTGTCGATCGCCCAATTGAATATTTGTTCAACAGAATCATCATCCAGGTATCCCGTGGTACGGATGGGCATCAGGGCGCATCCAGGGGCGACACCGACAATGCCTTTGCCGTTTTCTTCCGCAACGGCCACACCAGCGCAGGAAGTGCCATGATTGTCTGAATCTAGAACAGGCATTGGGGACAAGTCGTTGTCTTTTAAATCGAGGGGAAAAACGATTTTGCCTTGGCCTTGAAAGTCTGGGTGTGTCATGTCTACGGAATCATCCGCGATCGCAACTACAATCGATCGTACTCCACGAGTAATGTCCCAAGCTTTTTCGGCAAAAATGTGTGAACCCGCCACCATTTGACTACCGCTTTTGTGGTTGAGATACCACTGTTTAGAATAAAGCGGATCGCGGGGAATATAATGTTGTTGAGTTTGTACTATAATATTTGGTTCAGCGACGAGAACTTCTGCATATCTGGTAAGGCGGTTGGCAATTTTAATCGGGTTTTCTGTCGCTTGCTTGGTGACTTCACAGATAAATGTATTGCGAATTCCTTCTACTTGTCTGACTATTTTTAAAGCTGCTGCATTGACGATCGCATTTCGCGATTCTTCATCCACTTGTTCGCCAAATTGTATGGTAATGCGATCGGTTAAATAAAAGAATGCACCCGGATTCTTCGCTGGGGAATAGACGTGGCTAGCAAAAACAACGGCATCACTAGCCCTAGCCACTTCCATCGCCGTATTCAGCAGCGCCGGCGCAACCAGATATTCTTCGAGATTAGTGTTTCCAATAGGTTGGTTGAGTTTCGCCTGGGCTGTTACTAGCCAAGGGTTTGAGGCTGATGCTGTGGATGAAGGGCGGACTGTAAAGCGATCGGTCACTTTTGACAGCAGCAATTCATCGCCACCTCGTTGTAGAATCAATGACAGACTTTCATCTGGGACTCCGATACCTTGATAATTGAGGAGAGTGCTGGTGTCGGGTTGGTTTGGTTGTACCATCAGAAATTGTCCTGTTTAATTTTAATCAATTTGACAATTTGATTGTCTCGCAAGATTTGACGGTTGAAACGATCTAGTTGGTTTTTTTGGGCGATCGGCACAAGTCTCATTAGATAAATACGCTGGGATTAACCTTGAAAAATTCCCCCAGCGCCTTAGCTTGGGCCTTACTAATCGCCCGTTTGCCATGAACCACCTCAGAAACTACTCCTTTAGAACCAATCACTCCCACTAAATCAGCTTGTTTGAGCTCGCGAACTTCGATGAGGTGCAATAAAACATCCTGGGGAGTCGCTTGAGGAATTTGGTAATACTTCCCTTCATATTCTGCGATCAACAGCGCCCAGAGATCAAGTAAAGTTTCTGCTTCGAGGCTTAATTCCTCCTGAGACATTAGGGCTTCGACTTCTGCGAGGGCGACAGAATAATCTTCTTCGTTCAGAATCGGCTTAGGCTGAGATTTCGCTAACAGTTGACCGTAAGCTATTTTTTCAATTATCATATTCATAGTTCGTTTGGATTGTGGATTATGAATGTTTTGGATTTCTGGATATATCAGGGAATCTGCGCGAATTTACTTGATCGATTCAGGTAAAAATTTAACCTAATTTTTGTTTAACTTCATCTAATATTAAAGATAGTATATGCCTAAACTTCATCTACCGATTTAGAATATCCATTTAGCATCTCTTCTACAGTATGTCAAATCTCTATAGCGGTTCTCAAGCGTGGTGAGGTATGCCCCATGCCCTATGCCCTATGCCCTATGCCCCATGCTCATAATTACCTCCAGAAACCTGAGAAAGGCTATAGTTTGATTTCTCGAAGACAGCCTCGGTTTGACATTTTTGCAAATTTGGTTTACACTCATCCGGTTGCGATCGCCAATGGTAAGATCTGCTCTAGCTAAATATCTTTTTTAAAAGCGCCGAGGCGCAAAGTAATTTCATGGTATACTCTGGAACTGTTTACTGGCTTCGCTCCACCGCCCGGATTGCCCTAGTTGCGATCGCCACCTTAACCCTATTGCAACCCCTTCAAGCCCAAGCACAACAACCCTCTGGGCAAGGAAACCAACCGCAAATCGAACCAGCCGACGACCCCACCGACCCCAACAATCTCCGCCCCGTCTCCCAAAGCAGCAGCATCTTGAGCATTCCCGGAGGCCAGCGTTTGATGACAGAAGCTAGCAGCGCTATTTCCAACCAGAACTACACTGTAGCCTCTCAAAAACTTCAAGAATCCCGCCAAATTTTCAATCAATTATCCAATTTCTACCAACAACTATCCAGCAGTTTTGCCGGAATAGACATCCGCCTAGCCGACAGCAACCGCACCAAAGCCGTCGAAACAGCCCAAATGCGCGACGAAGCCACCTATCGCCTAGCATTGGTACACAGAGCCCAAAACAAGCCCGAACTCGCCGTCCCATTGCTGATTCAGATTATTCGGTCTCAGCAGCCAACCCGCGATTTAGGCAAAAAAGCTTACCAGCAGTTAGTCGAGTTGGGGTTTGTGGATATGCCCTATCCCCGACCATCAGCCAATACTCAGCCGACTCCGCCTAAGAAATAATTGACGTAAAATCTAAATTGCAGCCCTTTATCAAAAAAAAGCAATGGTTACACCATCTCAAGTAGCAGAAATGATTCAGACTGGATTGCCAGACGCTAAAGTAAAAGTTGATGATTTAACTGGTGGCGGCGACCACTACCAAGCAAGAGTAGTTTCCGCAGCCTTTGAAGGGAAAAACCGAGTACAGCAACATCAACTGGTCTACGGTGCCCTCAAACAAGCAATGGCTAGTGAAGCCATCCACGCTTTAGCTTTGCAAACTTTCACTCCCCAGGAATGGGAAGCACAAAGTCAGGTTGCTTAATTGTTGAGCAGCAAATTGGTATCACAAGTTTGTCGATATGTCAATAGTTGCTTAACAAACAACTCTCATCATTCAAAAATATTCAAGTAATATAAGGATCAACCATGAGTACAGCAGCACATCAAAGAATTGACGACTTAGTTAAGCAAAACAAAATCATGGTCTTTATGAAGGGCAATAAATTAATGCCCCAGTGTGGTTTTTCTAACAACGTAGTGCAAATTCTCAACACCTTGGGAGTGCCTTACGAAACAGTTGATGTTTTGGCAGACCAGGAAATTCGTCAAGGAGTAAAAGAGTATTCTAACTGGCCAACAATTCCCCAAGTTTATATCAACGGCGAATTTCTTGGCGGTTCGGATATTCTGATCGAAATGTATCAGAAAGGCGAATTGCAAGAAGCCGTAGAAGTCGCTTTGGCTTCTTAATTTCCTAAAATCCTGAACCTTAATGACTGTAGGGCGGACATACACGACCGACCCTACAAATTATCCTTTTTTTACCAACAGCTTGCAACCAGTTGATATCGTTTCCGGTGGCATCGGTATTGTTCAAACAGTCAACAGTCAACAGTCAACATCACCTGACGGTGCAACCTGAATTTATGTGACTATTAATAATAGCCTGATTCTGCTTGGGGCATGGGCATTTCAAAATTGGAGGTGTCGTGAATGTAACGGGCGGCTTCTTCCTCTAATTTGTGAATCAGGTAGGGTTCCAAACTGTTTGAATGACGGAGGGCTGCTAAATACCCATCTAAGTAAAGCCGCAGGTCATCAAAACGATAACCTCTATTCCACATTTCGACGAGGGCGTCGGTAAGTTTTTGGTAATGCCGGATTGTTTGGGTGTCTTGAAGCATGGTGTGAGGTTGAAATCCTTTGTGGTTAGTACATTGACGGCGGGATTTAGGAAAGACTTCTACTTTTGCTCAATCGCTCTAGTCGAGGCTATCACTAAAAAATTTCTACCCTGCTAACAGGCTACCCCCCATAAAAAATTTCACTCGCTACTTTGTACGACTCGAATTTTTCTGAATGCACCTAGTTGATTCGCCAGGAGATTAAGAGAATCGGGGCACCACTAAATTTTACAATCAAATGGCTTGAGTTTGCCAGCTACCGAGGGAGCCTGTGGGGGGAAATCGTAGTTTTAGTTGGCAGATTAGTCAACTTCCCAGGATGGGAAGCAGAGTTTGGGATCGGTTTTGGTCGGCTGTTGGGGCTGATGGGTCGATCGACTCTACACTCTACATACTTCCATTCTAAGATTTTATTGAGAGTGTTTGAATCTTTTTGGGTTCTCAAACTGGGAAATTTGACTAAATCTTTAACATTTTGATCGTTGGCTTGTTAATAGCTTTACATCAAGCAAAACACAGGACTCAATTCAAAACTCCAAACTCCAAACTCCAAACTCAAAATTCCCCACTCAAGACTTTTGATTCCTCCCTTTACCACAGTCCTCTAACAGGCCTCATGGGCTGCGGTGTGGCTGGTACTGGTGCTATGACGGGACGGGCTACAGGGCGCGTGGTTGGCTGCACGCTACGCCGTGGTTCGATCGCATTTTCGGTCGTAGTTGTTTCAGTTGTCGTAGTCGATCGCATACTATCTTGAAGCAACGTTTGCATATTTCCGGCTAAGCCTTGAACTTTCGCCACCGCCGCCGTAATTTTGGGAACATCTACATACATTTCCGCTAGGGGATATTGTTGCAGAATTTCTAGCAGCGATAATTTACCATCATCGCTGGCTGCGAGAATTACCGCAGCGCGCAAAGCTTTACCATTTTCGGTGTTGCGCTGAGTCCGAATTGCTTCACCGATTTCATTGACAATTTTTTCTCCTGGAGTGCTGTAAAGTATTCGGGCCAAATTAGCCGGCTTTAAGCCAACTTCTAGACTCATCAACCCGCGTAGGGTTCCCGCATCCATTTTTGAGAATCCGATGATTTGTCGGATGGTTGGGGTGGTTGTGCCATCTTTAGCAAAGCCTTCTAAGTCGCTGACATTAATGCTTTGTCTAAACGGGCCAAAAGTCAGCACAACTTTTTGGGCCCCTAATGCTCTAGTTTGCGCCGATAATATGGTAGCGCTTGCTGCTAAAAATACGCTGATGCCGATCGATACAAATTTTGTTAACTTCATAAAAATGATACGGGATGTGGGAAACGAGCGAGACTTTAGTCCTGAGAGGGAAACTCTGAGGGGGACTTTAGTCCCCGTCAATCCCCTTTCGGGGGTTGGAGAGGTGGTTACCTCTCCAGTGAGGTATGGTTGCCTCAATCTCCCTTTCGGGGTAATGTTCGCCTCGACCTGGTTATGAAGGCTTGTTAGACCTGCAACACTGTTTCAGTGACTTTAAAACTGTTTAATTGCAGATGATAGAGCGGAAAACTGGCGTCGCATTCTCCGGTATCGTGACCTAAATAACGTCTCCTCGTAAGAGGGGTCTGGTCAGAACAGCTTGCAATTTCTTACAAGCTCAGTGGCTTGAGCCTCAGAGTTCCTGACAATGACTGCAAAATTAAAACTAATTGGAGCCTTCTACATTATTGTAGATGCAGCAGTTATATTCTACAAGCTTGCAACCCAAATTTTTATAACACCCACACATACAATCTTGAGCCATATTTATTTTCAACATCAACTTTTAAAATAATTTACTCAAGCAACTACATAATTATTATTTTAAATTTCCCAGCTTCTTATCCATACAACCTATTGCAGTTCATGTTTAAAACCAAGCGCAAATCCCAGAAATCCAAACACAAGCGAAAGGAAAACAACACCGCACTCAGTAAGAAAGAAGTAAGTGCACAAAAACGCAAAATTTCACAGAAGCGCAATGAACTCGTCCAGGCGATCGTGATTAATACCTTAATCAGCGCTGCTGTTACCATCCCGCTGTTATTCGTTATCCGCGCCAAACTTGCCATTGCAGCAGGCGTTGCCATTGCAATTTTGCTATTTTCCTACAAATATCCCCGTCAAGCTTTGTGGGCATTTCTAATTTACCTGCCTTTTAGCGGTACAATTACCTACGCAATTGGCGGCGGAAATGCAGCATTTCAAGTAGCTAAAGATGCCTTCTACATACCAGCTCTCATCGCCCTCATTCAAAGCTGCAAAAATAAACAACTACCCATCTTTCTTCCAAAACAACTGATGCCCACCTTCAGTATCCTATTGATGATGGCGCTGCTGACTTTAATTTTTGTTAACGGGGATATGCAACTTAACCCGATGAAAGGTGAGAAACCCTTACTTCAAGGAATTCTTGGCTTAAAAGTATTGATCGGTTATATACCGCTCGTCACTTGTACTTATTATCTCATTCGGACTAAAAAAGATTTAATATTTTTTAGTCGAATGCACATAATCTTGGCAATCGTTTGCTGCATTCTAGGTTTAATTCAGTACCTGTTATTACAAAGTGGAAGATGTGCAGGCACGCGAGGAATGTCAGGAGCAGAATTGTATAAAGCTACCTTAGAAGCTAGATGTTTTGTCGGCGGTTCTCTTGTATTTAGTCCAGAAGTTAAATTCATCCGCTTACCTGGAACTTTTGTCGCCCCTTGGCAGTGGGCTTGGTTTTTAATTGGGAATGCTTTCTTGACCTTTGCTTCTGCTTTTTGCGATCCTTCAATCTGGTGGAGAATTATCGGTTTGTTTGGGATGGCATTAGTATTTGCAAACGCCGTTATTTCCGGTCAAAGAGCTGCTTTAGTCATGGTTCCAGTTGCCACTTTTGTGCTGCTAATTCTCACTGGTCAAGTCGTTAATTTGAAACGATTTATTCCGATTGGTGTAGGACTTGCTGTTCTGTTATTTGCCGGGACAGCAATTAACCCAGGAATTATGGAGCAGCGGTGGGAGAGTTTTGTTAACCGCTGGAATGCTGCACCACCGCAACAATTTCTGTTTAATCAGTTTGAGCAGAGCCACAATTTTGTCATTGACAGACATCTGGGTAGAGGTGTGGGACGAGCGACTAATTCAACTCGGACATTTGGTGCGACGCAACTAATTGAGACTTTTCAACCTAAGTTGATGTACGAACTGGGTTATCCGGGAATGATTGCTTTTCAGCTAATGGTTTTACACTTAGCCTTTTTAACTTTCCGAGCTTATCGTTCTGTGAAAGACAGAAGTTTACGCACTTATGGAGCTAGTTTTTGGGTGTTTGTGGCATTTATTACGGTCAATACTCAATATTATCCTCTTGATGTAGATCCAGTATCGGTTTATTACTGGGTTTTGGCTGGGGCGATATTAAAGTTGCCAAAAATTGACAAACAGGTGCAGGATGAAAAACATGAGGAAGTTGATTTAGATGAATTGGAAGCTCGCCAACAATTAAAAGAGAAAAAGATTATCGCATCTGCTCCAATTTGAGAATATTTTGTAAGAGGAGACGGCACTGCCGTGTCCCTACCCCAATGAATTGTAAGAGGAGACGGCATTGCCGTGTCCCTACTTTACTGTGGTTGCCAAACTGGACTACTGGCATTTAAGTCTTTGTCATTGCTCAATTTAATCAATCCCGAACCGTCGCGATTAGTTACATACAAATTGCTTTTTTCACCTTTGATTTCATTAAAAGTAAAAGCAATTTGCTGGCTATCGGAAGACCAGGGTAATTGAGAGATTCCCGACAATTCTAATTTAGTTGCTAGCTGAGTCAATTTGGAACCGTCAGCATTCATTGTGTAGAGTTTTTGTTTGTAGAAGTCTCCAGTCGCAAAGGCAAGCATTTTGCCATCTGGTGACCACGAAAGTGCATCATATCTTGTCGGCTTTTTTGTGATATTCTGAGAGATTCCGGTGTTAACGTCGATCGCATAAATATCTTGTTGTTTGCCGCCCCGATCGCCCGCTTTGTTATAATAGTAGGCAATCCGGCTACTGTCGGGCGACCAAAACAGTTTGAGGTTGTAAGCCTGATTTTGGGGATTGTTCGTCAGTTGCTTGAGGTTGCTTCCGTCAACATTGATTGTATAAATTTGCTGTTTGGGGTATGTTCCTAACCAGAAAGCGATTTTTGTGCGATCGGGAGACCAAACCAGGTCACTACCACCAGAAGTATATTCTCCTGGAGTTTTAGTTAATTGAGTCATTCCAGAACCATCAGCATTCATTTTGTAGATATTTTTGTCCTTGACAAATGCTACCTGCTGACCATCTGATGAAAGGTAAAATTCCGATGAAATTTCCGTTTTAGGCGGCTCTCCTCCTACTTCCCAATTCCGAACTAATTTAGTTCCTTTAACGCCCGAAGTGTCGCTTGCATAAAGTGATTGACTGCCGGAACCATCAGATGTATAACCGTCACAAGAACGAGAAAAAATAAGTTTCTGGCTGTTGGAAGACCAAGCTATTTTAAAATCAGCTGCTTTGCAAAACTCCCCAGCAAATTGTTTAGTTAACCCGGAACTATCAGCGTTGACTGTATAAATGTCGGTATCTCCACTAACGAAAGCCAACTGCTGACCGTTGGGCGACCAAACGAAGGTATAACTCACATCTATTTTTGGGGTGAGTTCCCGGCGAGCCGCACCGTTAGCATTGATGGCAAATAAACTGTTCCTGACCTTGTCAGCGCGCCTCTGAAGCGCCAAAAATGCCAGTATCTTCGGTTTTGGGGCTGCGGGTGCGGGATGGCTTGACAGGCTCAAAAACAGGCTGATTAAGAGTGTCAGTGAAAATAGGGCGATCGCGCCAAGTCGTAATGTTTTTTTGAAACGCATTTTGTCAATTAGACTTATGGTTAATTCATTTTAACTGCGGTTAAGAAAATCTCTTTTTTTGACCGCAGATATAGACAGATAAACACAGATTAACGTAGATGGATAGGGAAGTATCTATATCATGTGAAATCTGTACTTTTAAAGTGCTTGTCTATCGATATGTCGCGACAGCATCAAACTTTGTTTAATTCTACCAAGAATTATCTCGATCATCTTTTTGCGCGATGGATTCTTGGCGCTGGGAGGCATACCTAATTCCAAACAAATCAAACTCAAGTCAGTTGCGGTCATAGATAACAATTTTTTCCTCACTTCTTCTTCTTTACCGTTTTTAGCTTTTAAACGCAGTTGTTCATAGATTTGGATGACCTGTTCTGCGGATAAATTAGCAGGTTTATCGGTAGTTTCATCTGGTTGAGATACGGTCGATTCGGAGACTTTGGGAGTCGCAGCAATCCCTCCACGTTTGACTTTAGTCTCAATCCTAGTTAGTTTGCGAGAAACTTCGCGCAGAATTTCCTTGAGTTCGCTAATTTCATCCACTAACTGGGAGTTTTCATCATCAGCCAAAACTTCTTTTTTAATCATTTCAGATACTCCGCACACTCAGCCCAAAGTTGTTCAAATTCCCTGACTAATTCTCGTGGCAATTCCCCCTCATTAATAGCTCGTTTCAAACCAACACTTTCCCGAATAGTCGATTCTAGAAACTTAACTTCTATATTATTGTCTTTTGAGATATCGGCGCAAAGTCTTTTTACCTCTCTCATGTAAAACTGAACTTCGTTAGTCAGCAGTCCTCCATAGATTTTAGCTTTGTTCATAAACACGGCAATTTTGGGAAAAGGATAAGGTTCAATCCGTTTTTGCAGAGAGTTTAAGACTAAACTCAATCCCCTAGAACCAAAGTAATCTGGATTGACGGGAATTAATACTAAGTCGCAACAAGAAAGTACACTGTAAGTGAGCAGACTAAAGGAAGGAGAGCAGTCAAACAGCATCAAATCATATTTGGGTAGATTGACAGAGTTGATGGAGTTGGCAGAGTTGGTGATTTTGCCGATGAATCTGCGGATGAAGTCTTTAACATTTTTCCCCTCAAATCCATCCAAATCTAACCAATACAATTCTTCAACGGATGGGACAAAATGTAATTGTTCATCAATTTCATAAATGGTGTCAAAACCTACTGGAAATTTAAAATTTTGTCCGTTTTTTTTAAAGAGTTCGAGGGCGTCGTAAATTGTTCGTCTTTCCCTAAGTGATTTTTCGTACCACTTGCCAAATTTGTCATCTAAATGACCCGTACTTTCATTAAGCCCGATCGCCTCTGTGAGCGACATCTGCGGGTCTAAGTCTAACATAAGGACTTCTAGGTCTGTGCTTTGGGATATAATATTGCCCAGGCTCCAAGTGACGGTGGTTTTCCCGACACCGCCTTTGAAGTTGATCACGGCTATGGATTTTGGACTCATGGCTGGTTTTGTCTAGATTTTGCTCAAATATAAATTAAAACATAACGATCGCCCAATTAGCGTTTGCTAAGTATTATTACTCGAATAATCGCGATCGCCTACTCAAGGCGATCGCCAGATTAACTGCGAGTCTCTTTTTAGAAAAGAACGTCAGGAAATTTGAAAACGTGACTAGCAATATTCCGCACCTTGGCTAATGGAACAGGCAATCCAGTTACACTGTAGCCTCGATTTGGTACTACTTTCTGCGGGAGTTCTGGGTGTTGCTGCGAAACTAACAACCTGAATTTACCCGGTTCAACGACCAATATCTCCTGTTGAGGAATGAAAAATATCCAGAGATCGGCTTGCGAAGTCCATCCCCAACAGGGACGGTTGCGATCGTCAAAAGCTTCAAAAAACAAGTTTCCAGTTTGCTTGGCTTTTAAATCGGTCTTGTACTCAGCAGTTGCAGTTGAACCGTTTGGGCGAATAAGTCGGCGGTCAATACCTGCTTTCTGATACTGTGGCAAATCTGAGACATCCTCAATGCGATAGCCATGAACCTGCAACCACTGATCTACGATCGCCTCTCCTGTCTTTCCTACTTTCTTTTGAGTTTGGAAGTCGTATTCCTGTTTTTGGGAAAGCGGCGGTAGTTGCTGGGATAATTTGGCTTCGTTGTGCTGATTGTTGTTGTACATGATTAATTCCGTCAGCTAAGTTTTGAGTAGTGAATCACTACATCCTTAGCTTCGCAGAACTTTCTATGGCAGCTACCAAACAAGTGTTAGGAACTTTCTATGGCAGCTACCAAACAAGTGTTAGGAAGTTTGTTAGGATTGTTTATTAGGAACTGAATAACACCCTAGAAATGGCACACAATTTACCAGAAGAACAATTCATCCTAGCTGCTAATGACTGGGATTTAGAAAGGTTGTACAAAGATTTGGCAGATGCCAAGCTAAAAGTAGCACCGCATAAGCGGGAACTTACAGAAGTCGAGAAGCTGCATTTACGAGGATTGCTTTGTGCTTGTAGTCCTAGTGACATCGCTAAAAAGCTTCACAGAGAAAAGAGAGGATTGAGAGCCGATCTAAGTTCAACTGTGTATCTGTATGTCAAACAGCTTACTCAGGGAAAAGTAAACATCAGGCTAAACAACTGGAGAAATATCCCCGATTGGCTTCAGCTAGCAGGATACAAAACCAGGTCATCTAACTTAGATGAAAACGAGGCAGAGATAACAACTTTTGTTTCAGAGAGTGATATTGATGCTCTGGTGGATATGGTTCAATCGAACTCTCCTCTCTGTGCTGAGGATTTCAATAAACTGGGAATAAAAAAGGCTGAGGAAGGAGATTTTGAGGGAGCACTTGAAAATTTCGATCGAGCAATTAAGCTCAAGCCTGATTATGCAGATGCCTACAATAACCGGGCTAGTGTTCGCCATGAACTAAGGGACGATGCGGGAGCAATTGAGGATTGCACAGAGGCGATATTGCTCAATCCTAATTGTGCAGTTTATCACAACAACCTGGGTATTATTTCTTATAGCTCAGATGATGACCGAGGAGCGCGGGCCGATCACACCCGAGCAATTAAAGTAAATGCTGGCGATGCTCAAGCCTACAATAACCGAGGTTTTGCTCGTTTACGCCTGGGCGATCTGCAAGGGGCACTTAAAGATTTTACCCAAGCAATTGAACTAAATTCTAATGATGCGCTTGATGATTACACGCAGGCACCTCGGCTGAATCCTAAAACATTCTACTACCTGGGAGTTATTCACTCTCGTTTGGGGAACAAAGAGAAAGCGCTTGAGGATTTCACCAAGGCAATTGAGCTTAAACGAGACTTTGCTGAAGCTTATCAAAACCGAGGCATTGTCCACTATGAACTGGGCTATTCCCAAAAAGCAGATGTGGATTTTCACAATGCTAAAAATTTATATCGTGTCCAGGGAAAAGAAGAAAATTACCAAAAGTTACTTGATATAATAGAAGGACTTCACCAAGAAGATTGAGAGCGATCGCATTTAGTAAATTGATAAAAAGAGTAATCGGTACATTCCTTAAAATCTGCAAAAGCAGAAGATTCAAAAATAATTCTTCTGCTCATTACAAATCCTGTAGATCCACTTCAACTAAATTTTTTCTGTCTTTAACATTTTCAATAGCTTTCAACAGTTTGGTTTTATTTACTTCCGATTTCAAAAGATATTCGGTTTCATCGCATTCTGAAACAATTATTTCAATCTCTTTATTTCCAAAAGTCGCTTTGATTTGTTCTAAAAAGTTAAGATCGAGTTCGCTGGCTTTTAAACGATAAACTGTTGACATCGTTTTTGCTTATTTTAGATTATGATAATTATAGCGTTTTCAGTCTAAAGACGTGCCATATAATTATGGCATTAACTAAATCTATCAATCAACATATCGGGAGTAACAATTTCGACTGATTGAAAAGGATTTAATACCAATAAATCCATATCACCCGTAACAATCACATTGGCATTACCACTAACAGCCAATTCTAAAAACTTATTATCTTTTTCATCTCGACAAACTGTGATGTTTTCTGTAATAGAAACTAATTCGGATGAACTGATAAACTTCAATAAAAATAATTGCCGGTCTTCTAAAGAAAGATACTTATTAAATTTTTTACGATTCAAAACTTGCTCTAATTCATTCAAAGTAGCTTGAGAATATAAAATTATTCCTTGTTTTTCTGCCAACTCAATCGCCCGAAATGGGACTGAGGTCTTAAACAGTAAACCACTGACTAAAACATTCGTGTCTAGTACAAATCTATTCGTCATTATTATCTGCTAAAAGCTCTTGTAAAATTTCTGGTGTTAAGCCTCGCTGCGCGGCTCTGTCAGAAATTTCTGCCATAACCTGGGTTAAAGTTTTGTTGTGTAAATTTTGTCTAAAAAACAATTGAATAATCGAACTTAACTCTTGCTGAGTCTTAAGACTAGCTTCTTCAAACGCTGTCTTAATATTGTCATCAACTTGAATTGTAATTATTGCCATAGACCTTAAAAACAGTTAACAGTTGACAGTGGGATTTTTAGGATGGGGATTTATACCCCACCCTAATTTTTTTTTAGCGTTTGACTAACTTCTTAGAAACCTTCCGCAAGCGAATTGATTTTGGTGTTACTTCCACCAATTCTTCCTGGCCGATGTACTCCAAAGCGCGTTCCAAACTCATATCGACTGGCGCTTGCAATTGCGCCAACTCTTCACCGCCAGATGCGCGGTGGTTTGTCAACTGCTTCGACTTGCAAATATTCAGCTCCATGTCTTCGTCTCGGTTGTTTTCTCCGATAATCATCCCTCTGTAAACCTTGGTTCCGGGGGTAATGAAAAATACGCCACGGTCTTCAGCATTTTTCAGTGAATAAGTAGTTGCAGTTCCTTCTTCAAAGGAAATCAATACTCCGTTGCGACGGGCGATAATTTCTCCACCGAGGGGGCGATAGTCGAGGAAGCTGTGGTTCATAATTCCAGCGCCGCGAGTCAAGCGCATAAACTCGCCTCGGAATCCAATCAAACCGCGAGCGGGAACTGAAAATTCGATTTGGGTACGGCCGGTGCTGCTGACGTGCATATCTTGCATTTCTGCTTTCCGCTGACCGAGGCGTTCGATGCACCCGCCGACTGCTTCTTCGGGTACGTCTAATACCAAACATTCAAAGGGTTCGCAGGGACGACCGCCGACTTCGCGGAAGATTACTTGCGGTTGAGATACTTGGAATTCGTATCCTTCGCGGCGCATATTTTCGATCAGGATTCCGAGGTGGAGTTCGCCGCGGCCGGATACGAGGAATTTGTCGGGAGATTCGGTTTCTTCGACGCGCAATGCGACGTTGGTTTGGAGTTCTCGCATCAGCCGATCGCGAATTTGACGCGATGTTACCAAAGTACCTTCTTGACCGCAGAACGGTGAATCGTTTACAGAGAAAGTCATCTGCAAAGTCGGTTCATCTACTTTGATTAAAGGTAGAGCTTGCGGGTCGTTGGGACAGGTAATTGTCTCACCAATATAGGCATCGGCAAAACCGGCAACGGCGACAAGATTACCAGCAGTAGATTCTGCGATATCAATCCGCTTCAGGCCTTCAAAGCCCATCAATTTGCTGATTTTTGATTTGACAAGGGCGCCGCTTTCGGTGATTAAAACTGCTTGTTGACCGATTCTAATCGTGCCGTTGTGGATGCGACCGATGACGATGCGACCGACGTATTCTGAGTAATCTAAGGTGGTTACTTGCAGTTGCAGTGGCTTGTTGGGGTCGCCGACGGGAGGTGGTACGTGGTCGAGAATTTCTTCAAAGAGGGGCTTCATATCTACCCCTTCGTCTTCGAGGTGTTTTTTGGCGTAACCGCTTAAGCCGGAACCGAAGAGATAGGGAAATTCGCACTGATCGTCGTCAGCACCTAGTTCTAGGAACAGATCCAATACTTTATCGACGGCTTTGTGGGGGTCTGCTCGATCGCGATCGATCTTGTTGACAAAGACGATCGGGCGCAGTCCTTTTTCCAGGGCTTTTTTGAGCACGAACCGAGTTTGTGGCATCGGGCCTTCGTTGGCGTCTACGATCAGTAAACAACCGTCTACCATGCCGAGGACTCGTTCAACTTCGCCACCGAAGTCAGCGTGTCCGGGGGTATCGACGATGTTAATCAGGGTTTCTTTGTATCGGACAGAGGTATTTTTGGAAAGAATTGTGATGCCGCGCTCGCGTTCGATATCATTGGAGTCCATGACGCAATCTGGGATTTCTTCCCCTTCGCGGAAGACCCCGGACTGTCTGAGAAGAGCGTCCACAAGGGTGGTTTTGCCGTGATCGACGTGAGCAATGATGGCGACGTTGCGAATGGGAAGACTCATAATGCGTCCGAGACGTTAAACGGATTTAACTAAAGATTTCTTAATAATTGTAGCGCATGAAGTCAAGGGGCGATCGGGTGGCTGCAATATTGGCGTGCGATCGTCGCTAGAATCAGGGTTAAGGTTCTGTTAGTGCTGTTGAGTTGGTGGAGGTTTTGAAATACTCACCGGCTATCAGGCGCGGTGATTCTTGACGCTTCACAGGGTTCTGCTATCGAAGTAGTCTGACAATCCCTCTGCGCCCGTTTAGAGCGCTGCGCTGAGCGAAGTCGAAGTGTCGTGGCGATTCCCCATCCCGACTTGAGCTATATTTCTAGCTGCATTTTCATCTCTATCTTGCTGGGTGCCACAATTAAAACAAAGCACTGAGCGGATAGACAAATCGATTTTGCCCCATTTAAAACCACAGTCTGAACAGATTTGACTGGTTGGTTCCCATCGACTAATTACTTTGAACTCTCTGCCAAACTTCTCTGATTTAGCCTCGCACAAAGTTCGGAATTCATACCATCCTTGTTGGCTAATTGCTCTTGAAAGCTTCCGGTTCTTGACCATACCAGAAACATTGAGGTCTTCCAAAACAATCACTTGGTTTTCGTTGACTATTTTAAGTCAGTACAGGTAATTTTGGAGACTACCGCCCAGTGGGAGAAGGAGTCTTGGAATTGAAAATTAATTTTGGTCCAGGCTACCGGGTTTATTTTGGACAAGTAGAAACAACTATAGTGCTTCTCCTGTGTGGAGGGGATAAAAGCACTCAGGACGAAGATATTCGTAAAGCAAAGAAATATTGGATTAAATACAGGAGTCAAGACAATGGTTAAAAGTGTACCTTACCATCCGTTTCTGATTGAACAGCTCAAAGATCCAGTATATGCAGCG
Organism: Oscillatoriales bacterium; assembly: GCA_043718495.1. Classification (GTDB taxonomy): domain Bacteria; phylum Cyanobacteriota; class Cyanobacteriia; order Cyanobacteriales; family Microcoleaceae; genus Microcoleus. Next base: position 7,936 of record JAYSVM010000180.1, on the reverse strand, counting down.
GGCTACCTGACGCTATTCTTGAATGAGCAAGAAGAGGGAGATTTGGATATTGGCATTTTCCCATCAGCTTTGAAAGATGTATTTGAGGCTCTTGGAGAACCAAATATGTCAGCAGATGACGCTAAGTTGCACTTGGAAAAATTAGATGGTTTGCTATCACAGAATGGAATGGCGACAATTTATGCTTTGGCTAATTGGCTGAAGGTTTTGGGATTGAAGTTAACAGTTGCGGTTGCTCAAGAGGATGAAGGGGAAGAGGAAAGTTCTGTCAGTGCTGTTGAGTTGGTGGAGGTTGGTAAGGTTTGATTTTGGGCGTTAGCGCAGCCCTTTCGAGAGAGAATCGCCCGTATGATGATTTACGAGTAGTGGCGATCGCATTTATGGAAGTACAACCCAGGGAAATTCGACGTTATATTAGACCAAATAGCACAGTTCCCTTTGCAGAATGGTTTACAGCCCTGCGGGATGTTAACGCTAAAATTAGGATTGATAAAAGGCTTCAGCGGGTTAGCAGTGGCAATTTAGGAGACTATCGCTCGGTTGGCGCAGGAGTCTGGGAATTAAAGATTGACTATGGGCCGGGCTACCGAATCTACTTTGGACAAGCGGGAGCTACAATTGTGCTTCTCTTGTGCGGTGGAAATAAAAGCACTCAAGACCAAGACATTGTTAAAGCTCAGGAATACTGGAGAGATTATGAAAGACGCCAAAGTGCCGACGAGTGATAGTTATCATTCTTTTAAAATTTCTAATTTCAAAGACCCAAATTATTCTGCTGCTTACCTCTCACTGATCTTTGAAGATGAGGAAGAAGGCGATTTAGAGATGGGAATAATCCGAAAAGCGCTTCGAGATGTATTTGAAGCTCTTGGAGAACCAAATATGTCTGCGGAGGATGCTAAATTGCACTTGGAAAAATTAGATGTTTTGCTGTCACAGAATGGAATGGCGACTATTTATGCTTTGGCTAATTGGCTGAAGGTTTTGGGATTGAAGTTATCTGTTGCGGTTGCCGAGGATGAAGGGGAAGAATCAGGTGCTGTTAGTGCTGTTGAGTTGGTGGAGGTTGGTAAGGTTTGATTTTGGGCGTTAGCGCAGCCCTTTCGAGAGGATCGCCCGCAGAACCCAGATCGGGTAATATAGATTTATGAAGTAGCCACGGCTTGACATGAAACTACCCGATCGCATCACAACTTATAAATACCCGATTAAAAGTCACATAGAAATCGAAGCGGAGTTTAATAGCCTCGTAGAAGAATGGCGCGACCAGACAAGGATGCTGTCATTGGTTACACAAAAGTCAATGAACCCAGCTTATCAAAGAATTATTGGCATGGGACAGCCTATTGTACCTTTGATTTTTCGAGATCTCGAACAAAAACCAGATCATTGGTTTTGGGCTTTGAGGGCAATTACTGGTGATAATCCGGTAAAACCAGAACAGCGTGGTCGAATGAAACAAATGGCTCAAGCATGGATACAATGGGGAAAAGAACACGGCTATGAATGGTAGGCTGGAATATCGTAAAATCTTGAGATTTCCTAATCTAGAGAATACTGAATATGAAGTAACAAGTGAAGAAACAGTTGATTATAATTGCTTTGCTTTCGTGGCTGGCGAAGAGGACTGTAGATGGGACCCGGTAGACCCAGATGGATACTGGCCCGATGGTGTACCAAGAGAGTTAACGTTGGATGCTTTTATCAAGGCTTATCAAACTATTGGATATGAATGTTGTGATAATGGTGACATTGAACCGGGCCTTCAAAAAATAGCAATATACACCTATAACGGTGAACCGCAACACGCTGCAATACAAACAGAGAATGGTATGTGGAAAAGTAAATTAGGGGATTGGGAAGATATCCAACATGAATTAAAAGGGTTAGAAAATCCTAATTATTATGGGGTGGTTCAACAAATTTTAAAACGACCTGTAAATCTACTAAAGTAGATCGAGTATCTGCAACAATTTATGCAATAATTTATGCTTCAATACGGTTCACTGAAGAAAAATTGTAGCGAAAAGGTTGGGTTGAGGAACGAAACCCAACCCACGCACTGCTTGCTACAATCAAGTATTTTCGTAAAAAACCCAAAAGATTCAGGAGGGCGATCGCATTTATGGAAGTACAACCCAGGGACATTCAGCGTTACATGACACCAGACGGCAAAGTTCCTTTCTCGGACTTTTACAATCCTGCCTGAGTTAATTTACGATCGTAAAACTTTTTTCCTATTTTCCAGCCACAAAACTATGGCAATACCCGCAGTATAAGCAACCAAATCCATCGCATCAAAGCTATTGCCTAAAATGATTATAGCAATCTTGTTATTTTCCCAACCCAAAGCATTTAGAATCTTAAAATATTGCAATATCTCAATAACAAAAGAAAAAACTATAACCGAGAAAGCTACTTTTGTGGATTCTAGTCTTAAACAAGACATTATGAAGCAATAGAGAAATATCACTACCAATAAATCTCCCAGGAAATAACGAACAAACTTATCTGTAAAAAAAACAGCAATAACGATTTCGATCGAAAATAAAATCAAGGCAAGAGAAAAATATTTACGATTAAAATATAACATGGCTCAATAGTTTAATTGTCTAGTGTTTTTAACTACATAGCAGATATATTTTAATTTACAGGTTTGCAGTAGCCCGATCGCGCAACTACAAACCCTGGAACTACAAAACCCCTTTAGAACTCGGAATCCGACTAGCGCGCCGTGGATCGATCGCCACAGCCATCCGCAAAGCCCGCGCAAATGCCTTAAATGTCGCTTCCACAATGTGGTGGGAATTTCCACCCTGCAACTGTCGAATGTGCAGTGTCATTTGACAATGGTTCACTACCGCTGAAAAAAACTCTTTCACTAACTCGGTATCGTAAGTACCAATTCGCTGATTTGGAATCTCCAAATTGTAACTTAAGTGAGGCCGTCCCGAAAAATCTAGCACTACCTCAACTAAAGCTTCATCCAACGGGGCGATGAAGTGTCCGAAACGAGAAATGCCCGATCGATCCCCGATCGCTTTTGCCAAGGCTTGTCCTAACGTAATGCCTACATCCTCGTTCGTGTGATGATCGTCAATGGCTAAATCCCCGATCGCCTGTACGTCCAAATCGATCAATCCGTGGGAAGCAATCTGATCCAACATATGGTCTAAAAACGGAATTCCTGTCGCCGCTTTGCAAGTTCCCGAACCGTCGAGATTCAGACTAACATTAACATCCGTTTCCAATGTCGTGCGCTTCACAAAAGCGGCGCGGGCGACTTGAACCGGAAGTGCGGGAGGAACAGGAATAGAAGCGCGATCGATTATTTCCATAATTTGCAATTTGTCATTCATTAGTAATTAATTAGTAATTTGGGATTAGCAATTTTCCAGCAGACAGTGGAAATCGAACAGTCAACAGTCAACAGTCAACTGTCAACTGTCAACTGTTTGCAAGCTGTTACATTCCCATGATTTCGTAACCAGCATCCACATACAAAATCTGACCAGTAATTCCGCTAGCCATACTGCTGCATAGAAAAGTAGCAGCATTTCCTACTTCCTGTTGAGTCACCGTGCGCCGCAGGGGGGCGACTTCCTCAACGTGGTGGATCATGTCCAGAATGCCGCCAACTGCTGACGAAGCCAGAGTCCGAATTGGGCCCGAAGAAATCCCATTTACTCGAATATTTAACGGGCCAAGTTCCGCCGCCAAATAGCGAACATTCATTTCTAATGCTGCCTTAGCAATTCCCATCACGTTATAATTTGGAATTACTCGGACACCGCCGAGATAACTCAAAGTGATAATACTGCCGCCTTCGGCCATCAGGGGTTTAGCTGCGGCACACAGCCGTATTAGAGAGTAAGCGCTAATATCCAAAGCATTGGAAAAGCCTTGGCGCGAAGTGTTGGTGAAGTCTCCCGATAGTTCGTCTTTGCCGGCAAATGCCAAACAGTGAACCAGAATATCTAACTTGCCCCATTTTTCGGCGATCGCCTCAAAAGTAGACTCAATTTCGCTTTCGTTTTGGACGTTGCAAGGCAAATACAGACTGGGATTCAGTGGTTCCACCAGTTCAGCGACTTTTCGCTCGTGCTTGCCTTTCTCGTCCTTCATATAAGTGATGCCGAGGTTTGCCCCTGCTTTGTGGAGCTGCTGAGCAATGCCCCAGGCGATCGAGCGATTGTTGGCAATGCCCGTAACAAGAGCATTTTTTCCGGTCAAATCTATCATCGGTAATTTATGTAAAAGCAACTTGCACCGTTCTCGTTCGCTAGATTCGATAACTCCGCCTGTTTTGACACAACTGATTCAGATATAACTGATTCAGACACAATTGAGACACAACTGAGATTAATTTTGCTGTGGAGCTACATGGGGGCGGAATTGAAAAAGTTAAGAGAAGGGCTAGATTTAATCATACAGTGCGTGTTTACCTTAACATTGGATAGAAGTAACTGAATCCCCGGATACAGGAGTTTGGGAAGTATATTTACTCAATAATGTTAATCTCCAAGTTAAAGAGCATTGATTAGTAGAAAGGATCAGGTCGTGACCCATGATAGACCGCTAGCAGCCGTGTTTCGCCAAATCAGTGGCGGGGGGTTTCCACCCATTGTGGAAAGCTTTGAACGGGGCAAGACAATTTTTTTCCCTGGAGACCCGGCTGAGCGCGTCTACGTTCTCATTAAAGGTGCTGTAAAGCTCTCCAGGGTGTATGAAGCAGGAGAAGAGATTACAGTTGCTCTACTGCGCGAAAATAGTGTATTTGGGGTGCTGTCTCTGATTACAGGACATCGCTCTGACAGGTTCTACCACGCGGTAGCCTTTACGCCGGTGGAATTGATCTCGTTGCCGATCGAACAAGTTGAAAAAGCTCTCAAGGAAGATCCCGAATTATCGATGGTGATGCTGCGGGGATTGTCTTCTCGGATTTTGCAAACCGAGATGATGATTGAAACGCTAGCCCACCGAGATATGGGTTCGAGACTGGTTAGCTTTTTGTTGATTCTGTGCCGGGATTTTGGTATGCCTGGTAGTGAGGGGATTACGATTGATTTGAAGTTGTCCCATCAGGCGATCGCCGAGGCGATCGGTTCGACACGGGTAACGGTGACTCGTTTGCTGGGGGATCTCAGACAAGAAAAAATGATCTCGATTCACAAGAAAAAGATCACAGTTCATAACCCGGTGGCTTTAGGCCAGCAATTCACTTGATGCCGAGAAAGTATAGGATTTGGGATTTGGGATTTTAGATTCAATCCCAAATCCCAAATCCCAAATAAATAATCGGAATGACTGCTGGATATATCCTAGTATTTGTAATTTTAATTTTGGGGGGTGTGATCGCTACTGTTAGCGATCGCCTTGGGACGAAAGTCGGCAAGGCAAGATTAAGTTTGTTCAAACTTCGCCCCCGCGATACTGCTGTTGTGGTGACAGTGATGGCTGGTAGCATTCTATCAGCCATCACTCTTGGTATCCTGTTTGCGACTAGCAAGCCACTGCGAACAGGGGTTTTTAGAATAGACGAAATTCAAAAAAGACTGAATAACGCCCGCAGGGAAATCAATCAAGCCACTCAAGAAAAAAATCGAGTTGAAAGTGAATTAGCCCTAGCCAGGGCTGCTCAATCGCAAGTTAAAGCTAATTTAGAAGAGATTAATCGTTCTTTGCAAGCAGCTAATGCTGAGCAAGCTCAAACGCAAGCAAAATTAAACTCATTGCGAACCCAACTTAATAGTGTAGAAGCTGCTAAATCTAAAACAGAAAAACAGTTAAGTGAGGTGGAAGTGGCTAAATCCCAAACTGAAGAACAATTACTTAGTGTGGAAGCTGCAAAAACCCGCACGGAATCACAATTGAAAATGGTGCAAACGGCACGGGCGAGTACGAAATCTCAGCTCGATCGCACTGAAAGTCAATTGAACACGGTTTCTGCTCAAAAAACGAATCTGGGTTCGGAAATCGCGCAACTACAAGGAGAACGTCAACAGTTGATCGAGCAACGAGAACGGGTGAAAACTCAAATTGCCCAGCGCGACAAGGAAATTGCCAAGCGGGACAAGGAAATTGGATCGCGCAATGAATTAATTGCTCAGCGAGATCAGGAAATTGCCCAGCGGGTGCAAAATCTTGCCGATCGCGATCGAACTATAGTCGATCGTGACAAAGTGATTTCCGAGAGGGAAGAACTATTAGAAACCTTGGCAGATCAACAAACTCAGTTAGAAAAGCAACAAGCTTTATTGCAACAACAAATGCAAGTTTTGGAACGAGATTTTCAGGCAATTCGTGAGGGTACTGTTGCCATTAGGCGCGGTCAAATTTTAGCGGTTGGGGTGGTTAGCATAGTCGATCCCGCATTAGCAAGTCGCGCCATAGATCGACTATTGCAAGAAGCAAACAAAACCACTGTTAGACTTATGCAGCCACAAAATAATTCGGTTAAAGAGCAGGTAGTTCAAATTACCAATACTGAAATTGATCAACTAATTAATCAAATTAAAGATGGTCAAGATTATGTAGTCCGAATAGTGGCAGGTGCTAATTATTTACGAGAAGAAAAGCTAATCAAGGTATTTGCAGAAGCAGAAATCAATCGAGTCGTGTTCCGATCTGGAGACGTGATTTCAGGGATTTCTGTCAATCCTGTTACCGCGAAAGATGAAAAGGTACGACAGCAATTGGAACAATTAATTGAAGCTTGCCAATTTCGGGCTCGTCTGATTGGCGTTGTGGGCGGCAGAGTCCAAGTTGCGGATAATCGGATTGAAACTTTGGCTGGTTTTGCCGATCGCGTACAACAATATAATAAACCTTTGGAGGTTCAGGCGATCGCGGCAGATGTTACATACATTGCTGGGCCACTTAAGATAGATTTAGTTGCTATACACAATGGAGTCGTTGTTTTTCGCACTGGAAAGCAAAATTAGGGCATTGGGCATAGGGCATAGGGCATTGGGCATTGGGCATTGGGCATTGGGCATTGGGCATTGGGCATTGGGCATTGGGCATTGGGCATTGGGCATCGACAACCAATAAGAACAGTCAACGAATAACCAATAACAAATAACCAATAACGAATAACCAATAACGAATAACTAATAACTAATAACTAATAATTATGATTTTAGGTTTCGATCCGGGGAAAGATAAGTGTGGTATCGCCGTGATGGGTAAAGACAGAAATGTTTCATACCATGAAGTTGTACTTTCTGAGACTACAATTTCGACTATTCAATCTCTATGTAAACAGTTTCCTATTGAATTATTGGTGATGGGAGATCAAACTACTTCTAAGAGTTGGAAACAAAAACTTACTCAGAGTTTGTCACCCTCGATCGCAATAATTCAGGTTGATGAGAGGTTCAGCAGTTTGGAAGCAAAGGAACGCTACTGGCAAATGTACCCTCCGACGGGACTCAATCGGTTGATTCCTTTGGGGATGCGGACACCGCCGAGGCCAGTGGATGATATTGTGGCGATCGTCCTCATTGAAAGATATTTGAACAAAAGTGAGTCAGATCCTGAGTTGTGATAGATTTGGTTTTTGCTGGACTAAACTGAGATATTGCACCATTCTCAACTAGACTTTTATGGGCGGGCAGGATGCCCACCCCACAAGAAATTTAATCTTTGTGGAACAGCCATCTTACCTGTTGCTGACAATGGCGCAAGATGTGAGACTAAACTAAAACACTAGAATCTAAAATATAAAATCGCCTGCTGACAAATGATTGAAGTAGAACACTTAAGCAAAACTTACGGTTCCACCGCAGCAATCGCGGATGTGTCTTTCTCCGTCGAAACAGGAGAAATTCTGGGGTTTCTGGGGCCCAACGGTGCCGGTAAAACCACAACCATGCGGATTTTGTCGGGATACTTGCCAGCATCCAGTGGCACCGCCCGCATTGCCGGCCTAGAC
>JAYSVM010000179.1:0-35773 GCA_043718495.1 Oscillatoriales bacterium | reverse complement strand
CCCTACAATTAATGATGGTAGGGAAACGGCACTGCCGTCTCCTTTTCTACAAGGTTTGTTTGTTAAATGGAAGATTTATCAACTCTCAACAGAATTTCAAAATTGAAGTTCCACCTCAATCAACTGCTGTTAGCGCAGGTAGTGTCAAAGGTTCTGAGATGGCTCTAGATTTGGCGCGGCTTGTCATTGAAGTGCGATCGATCGCAGTTTCTGGTCTAGATTTGCTAGGATTGATCGCAGAATAAGGGCCTTCGTTAATTTGTAGGCGATCGCAAGGAATTGTATCAGACAAAATTGCACTAGCCATCATCCCGGTGTGAATTTCCAGTAATGCCGCTGTCATCGCTTCAAAAACTAAGCGCTGTCCGGGAAATACTACTCGCTCAAAATACCAGCTAGGAATGTTGGTGATACGAGCAATTTGAATTTGACTTGTGGCGTTGACGTAGCAACAGAGAATTTTGCTGTCAGCGTCAGAGGGTAGTGGGTCAAGAATTTGAGCCATAACTGCTGGGGAGTTTTAGATAAAAGTTTTGGTTATCTTCCAAAATTAACACCTTGCGATCCCAAATTGTTGTAATGCGGACTACCGATTCGTGAGCATATTAGCAGGCGATCGTGCCAATTCGGCCATAAAAGATCGGATATTGACTTTGATCGTTGATTTAAGTCAAAATAGGGTGTATTTACTCAAAAATCAATAATTTTCTCTTGTTGACACCCAGCCACGCCAACAAACTCAACTTTGAATAGCTTAGGAAAATTTTAAAAAAATTAATCTGAGATTGTGAAAATTAGATATATTGTAAAGTTATATTAAAAATATTAACAAAAAACTTGAAATTTAAGGATATGGCAGTAATGGAAAACCGAGTTCTGTACGTTCGCCTCCCTTGCAATCCGATTTTCCCGATCGGAGTTGTGTATCTTTCGGATCATGTCCACAAGCTATTTCCCGATGTCGAACAGCGGATTTTCGATGTCGGTGCAGTGCCACCACTGGATTACGCTAAGGCCCTAGATGTCGCAGTGGACGAATTTCAACCGACGCTGCTAGTTTTCTCCTGGCGAGACATTCAAATTTACGCACCTGTCGGCGGTAGAGGCGGCAATCCCCTGCAAAATGCCTTCGAGTTTTACTACGCCAACAATCCCCTAATTAAAATGCGGGGAGCATTTGGGGGACTGCGTTTGGCAATCTCCTACTACACTGAGCTCTGGCGCAATTTGGGCTTGATTAAGCGCGGATTGCATCGGGCCCGGAAATACCGTCCCGAAGCTCGTGCAGTGGTCGGTGGTGGGGCTGTGAGCGTGTTTTATGAACAGTTGGGACGCAGTTTGCCGACGGGGACTGTGGTTTCGGTGGGGGAAGGCGAGGCGCTGCTGGAGAAGTTGATTAAAGGGGAAGATTTGGCTCAGGAACGTTGTTATGTCGTAGGTGAGACGGTGCCGCGCGATCGGCTAATTCACGAAAAGCCAGCCAACATTGAGAAGACTGCCTGTAACTATAAGTACATTGAGACTATTTGGCCGGAATTTTCGTATTATCTACAGGATCTCGACTTCTACATCGGCGTGCAAACCAAGCGTGGTTGTCCTCACAACTGCTGTTACTGCATTTACACGGTGATTGAAGGTAAGCAAGTGCGGATCAATCCAGCCGATGAGGTGGTGGCGGAGATTAGACAATTGTACGATCGGGGCATCCGCAATTTCTGGTTTACCGACGCTCAATTTATCCCCGCCCGCAAATTCATCAATGATGCAGTTGAACTCCTGCAAAAAATCATCGCCGACGGGATGACAGACATCCACTGGGCTGCTTACATCCGTGCGGACAATCTCACGCCAGAATTGTGCGATTTGATGGTAAAAACGGGGATGAATTACTTTGAAATCGGCATTACCAGCGGTTCCCAAGAACTGGTTCGCAAAATGCGAATGGGCTACAACTTGCGAGTAGTTTTGGAAAATTGCCGCGACTTAAAAGCCGCCGGTTACAACGATGTGGTTTCGGTGAATTACTCATTTAACGTCATTGACGAAACCTTTGAAACTATCCGCCAAACTATTGCCTATCACCGGGAATTGGAGCGAATTTTCGGAGTCGATAAAGTAGAACCAGCAATTTTCTTTATCGGGTTACAGCCCCACACAATTTTGGAAGAATACGCCTTCAAAAAAGATATTCTGCAACCTGGTTACGATCCAATGAGTTTGATGCCTTGGAATGCCCGGAAATTGCTATGGAATCCAGAGCCTTTTGGTTCATTTTTCGGACAAGTTTGTTTAGAAGCTTGGCAGCGAAATTCCAATGATTTTGGCCGCGAAGTGATGGCAATTTTGGAGGAGAAATTAGGTTGTGCTGATTTGGAAGATGCTTTGACTGCACCGGTTGAAGTTAAGGAGAAACAATTAACATCGGTTAATTAATCAACCAGTAGGGAAACGGCACTGCCGTGTCCTCTATTTCCCCTAAGTAACCGAGGACACGGCAATGCCGTGACTGCCGTGTCCTCTATTTCCCCTAAGTAACCGAGGACACGGCAATGCCGTGTCCCTACCCCAATTAATTGTCACGTACAGCCTCCTCTGTTTTTATCATTCCGGTGTTACCGGAAATTAAAATTATTTGCCATTGAGCCGATCGCGAAAATAACCTTCATACAAGCGACATCTGGGAATACAATTATTTCCCTCCAACTTCACCAAACCCATACTATTTAATTTAAACCCCACTTCAGACTTCAATCGCACAGGCTGGGAAACACTCGCAACTTCTCTCATCGCCTCCATCAATTCCCCATATTTCTCTAAATTCCACAAATGCCTACGCAAATGATCACTGTAAATTCCAGGTTCAGTTGCTGGAGATTTCACCAATTGACTTAGAGTCACATCTTGACGCGAAACATGATACATTCCCAGCCGCACTAAATAAGGATTTCCGCCCACTAATCCCATCAATTCTGCAACTTCATTCCCACTCCAATTCAATCCATGCCGTTTGGCTAAGTCTTGCACTTGCTGCAAATTCAACTCCGGCAATTCAATCGGCAATCCCACATTAAACGGCGATTTATTCACATCCAGTGGGATATAAACTTCCGTAGAATGCACCACAATTAAGCGAAACTTTTTCCAGATATCTCGCCGCTTAGCTTCTTCGTGCAAAGCGCGCAACAATCCAAAAAAGTCATCGGCAATTTCCGGCGATTCAAACAGGCGATCGCACTCATCCAAACCCAAAGTCAAAGGTGGCGATGATTCCGACAGCAAATACTGTTCAAAGTAAGCCTTGCAGCACTGATTACTACCAATCAAATCTGCTAATTCCCAGCATTTTGGCAACTGTTCCAGCATTCCCAATTCTTGACCAATACTAGCACAAAACCACTGCAAAAATGTATCTGAGTTAGCGAAAACTCTCCTATTTGCTAGCTGAAAACTCAGCGCCACCGTGCGAGAACCTTGCTCTTCTGCATGATGTAAAATCCTCGCCATTAAAGAAGTTTTGCCCATCTGTCTGGGGGCTTTAATCCGAATCAGTGCTCCGGGTTGGCTAATGGTTTCATAACAGCGGGATTCGATGGGAGGGCGATCGATATAAAAATGAGAAGCTAAATCTACTTGTCCTCCCGGCAATTCTGGAGCTGCTGCTGGTATGGGTTGAATGATTGACTGTTTTGTGTTAGTAACTTTGCTTGAATTTACAGCTAACTCATTGTCTAAATTTAAGGATATGCGACCTTCTTTAATTACCATCAAAATTTCTGAAATTAATTTTGATGAGTCGTTCGTACATCGCCAATGCCAAATCGGAATTCCTGCTAAATAGTGCAGCAAATCAAAAGAAAATAGTGAGTTTAATTCAACACAAATCGGTAAAATAACTGGCTTTTTAGTTATTAAATTGTGCAATTGTTTGGCTAGCTTTACTTGTTCTACGATCATTTCGCTAGCAGCAGATTCTTCGGAAATCAGCAACAACAAATAATCGCAAACCTTTAAATATGAGTTATCTTTGCTGCTGTTGTTAATTAAAAAGACTTCGTGGCTGGCGGCAGTTAAGGCTTGGTGTAATTGTTGAACCAAAGTGTGGTTTGGGTGCGATCGGGCGTTAGCGAAGCCCTCGAAGAGGATCGCAATTTTTGCAGATTTTGGCAACACGCGATCGGGCTGAGATTCTGCCTCAAAATCGGCTATATCGCGCCATTCCTGCCCCAATCCGCGACAAATTTCGATGAAATTGGCATAATCCACAGGTTTGCCATTCAGGAAGTGACTGACAGTAGATTGGGCTATCCCTAAATCCTCAGCCAGGATTTTCTGGCTGGGAAAGCCGTTTCTCAGCAGAGACGATTTAACTGTGGTAATGCACTTGAGGCGCAGCTTGAGCGATCGCGGCATTGTTTATAACGATCGAGACATTGAAACCATCATAAATGCTAACCGTCCCAAAGTCGATGAAAAGTCGATGAAAAGTCGATGAATTCTCAAATAAGTCACTCGCCAACTCAAATAGCAACCTGATTAGATGAGAAATAACAAGGTTGAACCACATCAAAACGAGGTCAAAGCATTGTGTATTCTATCCTAATTTGGTCGCTGGCGTCAGCCACTAATCAACCAAGTTTCGCCTTCACACCGCCGATATTTTGGTTGACAGTCGGAATTGTGCTAAGTGCGATCGATCTATTTATCCAAAAAACTCAGCCCCCAAAATACAGGTTTTACGTGCTGATGATGGGGGCTGCCGCTTTAATTTCATCCTTTATTTTGTGGAGAGCATCTATCGCATTTCAGTTTGATTGGGCGCTGGTAATGTACGAAGATTTTGACTGGCAGATATTCTACTGGATGGGAATCTCTCTCGCCCTAAGTATCTGGATTAGACCGATTTTCATTGTTCGCAAAAAGTTTGTGATTCCGGAAGCAACGGAAGCGACAACTATCTCCGAAATTTTCCCAGGAGAAACCGGAATGGTAATTTATGAAGGCGCTTCTTGGAAAGCGCGCAATGAAGATTGCCACCTAATCACATCCAGACAAAAAGTTTATGTTTTGCGCCACGAAGGAAATACTTTGATTGTTGTACCTGACAAATTAATTCACATCAACAACTAAACCTTTGCCACCACATCAAGTCATCTACCGTACCCTGAGCGTAGTCGAAGGGTCAACTGTCAATTATTTACCAGGAGATTCACTATGTATCAGTATTTTTTGATGGTGTTGTTTGCAATCACCGGAATATCCTTAACCAGCAGCATCAAAATTGTCCGTCAAGGAGACGAAGCTTTAGTAGAAATTTTCGGAAAGTACGATCGCAAAAAACTAGAACCGGGTTTGACATTTCTGATTCCCTTTGTCGAAACAGTCGCCTACAAACAAACTCTGCGCGAGCAAATGTTAAAACTGCTACCGCAACAATGCACCACAAGCGATCGCGTTTCTGTCACCGTTGAATTTATTGTGTATTGGCGAGTAATTGATTTAGAAAAAGCTTCCTACAAGGTGCAAAATCTCAAGGAAGCCATGTTAAATATGCTGATTCTTTCAATTCGGACTCACATTGCTAAATTAACTTTAGAGGAACTTCATACGGCTCGAAATCAACTCAACAATGCTTTAGTGGAGGAGTTGGATACAACCACCGATCCGTGGGGAGTCAAGTTTACAAGGGTGGAATTGCGCGATTTTGCGATGGGAAGTAAAGGGATTAAACCAGAATATTCCGACAAGAAAGAAGCACAAAGATTCCGAGCCTAGCGATCTCCTCGTTACCAGGCTCTGCCTGGTAACGCAGATCCAGAGGCTCTGCCTCGCTGAATTCAATCAACATTTTCAATGCCAAAGTTATGACTGTAAATATAAAGGAGACAATACAATGAATCAACGAGATTGTCATTCATCCAGCTTTTTACCTAATGGTTGCGGATGTTTAGTGCTTTCGATATTACTTACGCCAGTAATTGGTGTTTTAGTTTTTTCATCATCTTTTTTGTGTAGTGCAAACAAGGCTAAGCAGTCGGAAGCAAAACAATATGTTGTTTCAATGAACAAAGCTCAGCAAGCTAAATTTGCATTACACAACTTTTTTGCAACTTCTATTGATACTTTAGGAATTGGCATTCTAACAGAAACGATGAACTACAAATATTCACTTCGTATCACCAAAACAGCAGCATTTAGTTATGCGGTTGCCAAAGAAAATAAGGTTAAAAGTTATGTCGGCGGTGTCTTTCTAGTTCCTGCATATCCAAATGCTACTAAAAATGAAATGATGAATATAAGCATACTTTGCGAAACTACTGGAAAGTGCCATTTGTTTAGATTTGAACCAGATCAACTAGGGGAACCAATTTATCAAAATGGCAAAGTTATTTGCGGTAATGGCACAATAGAGGTGAGTAAATCATCTAACTAAAGGCAAGCTTATGACAGTCGATTACCAATACCAAATCGGCGGCAGTCTCCCGCAAGATGCGCCTACTTATGTAGTGCGACAAGCTGACTCGGAACTTTATCAAGCCCTGAAAGCGGGAGAGTTTTGTTACGTGCTCAATTCCAGACAAATGGGCAAATCTAGTTTGCTGGTGCGTACTGTACAAAAGCTCTCTGCCGATCGCATTTCCTGTGCTACGATCGACCTTTCGGACATTGGCAACCAGCAAGTCTCCCTCGAAAAGTGGTACGGCGGCGTCGCTTACAAGCTTTTGTGCAATTTCAACCTGTTTAATGCAGTCGAGTTTATGACTTGGTGGCGAGAGAGAGAATTGATGTCGCCAGTCCAACGGTTAGGAGAGTTAATTGAAGAATTATTGCTGGTTAAAATTACTCAAAATATTGTCATTTTTATTGATGAAATTGATAGCATTCTCAGTTTCAAAGAATCGCTAGATGACTTTTTTGCCTTGATTCGATCGTGCTATAACAAACGTGCTCACAAGTCAGAATACCAGCGGTTAACATTTGCTTTGCTGGGAGTAGCTACGCCGTCGGATTTAATTGGCGATGCAACTCGCACGCCGTTTAATATTGGTCGAGCTATTGAACTTCAGGGTTTTAGCTTACACGAATCTTTGCCTTTAGTCAAGGGATTGGAAGGGAAAGTTGATCATCCTCAAGAAGTGTTAACAGAGATTTTGGAGTGGACTGGAGGACATCCGTTTCTAACTCAAAAATTGTGTAAATTGATTGTTCAATGGCAGGAAGGAGGAAGTTCGGCAGCGGATTTTGTAGCGGATGTAGCGGATATAAAACCGACTGAAGTCCTTATTACGAAACAGTTGTCGATCGCGCAAATAGTGCAATCGCAGATTATTGATAATTGGGAATCTGCTGATGAGCCAGTGCATTTGAAAACTATTCGCGATCGCATTTTGAGCAATCAGCACCGCGCCAGCAGGTTATTAGGACTATATCAAAAAATATTGCCATCCTCATCACCCCCCGATTGTAGGGGTAGTGCGCCCGTGCCCGCCCTGCTGCTGCTAGGGGGGATCGACACTGATGACTCTCCCGAACAAACTGAATTGCGACTGAGTGGATTAGTGGCAAAACGAGGCGGAAAATTAACGATAAATAACCGAATTTACGCATCTATATTCAACCAAAACTGGGTAGAAAAAGCGCTAGGTGACTTGCGGCCTTATGCCGAATCACTAACAGCATGGATAGTGTCAGATTGTCAAGATGAATCTCGATTATTGCGCGGTCAAGCATTGCAAGATGCGCGAAAATGGGCTGCTGATAAAAGTTTGAGTAGCCAAGATTATCAATTTTTAGCTGCTAGCCAAGAAGCAGAAATGGAGCTATTGCGTCGGGAAAATCAGTTGCTAGAACAACTAACCGCAGAACAAAAACTTAGAAAATTGACTCAAGCTAAACTCTGGCGCAAAGAACTACTGAAAGTACAAATTTTTACGGTAAGTTCAGGATTATTGATTTCTTTCTTAATTCTGGCTTTTTGGGTAAAACCTTCAATTGAGGAAAGAAATAATAAAATTATGACTCTCAGTTTATTTTCAGAAACCCTATTTGCTGCGGACAAAAAACCGGAGGCTTTAATCGAAAGCATTAGAGCTGTCCAAGACATGAATCGCTCCCTTGGAGTTGCATCAGATATCCAAGTCCGGGTTTTAACGGCACTGGAACAAGTTGTTTACAGTTTTAATCAACGCATAACTTTCCACGCTTCAAACACCAACCCAACTTTTGTTATTTTCAGCCCAAATAGTCAGCTTTTGGCCATAGCTAGCGACGACAATACTATTAAAGTATGGCAAAAAAACGGCATTTTAAAAGCTGTTTTAATCGGTCATAAAAATCCAATTATTAATGTAAGCTTTAGTCCAGACAGTCATAGTTTAGTGTCGGTTGACGATAATAATATAGTTAAGATTTGGCAAGTTGATGGGAAGTTAATTGAAACTTCCAAGAGGGAGAAAGACCAACTAAAAAACGCAACTTTTAAAGAGAAAAATCAAATAACTGCCTCCGTAGTAGGCGCAGAAAATGTGAAAATATCGAACCAAAATGGTACACTAATGAGTATGTTTAAACATCCCAGACAAGTCACAAATGTTAGTTTTAGTCCCGATCGCAAAATGCTGGTATCGGCGAGTGCAGACAAAATGGTAAGATTGTGGAAAGTTGATGGTACATTGCTCAAAACTTTAAAGGGACACCAGAGTGCTGTTTGGAGTGCGAGTTTTAGTCCAGATGGCAAGACGCTCGCCAGTGCTAGTGATGATGGTATGGTGATATTGTGGAATTTAGATGTAGATGATTTGCTGGTGCAGGGTTGCAATTTAACTCGCAATTCTCTTCAGGTTAAGTCTGTGCTTAATGAAAGCGATCGCCATTTGTGCGACGGTATTATAAATTAAGACATGATTTTAAACCCAATTTTATGATAATGGCTAATTAGCCAACCAGATTAGTGTATTCTATTCTCGAACAAAAATATCAGCGACTCCAAAAAGAGTTAATGGGCGGCGTAATCGCCCTTGGCGGCATTTTCTGCACAGGTACTCTCTGGTATTGGCTGGTGGAACAATGGCCTTTGCTCGATGCCGCTTACATGACAGTATTTACTTTAGCAACTGTCGGCTACGGTGAAATTCACCCCCTCGGAAGACGCGGGCGATTGTTTACCATGTGTCTGATTTTGATGGGCGTGATTGCGATCGGTTTTATTGTTAATCGCTTTACAGAAGCCCTCATTCAAGGATATTTTCAAGAAGGTGCAAGAATTAGGCAACAGCGGCGTTTGGTAGATTCTTTGATCGGGCATTACATTCTCTGCGGTTTTGGGCGCACGGGGCGACAAATTGCCTTGGAATTTCAGGCAGAAAATATCCCTTTTGTGGTGATAGATTCGGCGGTACAATCCATCGAGGCAGCTTTGACGCTGGGGTACACTGCTGTGCAGGGAGACGCGACTCTGGATGAAACCTTGCTAAATGTGGGGATCGATCGCGCAATTTGCATAGTAGCAGCTTTGCCTTCGGACGCTGAAAACTTGTACACTGTACTATCAGCAAAAACTCTGAATCCGAAGGTACGCGCGATCGCCCGCGCCACCACAGAAGAAGCCGTAAAGAAGTTAAAGCGGGGCGGTGCCGATGCTGTCGTATCCCCCTATATAACTGGGGGAAAACGGATGGCAGCAGCGGCTTTGCGGCCTCAAGTGATGGATTTTTTAGACGGTGTTTTGACGGGTACTGATAGTTCTTTTTACATGGAAGAATTTTTGGTCGATCGCAATAGTTGTGTCTACGTCGGGCAAACTTTGAGAGATGCCCACTTGCGATCGCAATCGGGTGCTTTAATCTTAGCAATTAGGCATTCTGACGGCAATTTGATTGTCGGGCCAACGGGAGAAACTCGGATAGAAGGAGGAGATATATTGATTTGTTTGGGCACTGCGGAACAATTGCGCGCCCTGAATCAAATCCTAAGTCCACTAAATTTTCGCCTCCCTCGCCCACCAAAGTAATCTTAATGTTTAATCATACAAAAAAACATGGCAGTTTATCAAGTTCGGTTTGTCAATCAGGATCTCGCGCTCGATCGCACGATCGCAGTACCAGACGACCAATATATCCTAGATATGGCAGAAGATGCTGGCATTCGCCTTCCCAATGGATGTAAGCAAGGAGAGTGTTCTGCTTGTCTTGTCAAACTACTTAGTGGTAAAATTGATCAAAGCGAACAAAAGTTTTTGAAGCCCTCAGAATTGCAAGCTGGCTATGCTATTACTTGTGTTGCTTACCCGCTTTCTGACTGCACTTTGTTAACTCATCAAGAACAAGTTTTATATCAAAAATCTCTTTATTTGAAGTAGGGAAACGGCAGTGCCGTGTCCTGATTACGGAGGAGACGGCAATGCCGTTTCCCTACCCCAAAATAACCTTGTAGGGACACGGCACTGCCGTGTCCTGATTTCTGCCGTGTCCTGATTTCTGCCATGTCCTGATTTCTACTCAACGTTCCAGCAAATTTAGAAGTCGCTGAAGCGGAATTTCAACCCAATCCAAGCGGTAATTAAGTTCATATACCAGCTCAGAAACCGTTTTTTCTAAAATGTAAGCATCCAGCAAAACTTGTATTTCCGGAATGGATTTTGGCAAGAAACTGGCGTCGGCTGCTGTCGCCAAATAACTCTTGACAAAAGTCAGACTAACCCAGCGATTCCAAACATTTGCCCACTGCTGCATATCAGATAAATTTTCAGGACGAATCATTCCGCTTTCTACTTCATTGCGGAGTCCCAAAGTAACAGCGTAATTGAAAGATTGCAGCATTCCCGCAACATCTCGTAGCGGCGAACGTTTCATCCGCCTCTCACTTAATGGTTTATTTCGTTCTCCTCCAAAATTAATAATCACGAAATCTTTGCCTGTATAAAGAACTTTTCCGAAGTGAAAGTCTCCATGACAGCGAATGCGATCTGCCGTAATTCTCAAGTTCAAAATAGACTTGAAACGTTCCATCAGCAAGTCTTCGCGGTTGAGCAGATTTTGTCCCAATTTTTGCGTCGCGGGCGGCATTTGGGATAGCCGTTTTTTCAGTAGCAAGAAAGTTCTTCCTGCTAAATTTCTCATTTGTTGATAGATAGAACGTTGGTAAAATGAAGTAAAGCTTTCTGGGGCAAAATCTGGATTTTGTGTGTCTGAAGCTAAAGCTAGATGAAGTTCGGCTGTTCTTTGTCCTAAAAGTTCGGCTGAGGCTAGATAAGAACCGATCAATTCGCGAGCTAATTCGGGGATTTCTAGAGATAAATCCGATACTAAAGAATTTGGCCGCTGCTGCATTTGTGTTGAGACTGCGTTCGGCAAATAGTTTTCTGGTGCAGTAGATAGATTATCGGCCGAATACTTGGCTTCTACTGCCATTACTTGCTCGAAATAGTCACGCAATGTGTCTAAGGTATAAGACAAAGCATCTCTGCTATCAGGGATGAATTTTTGCAGTATTCCGATCGCCATTACTGGTTTTCCTTCAGCCTGATATTCCAAAGCACCGGCAATTGGAGCAAAGTGTTGAATCAATTTGCGATCGGTTAAAAAGCGCCCAATTTCTAATTCTGGGTTGATACCTTCTTCAACTTTTCGCAATAATTTTAGCACGAATCGGTCGCCGTAACCTGCGGATGTATTGCTGTGTTCTCTTCTGAACAAGTGCGGTTCGAGCTGCGATACATCTGGTTCTGACGGGAATACATTCTCAGTAATACCTAGAAGTTTACCTGCCGCACCTGTGTAATTGCGAGAATGTGCGATCGCCTCTAACAGAGCACTGAGAAAACCCTTATCAGTCGCAGCATCAAATAGTACGCCGACTTCGTTAGTTTCTGGGAAGTGAATTTGTGCGATCGCCCGTTCGTCCGCATCACCTTGAATCTCTTCCCAACCTACAGGCAAAACGTAAGTTTCTGCCATCCCTTCAGTATAACTCAACTGCAACAGCAAAATGTAAATTATTGATTCTAACCCCGTAGAATTTTTCCATTCAACTGGTATAATTTCGCCTATTTGCAAAGATTGAATAGTCCTGTCAGTACCAGTGAACCAGTGGCTAGATCGCAAATATTCAGGCAAAATAGAGACCAGATTATCAGTTAATTTACTGGTAGCAAAAGCAGTTTTCCAGTTACCACTGATCGCAAATTTCGGCAGTTCAGTTTGAGGAATATGTAGCGAAAAAACTTCTTGTTTGACAGTGAGAGTAAACCAGTAAAACGAGTGAGGACTCAAGCTCAAAAAGTAAGCAGAATCACCGACAGCCGGAAACTCTGTACGACCAAAAATCTCCACTGGAATAGCACCTTTGAATGCCGAAAGGTCTAATTCTGCCGTCTGCACGAAGCGCGACAAATTCGCCACAACTAAAACGTGTTCGTCTTGATAAGTACGCACAAAAGCTATAACTTTACGGTTTTCCGGGTAAAGAAATTCGCAAGTTCCGCGACCGAATGCTTGGAAACGTTGGCGAATGGCAATTAGGCGTTTCATCCACCACCAAAGAGAACTTGGATTAGCTCGTTGCGTTTCGACATTAACCGATTCATAGTGATATTCAGGGTCAACAATGGGCGGTGCGTAAAGCCTTTGCGGGTTAGCGCGACTGAAACCGGCATTGCGATCGCCACTCCACTGCATCGGAGTTCTCACCCCGTTGCGATCGCCCAAATAGATATTATCTCCCATGCCAATTTCATCGCCATAGTAAAGCACAGGCGTACCCGGAAGAGAAAGCAACAAAGCATTCATCAACTCAATCCGGCGGCGATTATTTCCCATTAGCGGAGCCAAGCGACGGCGGATACCCAAATTAATCCTCGCCTGCGTATCTTGAGCATAAACTCGATACATATAATCTCGGTCTTCATCGCTCACCATTTCCAGCGTCAGTTCATCATGGTTTCGCAAAAACAATGCCCACTGACAGTTATTAGGAATCTGTGGAGTTTGCTGGAGAATATCAATAATCGGAAAGCTATCCTCCATATGTACAGACATAAACAAACGCGGCATCAGGGGGAAATGAAAATTCATATGACATTCATCCCCAGAGGCGTAATATTCAACCGCATCCTCCGGCCACTGATTCGCCTCAGCTAACAGCATTCTATTAGGGAATTTCTCATCTACGTGCTGCCGCAACTGTTTGAGGAATACGTGAGTTTCTGGCAAGTTTTCGCAGTTAGTACCCTCGCGCTCATAGAGGTAAGGCACGGCATCCATTCGCAGTCCATCAACTCCCAGTTCCAACCAAAAATCCACCACATCTAATATGGCTTGGATCACGGCAGGATTATCGTAATTCAAGTCTGGTTGATGGGAATAAAAGCGATGCCAATAATAAGCTTTTGCTACAGCATCCCAAGCCCAATTAGAAGTTTCAAAATCTTGGAAAATAATCCGAGCATCTTGATACTTTTCTGGCGTATCACTCCACACATAAAAATCTCTTTCTTTACTGCCTTTAGGGGAGCGGCGCGCTTTCTGAAACCAAGCGTGCTGGTCTGAAGTGTGGTTGACAATTAACTCAATAATGACTCGAATTCCCCGCAGGTGCGCTTGTTCTAAAAGATGTTTAAAATCTTCTAAAGTGCCATAAATCGGGTTGACTGTAGTATAGTGCGAAGTATCGTAGCCGTCGTCTCGGAGCGGGGAGGGAAAAAACGGCAGTACCCAAATTGCTGTTACTCCCAAGTTTTGCAGGTAATCCAGTTTTTCTGTCAGCCCCCGAAAGTCGCCGATCCCATCAGCATTGCTGTCTGCAAAAGCGCGAATTGGCACTTCGTAAATGATCGCGTCTTTGAACCACAAGGGATCGTTATTTAACATTGAGTTTGTCATGATTTTTTATGGATGATTGCTAATTGGGATTTGACAAGTGAGATTTGTTAGTTCAAATCTAAACCGATAAATCATAACTTATAATTTTGCCACGATTAGTCACGCTAGTGACAGAGTTTTAATCGTAATTTATTATCGTAAAAGTTATAAGTTCTTAATTATAAAATCTCAATAGTCTGTTTTGCTATTTCAGATACAGTTCACAATTCCGATACAGATGCGCGGTGCGCGGTGCACACCCTACATACTCAGCATTAGGGGCGGTTTTTACTACCTGTCGGACGGTTGTCACGACATTACACTACCTTGACGCTGAATGCCAAGTATTGTTACATTTGTTTACATAAAGTAACAAAAATTAAGGAAAAAGCCGAAATGACTATTGTAATCGCTCTTTTAATCGTCGGCTGGGTCGCAGCAGCACTGATTGGTACTCAAGCATATTTTTTGGGCGAACAGTCAAAGCCCATCCACGATCGCAATTGGAACTCAGAAGCTTTTGAAAAACTCGCTCTAGCAGTCACAGCAACAGAAATTGATTACCTCGTCCGCGTTCCAGCTTACAGCATGGATGCTTACAGCAGCCGTACGATCGACAATTAGTAATATTAAGCAGCAGGCTTGACTATTTTGAATAACAGGCTTTCTGGCCTGTTCCACAAGCAGATTTATTTTTGTGGAACAAGCCAGAAAGCCTGTTATATATTTTTGAATAATCCTATTTTGATAGAAATTTCTACTAGAAGGAAAAGAAGTAATTAGTCATGCGGCGGAAGACATTTTCCGGGCCTATGATTTAGATGGAGATGGTTATATTACGCGGGAAGAATGGTCAGGAACCGATACCGTTTTTGATGCGTTATATCAAGATAATGATGGTCAAATTACCGCAGAACAAATGGCGGCTGGCTTGGGTATATCTTTTTATTTAGCAACAGTTTAAACACCGAAAACCCTCAAAATGTTGTAGAGACACTGCATGAAACCTCATGTAGAGACGCTGCATGAAACGTCTCTACATGGGCGGGTTTATTCTGATTTCTGCTCTTAACAAAAACTGTCTCGAACCCTCCCCTATCGTGCTTCCCACAATTTAATCGTGTTGTCCCCACTCCCACTAGCTAACGTCCGACCATCGGGACTGAAGGCTACAGACCAGACATAATCTGAATGTCCGGTGAGAGTAGCAATTTGCCGTTGGCTCTGCACCTCCCACAATTTAATCGTCTTGTCCACACTCCCACTAGCTAACGTCTGACCATCGGGACTGAAGGCTACAGACCTGACATAATTTGAATGTCCGGTGAGAGTAGCAATTTGCCGTTGGCTCTGCACATCCCACAATTTAATCGTCTGGTCATGACTCCCACTAGCTAACGTCTGACCATCGGGACTGAAGGCTACAGACCAGACATAATCTGAATGTCCGGTGAGAGTAGCAATTTGCCGTTGGCTCTGCACATCCCACAATTTAATCGTCTTGTCATGACTCCCACTAGCTAACATCCGACCATCGGGACTGAAGGCTACAGACTCGACAAGACGTGAATGTCCGGTGAGAGTAGCAATTTGCCGTTGGCTCTGCACATCCCACAATTTAATCGTCTGGTCATAATCCCCACTAGCTAACCACCGACCATCGGGACTGAAGGCTACAGACAAGACAAGACTTGAATGTCCGGTGAGAGTAGCAATTTGCCGTTGGCTCTGCACATCCCACAATTTAATCGTCTCGTCCACACTCCCACTAGCTAACGTCTGACCATCGGGACTGAAGGCTACAGACCTGACATGATTTGAATGTCCGGTGAGAGTAGTAATTTGCCGTTGGCTCTGCACATTCCACAATTTAATCGTGTTGTCATCACTCCCACTAGCTAACGTCCGACCATCGGGACTGAAGGCTACAGACCTGACAGGATTTGAATGTCCGGTGAGAGTAGCGATGATACCGGGATTTTGCTCATCAATTTTAGGAGTTTGAACAATTTTAGGTTGAGGTTTAGGTATAGATTGAAGTTGTAAATCCTGCAAAACTTCTGCAACAGAAGCATAACGATTTTCAATTTCTTCCTGTAATAACTTATCTAAAATCTTCCCTAATTCTTGACTAATAGAACCCGGTAAAGAATTTCGCCAATTTTCCGTCCAACTATAACCTTTTCTAAGGAATAACTGATAGGGAGGGACTGCTGTTAATAAGTGAAAACAAGTTGCTCCTAAACCAAATAAATCACTAGCCGGATATGCTTCACCGCCTAACATTTGTTCTAGGGGTGCATAACCGTCCGAACCGATGCGAGTTCCGATTTGAGTTTTTAAGACAGTAGCGGATAAATCCTTAGCTATGCCAAAATCTAATAAGACTAACTTTCCATCACTGCGACGCTGAATAATATTTTCAGGTTTAATATCTCGGTGAATTACATTGTGCTGGTGAACAAACGCAAGCACAGGTAATAAATTTTCTAATAATTGTTTAACTTGAGCTTGACTCCAAACTCCTTGTTTCTTTAAGACTTCTAATAAATTCTCGCCCTCAATATATTCCTGAACTAAATACAGTTGATTTTGTTCTTCAAAATAAGCATATAATGTCGGAATCTGGTCATGTTTTCCCAGTTGTTGCAGTTTTCTGGCTTCCTGTTCAAATAGTTTAACGGTTTTATTTAATGCCCAAGTTCCCTGAACATTTGCCACCAACTGTTTAACTACACAAAATTCCTTGAGTTTATCAAAATCTTCTGCTAAATAAGTCCGTCCAAATCCCCCTTGTCCTAATAGTTTAATCATGCGAAACCGTCTGTACAGCAAGTCGGGGATGCGGACACCGCAAGATTGACAGTAAACTGTACCATCGGGGTGAACGGGGTTCGGACATTGGGGGTTGATGCAGCAACTCATGGTTGTCAACGGTTAGAGTATTCTCTCTATCGTGCCTCAATTTTGCTCGTTACCAGGCTCTGCCTGGTAATGCAGATCCGGAGGCTCTGCCGACCTTTTCGCAGGCGAGGCAGAGCCTCTGGACATCGGTTCCCAGGCAGAGCCTAGGAACCAGTTATTGAAAATGATTTAGGATTGCTATAGAAGATTTATTTTTGGTGGAACAGGCCAGAAAGCCTGTTCCTAAATGCAACTACAAACTGTTACCTACTAACGCGGGGAGAGAGTCTTTTTTGCAAAACTGTAAAGCATTATTTTCACAGTCGATCGCAATTGTATCACCCTCCACAAACGCATTTTCCAGAATCTTATTGGCCAGCGGATTTTCCAACTCCCGTTGAATTGCCCGTTTCAAGGGACGAGCACCATAAACTGGATCGTAACCAACATCTGTTATATGGTTTTTCGCAGCATCCGACAGTTGCAAAGTAATCTTTTGTTCCGCCAACAACCGCTCAATTCGCTTGACTTGAATACTGACAATTTGCCGCAATTCCGTCTTACTCAAAGTGTGGAACAAAATAGTCTCATCAACCCGATTGAGAAATTCTGGCCGAAAGTGCGATCGCAAAGCAGTCATCACCCGTTTCAACATCTGTTCGTACTCTTCATCAGTCTCCCGTTCAGCAATCGGTAAACTTTCAGGTTCCTGAATACTTGGAACATTCACAGTATCAGAAACTCGCGAAGCCGAAATCTCAACCGTACCATCATCATCAACTTTATAATTAGTCTTTTGACTTGACAAATCCGGCACTTCCTGTTTCCGAGTAGCAGGCTTTTTCTGAGTTTTTCCCTTCTTCGCAAACACTTCTAAAATGTGGTCGCTACCGATATTGCTAGTCATCACAATTACGGTATTTTTAAAGTCAACAACTCTACCTTGAGAATCGGTAATTCTGCCGTCATCCAAGACTTGCAACAAAATGTTAAATACGTCCGGGTGCGCCTTTTCTACTTCGTCAAATAGCACCACCGAATAAGGACGTCTCCGCACTGCTTCCGAAAGTTGTCCCCCTTCATCGTAACCGACATATCCGGGAGGAGCTCCGACTAATCGGGAGATGTTTTGCTTCTCCATATATTCGGACATATCGATGCGGATAATCGCATCATCGCTATCAAATAAAAACTCAGCTAACGCCCGTGCCAACTCAGTTTTGCCAACACCTGTGGGGCCCATGAACAAGAAAGAACCGATCGGTCTTCCGGGATCTTTCATCCCCGCCCTCGCGCGCCGAATCGCCGCAGCAACGGCTGTCACAGCCTCATGTTGACCGATCACCCGGTGATGCAAATGGCTTTCCAATTGCAGCAACTTTTGGCGTTCGGATTCCAGCAATCTGTTGACCGGAATCCCAGTCCATTTCGCGACAATTTCGGCAATATCACCCTCAGTCACTTTTTCACGCAGTAGGGAAGAACCTTGAGATTGTTGTTTCAAAAGTTCGGCTTCTTTGGCTTCCCGATCGCGCACCGCAGTCTCTAACTTGCCATACTTTAACTGGGCAGCTTTATTCAAATCATAAGCCCTTTCTGCCTGTTCGATTTGGACTCGCAATTGGTCTTCTTCGGCTTTTAATTTATTGATTGCATCCAACAACTGCTTTTCGCCAGACCACTGAGAAGACAGTTTTTCCTGTTTGACTTTCAAAATGTCAATCTCAGATGTGATTCGTTCAATGCGGGGGCCGATGGCAGGAGATAGAGCACCTTTCCCCTCACCTTCGATCGACAACTTTTCCATTTCCAACTGCATCACGCGGCGGTCGATTACCTCTAATTCCACGGGTTTAGAAGTAATCTCCATTTTTAAGTGGGCGGCTGCTTCATCTACAAGGTCGATCGCCTTATCGGGCAAAAAGCGATCGGAAATATAGCGAAAAGACAAAGTTGCAGCAGCCACCAAGGCCGAATCAGTAATTTTTACCCCGTGGTGGCGTTCGTAACGGTCTTTCAATCCGCGCAAAATGGAAATAGTATCTTCAACGCTAGGTTCGCCGACAAATACTTGTTGAAAACGGCGTTCTAAAGCTGGATCTTTTTCGATATGCTTGCGGAATTCATCGAGAGTTGTAGCGCCGATGCAGCGCAATTCTCCACGGGCTAACATCGGTTTCAACAAATTTCCTGCATCCATTCCCGAACCGGAACTACCGCCGCCACCAGTACCAACAACTGTGTGCAATTCGTCAATAAATAGGACAATTTGCCCGTCGGAATCGATGACTTCTCGCAGTACCGATCGCAATCGTTCTTCAAATTCGCCTCGGAATTTTGCCCCTGCAATTAAACTCCCCATGTCGAGGCTAAATAGTTGGCGATTTTTCAAAGATTCGGGGACATCGCCGTTGACAATGCGTTGGGCTAAACCTTCGGCGATCGCAGTTTTGCCAACTCCGGGATCACCAATTAACACCGGATTGTTTTTTTGGCGACGGGAAAGAACTTGGACTACGCGCCGAATTTCCTCGTCACGGCCGATTACGGGGTCAAGTTTGCCGGCTTTTGCAGCTTCCGTCAAATCGCGGCCGTACTTGGAGAGTGCGTCGCTGCTAGCTTCCCCGTCTTGATCTGGGGCTTTAGCATTGCTGCGGCTGGGTTTGCTGGCATCGGATTTTTTTTCTGTGACTTTCGCAGTAGCGCGGGCAGATTTGATCGCTTCTTCGAGTTTTGGGCGATCGATTGTACCGGCTGGGGGTTTGCGATCGTAACCAGGGCGGCCCGGTGGCCCATCGCCCCTTGTCAGCAAACGTCTACCAACTCGTTCATCTTCTACTAAACCAATTAATAAATGTTCAACGGCGATAAAATTATCTTGCCAAGTCACTCTGGTGGTTTCGGCAACATCTAACATCACATCTAAGCCGCGACCGAGGTATAGTTGGTCAGCGTTGGTAACTCTGGGCTGTCGTTTGGCAAAGGCTTCTAACTGTTGGGCAAAGCGGACGACATCTATACCAGCCAAGCTGAGAATGGTGTTTGCTAAGCCAAGCTGTTCTAGGATGGCGATCGCCAAATGTTCAACCTCTAGCTGCTGATTCGCAAAGCGGCGGGCTACATCCTGGGATTTTACAATGGATTCCCAGGCTTCATCGGTAAATTTGCTAGGGTCTGTTGGCTGCACTTTGGTTCCTCATAATCACAGGGATTTTCATTATTATAAATAGCTGGTTCGGCTTTTTGAAGATATCACTATTACCCAATTTTTTATCTGCTGAGACTCATGTTATTTCCCACTTACCAATTTTTAGTTTTCTTTCTCGTCATCTTTAGTGCGATCCTATCTTTAAAACACCAAGTCAACTTATATAAAATTGTTCTCCTACTTTCCAGTTTATTATTTTACTCATTTTGGAGTTTCGACTTTCTTCTGCTCCTAATTTTAGGAACTGTCTACAATTATATCATTCTCCGGGCTGTTTGCAACGGAAAACATCAAAAACTTGCCTTAATATCCGGGATAATTTTCAACATTGCCAACCTCAGCATCTTCAAATATTGCAACTTTTTCGTAACTTCTCTATTTGACGTACTCAACCAGCTCAAAATTCCCGCCAGTTTTCAAGTCTTGCAAATTCTCGTCCCCGTCGGCGTATCATTCTACACATTTAGAATGATTTCCCATTTAATCGACTGCTACCAGAAAAAACTCTCTTGTCCAAAATTTATAGACTACGCCACCTACATCACCTACTTTCCCCAAATTGCCTCCGGGCCGATATCGCGAGCTCCAGAATTTTACTCCCAGCTAAATTCATCCAAAAAATACGACTATCAAATCGAAGAAGTTATAGTTTTGATTTTGTCGGGACTGTTTAAAAAGTATACTTTATCCAGCTTCTTATTTAACTTCACTCAACTGCCATTCAAAGTTCCACAACAGTATAGTAGCATCGATTTAATCCTCGCCACAATTTCCTATTCCTGTTTGATTTACGTGGATTTCAGCGGCTACTCAGATTTAGCCAATGGTATCTCCTGTTTGCTAGGCTTCAAACCCATTGTCAATTTTAATATGCCTTACCAATCCTTAAGCCTCCAAGATTTTTGGAAAAGGTGGCACATCAGTCTTTCCGAGTGGCTGAGAGATTACGTTTACATCCCGCTAGGTGGCAATAAGCACGGCAAGTTGAGAAAATATCTGAATTTATTCTGCACAATGGCGATCGGCGGATTTTGGCACGGCGCTGGTTTAAACTTTATTGTCTGGGGAGCAATTCATGGTTTAGGATTAGTTATCACCCATTTATGCAGAGATATCCCCCAAGCTATCCACTTCAAATTAGATTATTTATATCCGAAAACAGCGAGATTTTTTAGTTGGCTTTTGACCTTTAGTTTTGTCACTGGTAGCTGGGTATTTTTCGGCACTCCCAACTGGGAAACAGCCGTGCATTTGTTCCAAGGAATTGTGCATTCTTCCGTCAAGACTTTTCAATTCAACTTTTGGCAATTGTACTTAGTAATTGCCGTCATCGGCGCGATCAACTTCTGGGGCGATCGAATTTCCCAAATATTACAAATCATGTTTTCCTTGAAAAACATATTTGTTCGGGTTGTCTTAGTTTCCCTATTAGTGTATGCTATTTTGATGCTAGGGCCAAGCACCGTCCCACCTTTTATCTACTTTAATTTCTAAGAAATATGAGAGACAAGGAAATTCTGCTAATCGCTACTTCTGTCATTCTAACTTTGATATTTACCAACTTATCCTTATTTCTGAAAAGTTTTTCCTCAACTCCTTTCGCAAGTTCTGAAATTAAACAAGCAGCACGGCAAATGGAGACAGATAGTTTCAGGAAATCAGAACAAGATTTTTGGAGCAAAATTAAAGATATTGACTTTGATAAAGCTTCATCAAAATCAGCCAATAGTGCGATCAAAACCGAACAAAAAACAGCCATTCAAGCAAAAAAAGCAACTGTCAAACCAGCTAAAAAAACAATTGCTGCCAAACCCAAACTGACCAAACCTTATCGGAAGTTTCTATTTATTGGAGATTCAGTAATGTTCGATTTAGGAACTCAACTCCAGTATACCCTCAAGGAAAAGTATAATATCACTGATACAAAACTTGATCATAAAGTATCTAGTGGCTTGAATCGAATAGATTATTATGATTGGTATGCCAGAACTCGCGAACTAATTAATGATTATCAACCAGATGTCGTGATAGTTTTGTTTGGAGGAAATGATACCCAAGATATTAATGACTATCAAGGTAAATATCGGACAATCATGACTAAAGAATGGCAAAAAGCCTATCAAGAAAGAGTTGATAAATATGCGGAATTATTGAAATATTCATCTGTGCAGAAAGTCTACTGGGTTGGTCAATCGATATCTAATAAGTCTTTCTATCTCAATCAATTTCCCGTCATGAACGATATCTATAAAAAAGCGAGTCAAGTTTCAGGTAGAATTCAATTTATTTCAACTTGGGAAATTTTTGCTGAAGGCGGTCAATTTACTCCTATAGTTGCTGACAAATCTGGGAAACGAGGCTATGTAAAAGTTAATGATGGCTTGCATTTTACCTCTCACGGTGCTCAGATTATCAGTGACTTAATCGTTGATAAGATGGCTGCGGATAAAGTGTTAAAAGTTCCGAAAAAGAAACCCTAATACAACCGGAATTGATATGATATCAATTCCGGTTGCACTCTTTATAATATAGAGGAGATGGCTTGACATTAGTCCCTACCGCAAATGATACCGTAGGGACACGACACTGTCGTCTCCTAATTTTGACCAGTCGGTGATACTCGATAAAGTCCTCTAACCGGGCCGGGGGCAGTCTGTGGTTGTTGCTGTTGTTGTTGCTCTACAAAGGGCTCTCTGGCTGCGGTACCAGGGGGAAAACAGCCGCTGGGCTGGGGGGATAATTGGCAGGCGGGAGGCAGTGCCATGACGGAGGAATCGAAGGGATTTGCTGCATCTGGGACACGGAGAATCGGATCGCTAGAAACTTGGCGCTGCATAGTTTGTCGGTAAAAACCGTTGACGCGACTAGCATCCCGCTCGATTTCTTTTTCGGGAAAGGCAACTACGCCACTGGGGGAACCGATGCCTAAATAGTCGCCCAAGTAACCTTGTGGGCTGACGTTGTAGTAAAAGTCTCCCGAACTTTGAAAGAATTGGCGGTTGAAGCTGTCGGCGACGGGCTGTAATCTAATAGATTCTGCTTGAGCTGGTTTGACGGATGCTAGTGTGGCAGATGCGATCGCGATTATCAATACACTACTCAGGTTTTTTAAGTTTTGACCCATGATTTTAAGCTTCTAGATTAATTCCGCTTCCAATATAGACTGATTATTGGCAGATTATTTTTGTTTTGTACAAGGTCTAAGTTATGAATGCTGAGGATTTGAAGGTGTTGCGCGATCGACTTTTGGATTTATTGTGCGAATTTGCGTACAAAGAAGGCGACTTTGTACTGTCTTCGGGACAACAAAGTTCCTATTACATTAACTGCAAACCGGTGACGCTGCATCCTGAAGGTGCTTTGGCGACGGGAAAGTTGCTGTTATCGATGCTGTCGGCGGATGTGGACGCTGTAGCTGGTTTGACTTTGGGGGCCGATCCTATGGTAACTGCGGTGAGTGTAGTTTCAGCTTTGGGCGATCGGCCAATACCAGCTTTAATTGTCAGAAAGGAAGCCAAAGGGCACGGGACAATGGCGTATATTGAGGGCCCAACGCTGTCTGAGGGCGCGAATGTAGTGGTTTTGGAAGATGTTGTAACAACGGGTAAGTCGGCGATGCAGGCGGTGGAAAGGCTGCGGGGTGCGGGTTATAAGGTCGATCGTATTTTGTCTCTGATCGATCGAGAGCAAGGAGGGGCCGAGTTTTATCGCTCTGTTGGATTGGACTTTGAGGCGGTTTTTACAATTAAGGAGCTTCAGGAGTGGATGGCTAGCAAGAAATAGATATCCCTCATAATTATTGTGGAACAGGCATCCTGCCTGTTCTTGGCTATCTTTTTAGGAGATGTCTAGTAGGTAAAAGTGCGATCGGATTAGCATTTTACACCATTTTCATGAACAGGCAAGATGCCTGTTCCACAAGACTTCCCAATAGTTATCTCGTTACCAGGCTCTGCCTGGTAATGAATATCTAGAGGCTCTGCCTCGCTCAAAAAATAGTATAATATTTGAGGTTTGACTGCCCGCTTAATCGCCATGCAAAAAATCCGTTTCATTGACTTATTCGCAGGAATAGGCGGCATGAGATTAGCCTTTGAATCTGCCGCTCGTTCCTTGAATCTGGAAACAGAATGCGTATTAAGTAGCGAAATCAATCCCGACGCTCAATTAGTGTACCAGACCAATTTTGGCGACACACCTTTAGGCGACATCCGACTAATTGACCAATTACCAGAACATCAAATTTTACTAGCAGGATTTCCCTGCCAATCTTTCTCCTACGCAGGCAAAAAAGCAGGCTTTGGAGACACCAGAGGCACGCTATTTTTTGAGATTGTGCGACTGATTGACACTTTCAAACCTCAAGCCTTTATTTTCGAGAATGTGCGGGGACTTGTCTCCCACGACAGTGGACAAACCCTAGAAACTATCAAAGGCGAAATGAGCGATCGAGGTTATAGCTTCGACTACTTTGTACTCAACAGCTCTAACTTTAGTTTACCTCAGAACCGCGTCCGAGTTTACCTAGTAGGAATTTTAAATGCTTCGCCACAATTTCGGTTAGTTTCAGACTTAGGGCCAAAAGATTCCCATTCTTCTAACCATCAACAACTCTCGTTATTTTATCCCTTAAGTCAACCTATCACAGTTGCAGATATATTAGAAGATAATCCAGATGCAAAATATGATTGTTCGCCAGAATTTGTCAAGGCATTGAAACAAATCGTTAACCAGGATCTCAATCGCTTGCACGGAATGCGGCTAATCGACTATCGTGGCGGCAATTCGATTCATTCTTGGGAATTGGGTTTGCGAGGCGAGTGCAGTTTAGACGAAATTGAATTGATGAATCTTTTTATATTGAAAAGGCGCAATAAAGAATTTGGAAACCACCAAGATGGGAAACTTTTAACTAAAGAGCAAATAGCTACTTTTTTTGCTCATCCCAATCTCGATGAAATTCTGGATTCCCTGGTAACAAAAAAGTATCTGCAACGGAATAATCTACTTTACAAACCTGTATCAGGTAACTTTTCCTTTGAAGTGTATAAGTTTCTCGATCCAGCTAAGATTTCTGTCACAGTTGTTGCTAGCGATGCCAATAGATTAGGAGTTTACTACAATCACCGAGTTCGCAGAATTACTCCCCGTGAAGCGGCGCGTTTACAGGGTTTTCCAGATAATTTTAGTCTGCATTCCAATGATGATAAAGCCTATCATCAAATGGGAAATAGTGTGAGTGTTAATGTCGTGACAACTGTTGCTGAAGAAGTTATCCAGAATGTCTTGTATTCTGAAAAGCCAGTTGCTTTGCAAAATGCAGTTTGATCGGCATCAAGCAGGGAATTGATATCAAATCCGTTGGCATCAGAATTAATATTACCGGAAATCAGGAGACTGCACGTGCCGTGTCCCTACAATATTATTTTGGGTAGGGACACGGCACTGCCGTCTCCTCTATATCAAATCCGTTGGCATTATAATTATTCATCTCTCTCTTTTCTTTCTCTGCGCTCTCTGCGGTAAAATCATTCCAAATTACTCTGAGTAAGCAAGGCGGGAAATACCCGCCCTACCAATCAATCCTACTAGCGTTGCGCCACTGGTTCCTTAGCCAAGAACTTCTCCAATTCAGTCAAAGCATCGGCATCAACCTTAGTCTGCATTGGACAGAACTTAGGCCCACACATCGAACAGAATTCAGCAGTTTTGTAGATATCTGCCGGCAAAGTTTCATCGTGATATTCCTTTGCCCGTTCTGGATCCAATGACAGCTCAAATTGACGGTTCCAATCGAAATTGTAACGCGCCTTCGAGAGTTCATCATCTCTGTCTCGTGCACCCGGACGGCCCCGTGCAATATCAGCCGCGTGAGCCGCAATTTTATAGGCAATCAGCCCATTTCTGACATCCTCAGCATTCGGTAAACCGAGGTGTTCTTTCGGTGTTACATAACACAGCATTGCAGTGCCGTACCAACCAGCCATCGCTGCACCGATCGCAGAAGTGATATGATCGTAACCAGGAGCAATATCTGTCACCAACGGCCCCAAAACATAGAAAGGTGCTTCGGAACATTCCTCCATTTGTTTCTTGACATTAAACTCAATTTGATCCATCGGCACATGGCCTGGGCCTTCCACCATTACTTGGATGTCATGTTCCCAAGCTTTGCGAGTTAACTGTCCCAAAGTTTTGAGTTCAGCTAATTGAGCTGCATCTGACGCATCGTGGGTGCAACCGGGCCGCAGAGAATCTCCCAAACTAAACGAAACATCGTATTTTTTGAAGATTTCAATGATGTCGTTAAAGTGAGTATAGAGGGGATTTTGTTTGTGGTGATGCAGCATCCATCGGGCCAAAATACCGCCACCACGAGAGACAATTCCAGTCAGTCGATCTCTCACTAATGGCAGATGCTCAATCAGAATTCCGGCGTGAATAGTTTGGTAATCTACGCCTTGTTGAGCGTGTTTTTCAATGATATGCAGAAAGTCATTCGGTGTCAGACTTTCCATGTTACCATGAACGCTTTCTAGTGCTTGATAAATCGGTACTGTGCCGATCGGTACTGTTGAAGCTTTGATAATCGTAGTCCGAATTTCATCCAGATTACCACCACCGGTGGACAAGTCCATCACGGTATCAGCACCGTATTTGATTGCTAATACTAACTTGTCAACTTCTTCTTGCATATTAGAAGAGTTGGGAGAAGCACCGATATTAGCATTGACTTTGCATCTGGAAGCAATGCCGATCGCCATCGGCTCCAAATTCGTGTGATTGATGTTAGCCGGAATAATCATCCGTCCCCGCGCTACTTCCGCGCGGATCAGCTCTGGGAGAAGATTTTCTCGCTTAGCAACGTAGTGCATTTCTTCAGTGATCACACCTTGGCGAGCGTAGTGCATTTGACTAACATTGCTCTGCCCGCTACGCTTAGCGATCCATTCGGTACGCATATCTTATGTCCTTCATAAACAGCTTCCCTCCGCTGGCATTACCCAGACTCAGGTTCTAAGGGTGTTTTCTCAGCCCGGATTTTCGGGCACCCCTAGCTAAGCTGTTAATAATAGCACTGATGTCTGTATAGGATGAAAGCAATTAAGGAAATCTTAATAAGGAGGATGCTTGAGGAGATGGGGAGATGGGAAGTGCGATCGGACATTCGATTTTAGATTTTAGATTGGAGATTCAAGTTTTGAGCGCACTTTTCCGACTTCTGAACTAACCCAAGATAAAATCAACACTTACTTGAAAATCAGGAAAAGCCAACGATGAAACAATTTCTCCACGTTCAAACTTTTGGATTGAAGTATAGCCATTTGCGGTCGGATCGCGGTAAACTTCCAAACAATTAGCTTCTAAATCCCACAACCACACTTCCTGAATCCCAGAACGAGCATACTTAGGTACTTTTACATCACGGTCATAATTAACCGTACTATCTGCTACCTCTACCAAAAGTAATACTTCTGATGGTGTTGGATGTGCTGTTTCGTAGTAATCAGCACGAAATTTCAGCAATACCACATCTGGCTGAGGTTCAGTTCTTTCTGTTAACTGAATTGGGTCTTGAACACCCAGAATAGCAATCTCTTCTGGAATTATGCTAAAACGGCGGTTCAGCCGCTTAACACAACTTGCGTGACGAGTACCAATTGCAGCCATTTGAATAATTTCTCCTTCTATGAGTTCTACTCGGTCATCTTTACCAAAAACACCAGCCTCACTCATCAGGTGGTATTCTTGCACAGTAAATAGCCATCTTTGCGTCTGAACAGACATAACTATTCTCCTTTTTTAGCAATGAATCTAAGCTTATCACTTCATTTTGAGAAATAGTGAATGCTTAAGTAATATCAAATTCGGTTACATCGGAACGATATAGAGTCCAAGGCAGTGCCGTCTCCCTACCGCAAATAATACCGTAGGGACACGACACTGTCGTGTCCTAATTTGGGCCACTAACAATTCCGATGCTAACGGATTTGATATAATATCAAATTCGGTTACTAAATAATAAAAAACCGCCCTGTTTAGGGCGGCATATCCAGGAAGTCTGTAAATAATACAGGCTACAACAAAAGAATTAAAGTGCTAAAAATACAGGTTTTAGCGATCGCGCAGGGCAGACATTTTCCGCCCTGCAAATCACCTTAGAGTAGAGTAATCGAGGTTGATGCTGGAGTACCGATGGAACCAGCGCCGAAACCTAAGTTGACACTACCAGCAGTCAAACCAGCAATGTTGTTAATTGTCAGGCTGACGCTAGTTTGTCCGTTAGCAAAATTGACAGTGCCACCGGTAGCGTTGGGAAGTACGCCAGAGCCATTGATAAAGTAGTCGGTAAGATTCTTGGGTTGGCCGCCACCAGGTGCGACTATCAAAAAGTCGATCGCACCAGTACCGACACCGCTAGTCCGATTGATTGTAAACGTTCCAGCAGCAGCATCAGCGACAGGGGCGGGAGCTGAACCGTAGAAAAATCCATTGCTTGCCACACCACTGCTGTCTAGAATCGACAAAACTGCTGCTGAGGGACTAGCGATAGAGCCGCCACTCAGGAACAAGTTCACAGTCTCAGTCAGTTCCGGCACAGTATCGTTGATGATTGGTACACCGACAGTCGCGCTAGCTTGACCAGGAGCAAACATCACTGAGACATTGCTGACAGGGACATAATCAGGGCTAGAAGCTGTGGCCGAGCCGTCAGCAGTGCTGAACAGAATCGTTGCTCCTTGTGTCAAGTCGCCGGTGCGATTGATGGTGACACTAGCAGTAGTACCTTCGTTGCCGCTGTAAGTCGCTGCACTGAAGGAAAATATACTAGGCCCGGTAGTTGCTGGAGTTGGAGTTGGAGCCGGAGTCGGAGTTGGAGTCGGAGTTGGAGTCGGAGTTGGACTCGGAGTTGGAGCCGGAGTTGGAGTCGGAGTCGGAACTGGCGCAACATTATTGATTGTCAAGATTGCCGGATTGCTGCCTACAGTACCGCCACTGAGTACCAAGTTCACAGTTTCTGGGCCCTCAGTAATCCCATCAATCAAAGCAGGGACTGTGAAACTGGCGCTATTTTGACCAGCAGCAAAGTTCAGCGAACCCGCTGCTACAGTGTAGTCAGGTGCTGTCCCGCTAGCAGTAGCCGAACCGTCAGTAGTGCCGTAGTTAATTGTTGCCGCACCAGTACCACCAGTGCGAGTCACTGTAATCGTAGCCTGACCGCCTTCGTTGACAGTGTAATTACCTTGACTGAATTGGAAGACACTTGCAGGCGTTGGAGTTGTAATCGGAGTCGGAGTTGGGGCTGGGGCACTTCCACCATCAAAAATCGTGACTGTGGCTGGATTGAGACTGCCCACATTACCGTTGTTCAGAAATACATTGACTGTTTCTGAGCCTTCGCTAATGGCATCAGCGACAGTCGGGACTGTGAAAGTGGCGCTAGTTTGTCCTGCGGTAAAATTCAGCGTTCCTGTAGTGGCAGTATAGTCAGTAGCCGAGCCGGTAGAAAGAGCTGAACCATCAACAGTACCAAAGTTAATGCTTCCGGGAGCTGATGTATTGCCAGTCCGAATGACTGTGACTGTGGCTGGACTGCCTTCGGGGCTGGAGTAATTGTTTGTGCTGAAACTGAAGACGCTTGACGGAGTTGTTCCTGGTGTGGGCGTGGGTGCTGGGGTTGGGGTTGGCGTGGGAACTCCGGCGGATTGGAACCAGGCGGGATTGGCGCTCAGTTGGGCTGCGGTTTTGCCTTGGATATTGACTAAATACTCGCCTGTGCCGGTATCGCGAACTAGGGTGTTGCCGATCGCAATCCCATTCGATCCTGTACCATCGATAAACTGCAAATCGCTAAATTGTAAGCCACCGAAGAGTTGGATGACATCATTACCTGCAACTTGGAAGTCGGTGATGACATCGGCATCGGGGATTCCGGGGCCGCCTGTGGTGGATGTGGGTTTGCCGTCGCCGACTCGCCCGATCGCAAAAATGTCATTTCCACCACCGCCACTCATCGTATCAGAACCAAGGTCGCCGTAGAGTACATCGTCGCCGAGGTCGCCCAAAATCAAGTCGTTGCCTTTACCGCCGAACATCGTGTCGTTGTCTTTGCCGCCGAACATTGAGTCGTTGCCGTCGTTACCGAAAACGCTGTCATTGCCGATGTCGCCTCTAACTAAATCGTTGCCTTTGCCACCGTATACTTGGTCGTCGTCTTTGCCACCAAATACTTGATCGTCGCCTTCGTTGCCGTTGACAATATCGTTGCCGGGGCCGCCAAATACCAGGTCATTTCCTGACCCTGAATTGATCGCATCATTGCCATCCAGTCCGCTGATTGTATCGTCGCCTAGCAAGCTGCCTAGGCCAATTACGCGGCCGTCTAATAAAGTTCCTGGCATGAGATCCGCGCCGAGAGTTGCTGCTATGTTTGCCATTTTCTTAATTCCACAGATTAGTTTTTTTTTGCTTTTGGTAGAAGCGCCTGTAGAATTTTTTGGATATATTGTGCTGTTTGATTTGATGGATGCAATATTCCAGTATTTATGTCAGGATTGACTATATTTATCCTTCAAGCCAAATAACTGCCATGAGCAATTTTGCCTTGCTAGTTTGTAGTCTTAGTTTTTCCTATTCGGATGTCCTGTTAATAGATAAGAAGGGAAAGACTTTACTAAAGTTCCCAGGCTTTATGAATTTAGTGTAAGAAAATTATTACTTTTTGCCATTGGCAAAATATTGATTAGTCTGAATATATTTGCCATAGCAAGTCAACCTTTATGCTTCTATTCTTTGAAGAGTTTTCAGGATGATAGTTGAAAAATTATCTAGCATTTTGCAAAGAGATAAAGTAGATAAAGTAGGTTGGGTAGAGCGATAGCGAAACCCAACACCTTATTTTAGAAGAGTTGGGTTTCGTGCCTCAACCCAACCTACAGACTAAGAAATAAAGACATAATATACCCAACACCTTATTTTAGAAGAGTTGGGTTTCGTACCTCAACCCAACCTACAGACTATTTTAGAAGAGTTGGGTTTCGTACCTCAACCCAACCTACAGACTAAGAAATAAAGATAGAATACCTAAAACCCCGACTTCTTTAAGAAGTCGGGGTTTTAAGATTTGACCGTGGGAATTGATATCAATCTGTATCTTGTTTTAGTTCTGATGCTAGAGTGCTTCGATCGCGCCAAGCTTCGGCATTTTCTGGCTTAATTGCGATCGCGCGATCATAAGCTGTCATTGCTTCTTCATAGCGCTTTAATTCTGATAAGACTGTCCCAAAGTGATGCCAAGCGTCGTAGGAATCTGGCTTAATTGCGATCGCCTGTTCATAGGCTGCGATCGCTTCTTCACTACGGTGCAGTTTTGTTAAGCATTCACCTTTGCCAAACCAAGCTTCATAACATTTAGAGTTAATTGCGATCGCTTTTTCGTAAGATTCAATTGCTGCTTCGTACTGCGAGAGTTTCTCGAAAGCTGTACCTCGATTGTGCCAAAGTTCATAGTCGTTGGATTTAATGGCAATTGCTTTGTCATAAGATGCGATCGCCTCGCGGTATTGCTGCATTCTGCCAAATACTGCGCCTCGATTGTACCAAATTTCATATTTGTCTGGCGTAATGCCGATCGCGCGATCGTAAGAAGCGATCGCATCAACGTAGCGGAGTAATCTCCACAACATATTTCCTCGGTTGTACCAGGTTTGATATCTATTCGGATAGAGTCCGATCGCTCGATCGTAAGAATCGACTGCTGCTTCGTATTGCTGTAGTTTTCCCAGCATCGCCCCTCGGTTATGCCAAATTTCGCTGTCGGTTGCTTTGATGGCAAGAGCGCGATCATAACTGGCGATTGCCTCTTCGTAGTGCTGCAATTTGCCCAACAAAGCTGCTATGTTGTTCCAAGGAGCGTAATTTGTGCGATCGATCGCACTTGCTTGCTCGTAACAGGCGATCGCCTCTTCGTACTTTTGTAATTTTCCCAGCAAATTAGCTTTATGATACCATGCTTCGTAATGATCTGATTTAATAGATATGGCTTGGTCATAACAGGCGATCGCTTCTTCATGCCGCTGCAATTTCACTAACACATTGCCGCGCCAATACCAAGCATTATCTAAATTATTATTCGTTAAAATAGCTTTTTCAAAGCATACTACTGCCTCATCATACTTTCCTTCAAAATAAAGCTTTTCGCCTTCCTTGATATAATCATCAGCAATCACATTATTCTCATTACTAGCAACAGATGCTACTTCTGATTGTTTGGCATTGTTTAATTGCGGTTGAGGTGCGACTTTCGCAGATTCCTGAGCAACAACTGCGGAAACTTGTGAAAATTCTTGAACAATCTGAGATTTTTTTTCATGTACTTCAGTCAGCAAAACTTGCAGGTGCATCAGAAATTGAGATTTAAGAGTTTCAATTTGCTCGACGGAAGATTTGGAGATTTCACTTTCTCTGCTTAAAAAATCAACTGATTGTTTGGCTGCACTCATTTGTGCTTCTAATTCATCTCTCAATTTTTGAGTCAATTGACTAGAATTGATTAGTTCGGATTCTAAAACACCAATTCCCTGCAATCTCTGATTGGCATCAGCAACCAACTGTTTGACTACCAGCCGCCGCATCATCCAAAAAAAAGCAATGGTGACTGTGGGAAATATAGTACCAAGAATCAGCAACACATTTAGGAGAGTTACAGTATTATTAAAACTGTATCCAGATTCGACATTGCTATCAGCCTGCGGAGAGATAAATCCGAAAGCATCACGAGCTTGAGGGCTGTTTTGAGCGGCGGATTCGATTAATTTAGTTAGCCAAGTTTCTTGTAAAGATTTTGTCAATTCATCGCCCGATGAAGCTGAAGTATTTTTGTTGGTTTTGGTAGTGCTAGATAACTCTGGTTGTGCTGTCGCCGCGATCGCAACTTTCTGAGATTTTACAGGAATTCGTGGGGAAAATTCTGCGTAGGCGATCGTCTCAGGGGCGCTAATTGACTGAGCAGGACGTAACGCGGTATTATTTATGGCATCAACAAAGTTGCTGGTTTGCGTTGCAGCAGGAGCAGCGGGAGGTGGAGGAGGGGCGGCGTTAGTAGTATTAGCCGTTAAATTCTGGGATGCGAGGGCAGCCAGAGTCAAGAGAGCTACATTTGAGACTTGCATAAGCGTTAACTTAATTTAGGAGAAATTAGTGCTTGCTTGTGGGCTATCGGGCGATCACGCTCCTACTGCCAGCAGTTAGAATAGTTGATGCCAGAGAGTTTGGCTTACTATCTTCAAAATACGCCTAGCCTGTGATTTATCAGGAAAAGTGCCAAGAATGCCTTCTATAGCGGTTATCAAGAAAGTGAGGTACGCCCTATGCCCGATGATAGAAAGAAAAATAAATGTAGGTTGGGTAGAACGGAGTGAAACCCAACAATAACAAGGTTTTTAGCTGTTGGGTTTCACTCCTCAACCCAACCTACGGCCAGACTGTTGTTTAATGATACAATTCCCTCAACATTAATTGAGGGAAATTCATTGATAGAAGAACGCGCTTACTGGCTTGCATGGTCTCAAATTAACGGTATCGGGCCGATTTTGTTGCAGAGATTGAATCAACATTTTAATAGTTTGGCAACAGCTTGGACGGCAAAATCTATAGAATTATGTCAGGTTGAAGGATTTGGGAAACAGACTCTTGAAAAGATATTACAAGAACGAGATAAAATAAATCCAGAACAATTTATTGAAAAACATCTAATTAAAAATCTCCATTTCTGGACACCAGCCGATCGAGATTATCCTCGTTTATTATTAGAAATTCCTAATCCGCCGCCAGTCTTATATTATCGTGGTATTGTTGATACCAAAGAAAATCAAGGAATTACGCCGACAGTGGCAATTGTGGGCACTCGGAGTCCTTCAGAATACGGCAAACGGTGGACTCGCAAATTTAGTGCGGCTTTGGCTAAAAGTGGTTTTACTGTTGTTTCGGGATTGGCGGCAGGAATTGATACAGAAGCTCACACAAGTTGTTTGGATACGGGAGGGCGGACTTTGGCTATCTTTGGTACGGGTGTAGATGTTGTTTATCCTAGGCAAAATGAGAGATTGTGCGATCGCGTTTTGCAGCAAGGATTGGCAATTAGTGAATACCCGGCTGGTACTGAACCAAATAGAACTCATTTTCCCCGCAGAAATCGGATAATTGCTGGTTTAAGTCGTGCTACAATAGTAATAGAAGCTCCGCGTAAATCTGGTGCTTTAATTACTGCTTATGAAGCTAATGATTTTGGTCGGGATGTCTATGTTTTGACAGGAAGATTGGATGATGAACTTTCCTTTGGGTGCTTAGAATTGCTGAGTAAAGGTGCTCATCCGATTCTGCCGGGAAACGATCAAATGTCGAGCGAAGAACGATTATTGGAAATGCTTGGAGTTATGCCAAAATTGGATAATGCTCAACAGTTATCTCTATTTCCAGTCAATCCGGCTCCACCCAAGCGGATGCCACTATTGGATGCGGACTTGGCTCTGGTGTTAAGTGCGATCGCATCTGAGCCGATTTCTTTTGATACAATTGTTGAAGCAGCGGGATTGGATGCGGGAATAGTTTCTGGTACACTTTTGCAGTTAGAGTTGTTGGAATTAGTTTCGCAGTTGCCAGGAATGCGATATCAGCGGTGTTGATTTCTATATCAATAATCTGGGCGGGCAGGATGCCCACCCCACAAGAAAACTTACTGTTTGTGGAACAGGCAAGATGCCTGTTCTTGAGAATGATGCCCGATGCCCGATATATCTATTCTGGATCGCTTTTAGTTTCCACATATCCATTATCGACGAGTCGCAAATTACCCGCAGTATTGCCGGTTAAATTACAATTTTCAACCTTGGCAATGGCATCTCTATAAACTGCAATTCCCTCTGCTCCATTACCACTAATTCGACACTGACGTATAACTAATTTACCTCCCAATCCGACAGCTATTCCAAAAGTACCATTGTCAAAAATATCGCTATCTTCCACCGTTACTCTAGCGTAATCAGAGATAAAAATACCGTTCCAAATACCGTCATGGATTTGACAACGGCGAATCACTGAACTAACATTATTTCCACAGATTCCCACCACAGAATAGTCCGCAGAAGTGATGTCACAGTCTTCAATGACTAACTCTCCTTCACGAATATCAACTGCATAATATTTTCCGGTAGCACTTAAGGTTAAACCTCGCACTAAAGCCGAGTCAGTTTGCATTTGAATACAAGTAGCATTGGCACTTTCAATCACAATGTTTCCGGCTGCTGTTTCACCGATAATTTCTACTGATTTATCAAGTATCAGAGTTTCTTGATATAAGCCCGGCTGTACATAAATATGACTATTTGATGT
Source organism: Oscillatoriales bacterium (assembly GCA_043718495.1). Classification (GTDB taxonomy): domain Bacteria; phylum Cyanobacteriota; class Cyanobacteriia; order Cyanobacteriales; family Microcoleaceae; genus Microcoleus. The sequence goes on along the minus strand of JAYSVM010000179.1, from coordinate 418 downwards.
GGCTTTTTTTAGTGCTTCACTAATTGTAGTATAGTCGCCTTTGCCTTGTTGAGAAACAACAAAATCTTTTTTAATAGGGAGTTCTATTTCTGAAGTTGATGCTTCAATTAGCTCAGATTCAGGAGCTGATTTTGCATTATCCAAATCTGTTTGTAGTTGCGATCGGCTTTGAGACACAGTTTCTAACTGATGTTCTAATTCCAAAACTTGCGATGTCAGTGAAGTTTGAGACTCAATAGCCGTCTGTAATTGATTTTGAATTTCGGTGAATTGTGTGTTTAATTGCGATCGCCCTTGATGAGCATTGTCCAAATCTGTTTGTAGTTGCGATCGGCTTTGTGAGACAGTTTCTAACTGATGTTCTAATTCAGATACTTGCGATGTCAGTGAAGTTTGAGACTCAATAGCTGTCTGTAAT
>JAYSVM010000178.1:0-3666 GCA_043718495.1 Oscillatoriales bacterium | reverse complement strand
GATTTAGGGGGATCTAGACTTTGCCGAAAAGCTACATTTATATGGCTTTCAGGCTTAAGTTGACACCTATGGGCAGTGCCGTGTCCCTACAATTAATCACCGTGTCCTCCTCCCTTTACGATCTTTGCTCGATCGGAATATAGGACTCACCGTGAGTACCCGTATATATTTGAGTAGGACGATAGATCCGGTTTGCCTCCAACTGTTCCTTCCAGTGAGCCAGCCAGCCAGCAACACGGGCGATCGCAAAAACTGGTGTAAACAAATCAATAGGAATTCCCATCTTCCGATAAACCAGACCAGAATAGAAATCTACATTGGCATAAATTCCTTTGTGACCCAATTTTTCCTCAACAACCTCTTCCAACTTCACAGCAATATCGTAATAATCATCGTGACCAAAGTTTTCAAACAACTTTTCTGCTAACCCTTGGAGAATAGTTGCTCTCGGATCTTTCACCTTATAAACCCGGTGGCCAAAGCCCATGATTTTTTCCTTGTTTTCAACGCACTTCTCCACAAAAGGTCGCACATTTTCTACCGAACCAATTTGCTCCAACATCTCAATAACTTCTTCATTCGCACCCCCATGGAGCGGCCCCGCCAAAGTGCCCACAGCCGAAGCAATTACCCCATAAGGATCTGTCAGTGTCGAAGCAGTTACCATGGCCGAAAACGTAGAAGCATTGATAGTATGTTCCGCATGGAGAGTCAGACAAATGTCGAAAATATTAGCCAAAAGCGGATCGGGTTCTCGCTCATTGAGCATATAAAGAAAATTAGCCGAGTAATTCAAATCGTCCCTTGGCCGCACCGGATCATTACCCCGACGCATTTGCTGGAACGCTGCTACCATAGTGGGAATCTTCGCTAGCAGTCGCACTACAGCCTCTCGAATGTATGCTGGATTTGCCAGAGCACGGCGTGAGTAAAACAAACCCAAAGCTGCTGCTGAAGCTTGCAGAGCATCCATTGGATGTCCTCCTTCGGGGAAGCATTTCATCATGTCCCGGATGCGATATTTGATTCGGCGGTGATACCGAATTTCATGCTCAAAGGCTTCTAGTTCATCCTTTGTCGGAAGCACACCCCAGATTAATAAATACGAAGTTTCCAAAAAGGAACTTTTGATTGCTAGTTCCTCGATGCTAAAGCCGCGATATTCAAGCAGCCCCTTTTGTCCATCTACAAAGCTAATGCTGGACAAGGTAGCAGGAACACCTTCTAAACCTGGTTTGAATTCGCCGACGACCATTGCGATACCGTATTTGTGTGAGTTTAATCTAATCTATTCAAAGTACATTAGCAGAAACATTGATAGTGTCGCCGTGTTAACGAGCTCAATAAGCTGTTACGCATTTAAAATAGTATTGTAGGGTGCGTCAGCCCGCAGCGCTTCCCTTGCCTAACAAGCCATTGAGCTGACGCACCCTACAGGCCTCGTTAGTGGTTTAAATGCTCCACAGCTTATCCCCATAGGGACACGGTATTGCCTAGTCGTGTTTTAGGGGAGGGGGAGGGAGAGGGCGGGTTTACGAGATTGTGGGTTTTAGGCAATTATTGTCTGTGAACCCGCCCCTACAAATTGAGAATGGTGCAAGATCTTAGATGGGGAGGGCGGGTTTACGAGATTGTGGGTTTTAGGCAATTATTGTCTGTGAACCCGCCCCTACAGCTAATTGAGCCCTTTACCCAACAAAAACTTGGGTGATAGTAAACAAAACATTTGGCTGCGACCCACGGGAGAGCCTGTTTCAGGGAGAATTAAGCCGATCGTACCTGCTTTTTTCAGGATCAGGGTGTCTTGGGTTCTGCCCCAAAGCAAAGTTTCGGCCCAGTTGCCTAAGTCTGGTTGGTGACCCACTAGAGCCAAGCTGCGGCTTCCTTTCTCCTGCCACTGTTGATACCATTCTAGCCAGTTCTGGATGTCTCCTGATGGCGCTAGGGCTGCGGATTCTTCGATTTGGGAACTCAGCCCTACTGTTTGCAGGATTTGGGCCGTTTGTGTGGCGCGCAATAGGGGACTGGTGAGAATTAGGTCAAACTGAATTTCGAGTTCATACAGCCGTTGGGCGACTTTCCGAGTTTTGCGATCGCCCTCTTTGGTCAGCGGGCGTTCTGCATCTGTCGCGTATGCTTCCGGTTCGGCTGCGATGCCGTGACGGATTAGATATAGATGCACTGGCTGTCCTTTGTTGAGATCGAGGAGACGGCAATGCCGTGTCCCTACTCAAAATAACATTGTAGGAATGATAGAGGAGACGGCAATGCCGTGTCCCTACTCAAAATAACATTGTAGGGACACGGCACTGCCGTCTCCTAATTTCTACTAATAATTCCCATGCCCGATGCCCCATGACCAATGCCCCATGCCCCATGCCCTATGCCCAATTCCCCAATCTAATTATGATAAACCGGATTGTCTGTAGGACTAATTAACCTAAGCAATTTTTGCTTAATCTGAGCATCAAACACTTCCCATTTCAGTCTTGCATAATCGCTATTTTCATTACCACCCGAAAGAAATCCCACCGGAATTTCAAAACCTCCAGCTTGACTTCTACCACCTCCAAAAAAGCGTCCTTGAGCATCTTGACCAAAAGCTTCTTTAATAAATTCGTCAGGATCCAGAGTAAGTTTAGTAGTTCGCAGCGACCCGATTACTACTTCAATTTCCTCATCTTTGTCGTGAACAATTGCATAGACAACTGCGGTGTGTACGTTCTCCTCTGTGACTAAAAAGTCCGCTGCTTGGGGAATGGAATCGCGATCGTCATAACGGAGATAGCCGACACCGGCGATGGAAAAATTGTTCTGGACAATGCGGTGTTTGAGCGATCGCTCGATCGCATCCATCACCCACTTTGATCGAGACGACTGCAACACCGCATTCAGCAACTGCGGGTCATAAAACCGACTCAAATAAGCCGCAGCCAAAAAATCTTCCTCCTCAGCTTGTCTCAGGGCATTCGTATCCGATCGCAAACCGTGCATCAAAGCCGTAGCGCACTTGATATGCTGACTCACATTACCATCAAGAGTGAGGAGTCCAGCTTGCAAATACTCAGTAAAAATCGTAGCAGTCGCGCGAGTTTGGGGGCGTAAATCCACAAATTCTGCATTCATTTCTCCCTGCAAACTGTGGTGATCAATCACTGCGGCGATCGGAATTCCCGCCGACAAAATCAACTCAGTTAAGTGACAAGTCGTGCCTTGATTGTCGATAAAAACACAGCCCTGATACACCGATAAATCCTTAGTCTTTGCCGTTTCCAAAGTCCACCTATGCAACGGCAAATTAGTCAATTTAACCAAGGCAATATTTTCTTGGTGGCTGAGAGCACCAGCATAAATAATATCGCAGTTGATATCGTACTGTTCGGCAATTAATTTGTAAGTCCAAGCACTCGAAAGCGCGTCGGGATCTGGGAAATCTTGCAGCAAGATTAACTGGCGCTGGCCACGGTGTCGATCGAACATTTGGCGTAATTGCTCAACTTGGCGATCGGCAGAATGGTCAGAAAATCCCCTCGCGCGACCATCTTCGGCTGCAACTTCAGCTTTGGTGCGCCGTTTCCCAGGAGCACTTGGGGGAACAATCTCGTTGTTGGAGTTCATCTGATTTTGCGTTAATAGCCGAAATTAGGAAACAGCAGTAGAAATGAG
>JAYSVM010000177.1:0-11539 GCA_043718495.1 Oscillatoriales bacterium | reverse complement strand
AATACCAGCAACAAACAAACAATAAAACTCAAACAACTCTTACTCTCCCCCTTACTAACGGGCTAACTCTTACTCCCCCCCTTACCAAGGGGGGGCTGGGGGGGGTTAAAATACTCAGCAACAAACAATAAAATCCCATACAACCATGACAAAACTCTACAACAAAAGCTCAGAGAAATTCAAGCGGCAGAAGCTTCGCAGAGAAATGACAGAAGCTGAAAAGGATTTATGGAAACGGATCAGAAACAGACAGCTTGAAAATTGTAAATTTCGCAGACAATACAGTGTAGCAGCATTTGCGATCGACTTTTATTCACCAGAAATCAAGTTAGCACTGGAAGTTGATGGTGACAGCCATTTTGTGGATGGCGCTGTAGAATATGATGCAGAAAGGCAAGAGTTTATTGAGTCGGCAAGAATTCATTTTTTGAGGTTTACTAATGATGATGTTTATCATAATTTGGATGGGGTTTTAGAGGTGATTGTGGAGGGGATTAAATCGTTGAGAACATCGGGTGTTTTACCCCCCCCAGCCCCCCCTTGCTAAGGGGGGGAGCAAGAGTTAGCCCTTTGTTAAGGGTGGGAGCAAGAAGTTAGCCCTTTGTTAAGGGTGGGAGTAAGAGTTAGCTCTTTGTTAAGGGTGGGAGTAAGAGTTAGCTCTTTGTTAAGGGTGGGGAGTAATGGTTAGAAATGTACATGAGATTTAATCGTTTATTGCATTAACTCTTTTACCCCCCCCCCAGCCCCCCCTTGGTAAGGGGGGGAGCAAGAAGTTAGCCCCGATCTTCGGATGGGGAGCAAGAGTTTCGAGCATCCAAAATCTAAAATTGAATAATCCAAAATCTCTAATATATATGACTTCAAAAGTTACTTTCACCATCACCGCAGGCAATCTCAAAGGCAAAGAATTCACCTTTGATACCCGCACAACTTGCATACTCGGCCGCGCTAAAGATTGCTACCCCAACATTCCCGATGATGACAATCATCGCACGATTTCTCGCTATCACTGTTTGCTAGATATCAATCCTCCTGATATCCGGGTGCGCGATTTCGGCAGTAAAAATGGCACTTTTGTGAATAGTAAGAAAATCGGTCAGCGAGAAGTACATCAATCTCCTGAAGATGCGGCTCAAATTCAATTCCCTGAATACGACTTGCAAGAGGGAGATGAATTTACACTCAGCGATACTTCTTTTCGAGTTGCTGTTGCCCTTGACCCGGAAATTGCCAAAAATCTCCAACAACAATCACCCCCAATTATTCCTTCAAATCAAGCCAATCTGTGGGAAATGTTGCAAGCTTTTCTGTTCAAAGCTGTGGGTGGTGAAAATAATATCAGAGTTCTCGGTGATTATGTTTTGCTAAAGGAGTTGGGTAAAGGTGGTTTTAGTTTAGTTTATTTGGCACAGCATCAGGAAACAAAGGAACAAGTTGCGCTGAAGGTGATGTTGCCAAAGGTGGCGGCGAATCAGCGGGCGGTTAATTGGTTTTTGCGGGAGGTTGATAATACTAAATGTTTGAAACATCCCAATGTGGTAGGATTTAAAGAGTCGGGTTATGCCGATGAAACCTTCTTTTTTACGATGGAATACTGCGAGGGTGGTAGCATTGTTGATTTGATGGCAAAACGCGGTGTCAGCACTTTGCCGATCGCCGAATCTGTAGCTATTATTATACAAGTGTTAGATGGTTTGACTTACACGCACAATGCGGAAATCCCCAATGTCAGATTGGCTGATGGTAGTTTTGCGAAGGGACGGGGTTTGATTCACCGGGATTTGAAGCCGGGGAATATTTTTCTGGCGAATGTGGGAGGGAAACAAGTTGCTAAAATTGGGGATTATGGGTTAGCAAAGGCTTTCGATCAAGCGGGTTTAAGCGGCTTAACTTTGACTGGTAATGCTGTTGGTACGCCGTATTTTATGCCGCGACAGCAAGTGCTTGATTATAAGTACGCGCAACCGGAGGTTGATGTTTGGGCGGCGGCGGCTTGTTTGTATGTGATGATTACGGGATATTCGCCGCGCAATTTTGTGGGATTAGACCCGTTTCGTGCTGTGTTGGATAATGATGTGGTTCCTATTCGCGATCGCACTTCGTCAATCCCTCAGCCGCTAGCCGCCGTAATCGATCGCGCTTTAATCGACAATCCTGAAATTTATTACAAAAATGCAGTAGAGTTTAAACAAGCTTTATTAAACACTATATCATAAATTCATGAATCCACGATTTTTGTTGCAGTCTCCCGAAAATAAACCTCGTTGGCTAGTCCTATTTTCGTTGGGTTTAATCGCCGCTTTCGCGATCGCCGTAACAACAGCTTATATCAAAAATGGCATCGCCCAAACAGCCAATCCCACCTTATCTGTAGACGTTACAGCCGATCGCCATTCCATCAGTCCCGACATCTACGGTATGAATGATTATGCCCTAGATCCGGCCCTAGCGCAAGAATTGCGAATTCCAGTCGAACGCTGGGGCGCAAATCACACCAGTCGCTACAATTGGCTAGTCGATTCTTCCAACGTTGGTGATGACTTCTTTTTCATGGGTGGCGGCGACAATAAAAACCCTATTCCCGGCGATTCTATCGATAAAATTGTTAAAACTAACCGCACAAACGGCAGTAAAAGCATCGTTACTATCCCGATGATTGGCTATGTAAATAAGTTTAACACTTGGAACTGCGGCTTTAGAGTATCCAAATACGGCCCGCAAGAAAAAACCAATCCTTACATTTTTCCCGAAGGCGATAAATGCGGCAATGGTAAGCATCCAGATGGCACTGTAATCACTAATAATAATCGCCTTGATGTCAGCGTCGTTAGCAATCCAGAATTTCAAAAACCGTGGGTTCAACACTTAGTTAAAACCCACAGTAATGCTGCTAACGGCGGTGTGCAAATTTATCAAATGGATAATGAACCAAGTGGCTGGGGAAACACTCACCGCGATGTTCATCCAGAAGCGATAAGTTACGATGAATTGCGCGATCGCACTTACCAATATGCCTCAATGGTCAAAGCGACAGATCCCACTGCTAAGGTACTCGGCCCGTCGGATTTTGGCTGGCCTGTCTATGTGGATTCGGGGGTTAAGGGCGATCGCGAAAAACACGGCGGTGTCTGGTTTGCACGCTGGTATTTGCAGCAAATGCGCGCTTACGAACAACAGAAAGGTGTGCGGATTCTCGACTATTTCGACGAACACTACTATCCTTCGGCGGACGATACCTGTTTGGCCAATTGTCCCGCCGGTGATGCCAAAACCCAAGCGCTGCGACTGCGATCGACTCGTTCTCTGTGGGATGCTACCTATACTGATGAAAGTTGGATTGGCAAATCGAATCCACCGCTGACAATTATTCCTCGGTTTCGACAGTGGATAAAAGAAGATTATCCAGGTACAAAAATCGCAATTACTGAATATAATTGGGGCGGTATAGAGTCGATGAATGGGGCCTTAACCCAAGCCGACATCCTGGGGATTTTTGGGCGAGAACAAGTCGATTTAGCGACGCTGTGGGGGCCTCCTAAGTCTTCGGAACCGACAGCCTATACTTTCCGAATGTACATGAATTATGATGGCAAGGGTGGTAAGTATGGCGATACTTGGGTGCGATCGCACAGCACAGACCAGGGACAGTTGGCAATCTATGGAGCACAACGCACCAATGATGGTACTCTGACACTGATGATTATCAATAAAACTGGTAAAAATCTGACCAGCAACCTGAGTTTGAAAGGATTTAAACCGGCAGGTAAAGCTCAAGTTTACACTTACAGCGAGGCGAATTTGCAGGCGATCGTCCGTCAGAGCGATCGGGCTGTCAGCGCTGCTGGCTTTCAGGCAACTTACCCAGCTAATTCGATTACTTTGGTTGCCATTCCGAAAGCATAATACCAAATCTTTTAGCATGGGAATTAATATTACCCGAAATCAGGAGACTGCACCTGTCGTTTCCCTACAATGTTGCTTTGGGGTAGGGAAACGGCATTGCCGTCTCCTCGGTTACTGCTGTTTCTGATTCGCTGGAAAAGCACCAGCTTTTACAGCTACACTCACAGGTTTTCCGTCACGGCTCAACTCAAGCTGTATATCTTTGCCTACTGTACTTTTCTCAACAATTTGCTGTACACTACCAGCATCGCTGACTTCTTGACCGTTGATTTTTTTGATCACATCAGCAACACTAACTCCAGCTTGTGCCGCCGGAGAATTTTTCGCAACTCCCACAACTAACACGCCTTTATCTTCAGTCAGCTTCAATTTGGTATTGGGATTTTTACTCAATTCTGCCTTAATTTCTGGAGTAATGCTCAACATCCGAACCCCCAAATAAGGATGTTCAGCTTTCCCGGTTGTGGCTAATTGTTCAGCAATTTGTTGAGCGCGATCGATCGGAATTGCAAAACCCAATCCTTGAGCACCTTGAATAATCGCCGTATTCATCCCAATAACTTGACCGCGTTGGTTCAACAAAGGCCCACCAGAATTGCCAGGATTAATCGCAGCATCCGTTTGAATAAAGTTAACACGCTTATCTGGAACACCTACATCAGAGCTAGAACGACCTGTAGCGCTAATAATCCCCACAGTAACAGTATTATCTAAACCGAGGGGATTACCGATCGCGATCGCCCATTCTCCAGGCTGCAACTCTTCAGATTTACCCAAACTCACCACAGGCAAATTGTTAGCTTCAATCTTAACCACAGCCACATCTGTAACTGTATCTATACCTAAAACTTTGCCTACAAACTCCCGCCCGTCTTTCAGTTTTACCGTCACCGTATCCGCACCATCAACAACGTGGGCATTAGTCAAAATTCGACCATCGGAACCAAAAATAAAACCAGAACCAGAACCTCGTTCTACCCGATTTCCCGGTTGAAGGGGAGATTCCGAGCCGAAGAAGCGACGGAATTGTTCTGGGAGCTCATCTGGAGCTTGGTTCTTCACCGTGCGAGATGAGTTAATTCGCACCACCGCCGGCCCGACTTGCTGCACTACTTTTGTCACAAAATTAGAATCTTCAGATGGTAATATCTTTGTAGACACTGCTGAAATTGGCGCTGGACTTGAGGTTTCACCTTTGATAGCATTAGAACTTCCTGGAACTTGGGAAGTTAGGGCATTGCATCCAACCATCGAAGTAGAGCCGAGCAAAATCAGGGATAAAAAAGCAAGTTTTTTCGGCAAACATAAAGTGCGATGATGCTGAGTTTGATTAGGCATATTTTTGCTTTCCGTAATATTGATTTGGTTGGAGTCAGAGCAAGAATTATAATTATGGTTTTTCATTTGTAACACCTATTCAATTAAGAACCAAAGGCTCTTTAAGTTAAATTGAAGCATTTTTCAGATGTGCTTGCCTGGTGGGATTTACCCTACACCGTGTGGTAGAAACCGCGCTATCTCAAACAGATTGTTGATTTGCTTCATGCTAACAAAGACTACGGCCCCAGGCCTGGATATTCCGCATTAACCCTGAACTTTTTACACTTTTGACAACGAAATCAAGAATTTTATAGATCAACAGACTCAACAGAAATTCGAGAATTAATCTCACTCGACTGATGCCTCGAAGTTTCCAAAGCATCAACAGCATTCTTAATAAAACCGGCCATCGGCACAGCAACCAACAAACCTGCTACTCCACCCACCTTAATTCCCACCAGCAGCGAAACTAGAATCCACACTGGATTGAGACCGATAAAACTGCCTAGCAGCCGAGGAGCAACCGCATTTTCAATTACTTGATCAATAACTATAGCGACAGCCAAAACTGTAACTCCGAGCCAAAAGTTGTTCAGCGTTATTAGCAAACTGACAATCCAAATACTAAAAGGTGCTCCAAACGGAATTAGAGTCATTACACCCACACCCAAACCAAACAGTAGCCCAAACGGAACTCGCAAAACTAAAAAGGCAACAGTCATTGAAAGTCCCATCAAACCCGCTAAAGTTGCCTGCCCAACAAAGTAATTATGGAAGCTTCGTGGCAGCAATTCCCGCAATTGAATACTCAGCTTGGGGGGAAGCCACTTAAACAGACCTTCCCACACTTTCTCGCCATGCAAGAGTAAGTAAAATGTCAGGACTATTGTTAGTAGGAAGTTCAAAAGACTGTCTGCCGCACCTAAGCCAAATTTGAGGATTTCGCCCGTTAGAGACTGCAATTGAGTCGAAAGTCGATCGCTCAATTGAGTAGTTAAACCGCTAACATCAATGCGTAGATTACGATTTTCCGCCCATTTGTTAAACGCTTCAATCTGTTCGGTTCCAGAAACTATCCAAGTCGGTAATCTGGTTGCAAGTTCGGTGAGTTGAGTCAGCAGAATCGGAGCGAGAGTGACACCTAAAACCACCAGTATGAATAAAGTAACAAATAATACCGACAAAACTGCTCGATCGCGCTTCATCCCATACTTGCACAGAAAGCGGACTGGGTAATCTAGCAAAAAAGACAGCAATGTTGCGATGACCAAAACAGTAATCAGAGCGCGAAAATATTCAAAGACTAGGAGGGCTAACCAGCAGTTGAGTATCGCTAGGGGAAATAACAGTCCATAAGTCCACCACTGCGGTAATTTAGTGAAAGGTCTCATTTAAGTTAACGCATTTAAAGCTTCAGATTTGAGAGTTAAGATTAACTCTAATATTCGCCAATCGCCTTTAGTCATCTTATTTTGCATTTATTTATACTACCTCCTATAATTTTCCCGTTCCTGAGCTGGGAGCAAGAATTTGGTTGTAGGCAGAGACTAAGCGCTATAACCATCTTATCTCGTTTCCGCAGGTACGGATATATAACCTGCGGAATAATTTATTTTTTGCTGTTAGCATTTTGCGGCTTAGGGTTCGCGATTCAGGACTTCTCCCTGTGTCTTTCTAAAGCCAATTGAATTAAACGGTCTACTAATTCCGAGAAAGAAATGCCCGAAGCTTCCCAAAGTTGGGGATACATACTCGTAGCAGTGAAGCCAGGAAAAGTGTTGATTTCATTAATCATAACTTCCCCTGTAGATTCAACGTAAAAAAAGTCTACTCGCCCTAAACCGGCTCCGTCTATAGCTAAAAATGCTTGCACTGCCATTTCTTGAATTTTTGAGATCATAGCACTACTTACCTTTGCCGGAATTGAGCAATCTGCTTGCCCTTGGGTATACTTAGTTTCGTAGTCATAGAAATCGCTATTAAAACTAATTTCTCCCACAGTTGAAGCTTGGGGATTATCGTTGCCCAAAACAGCGCATTCTAATTCTCTAGCTATCACACCCGCTTCCACAATAATTCGCCTGTCGTAACTGGCTGCGCTGTCGAGGGCTGCTTCTAATTCAGCGCGCGATCGGACTTTAGAAATCCCCACAGACGAACCCAAATTTGCGGGTTTCACAAAGCAAGGATAACCCAAAGTTTCCTCAATTTGGTCACACAGTTTCGGAAAAATACAAGGATTTGACCAGATTTGGGAACGATTGACAGCGATGTATTTTACCTGCGGTAAACCTGCGTGAGCAAAAGCCATTTTCATCGCAATTTTATCCATTCCCATCGCCGAACCCAAAACCCCGGAACCGACAAATGGAATTTGCATTAACTTCAGCAACCCTTGCACAGTACCGTCTTCGCCATTTGGTCCGTGCAGAACCGGAAACCAAACATCTACTGCATTAAAATTAGGAAATTCGTGAGATGAAGGAGACTCAGTTTCGGCTTTTTGTTGTTCTATTTCCAGAGGTTTTCCTGCTTCTAATACCTGTTGAGGTATATTTCCCGACAGCCAGCGGCCGTCTTTTTGGATATAGAATGGCTGGACTTCATATTTGGTAGCATTTTCGTCAGAAGCGAGGGCTCGTGCGATCGCCCTAGCTGAACTAATTGAAACTTCGTGTTCCCCCGAACGCCCGCCGAATAACAGCCCTATCCGCATCTTAGTCATTTTTAAATACTCCCGCTACTTTTTGACAACATTATTTTGGGTAAGGACATGGCACTGCCGTGTCCTCTATCCTGACGGTGCAACCGAAATTGATATCAGCCGTGCCTAGCCAATATTATCTATACAAACTACTTAGGTTGTACTGGCTTCATAAAACTGCTGTTAGCCCGAACAAAACAATTACTAGGTGCACCTTGATCGTAACTTCTTTGCACAAAAAACCAAGGTCTACTTTGCTCATCATATAAAACCCCAGAGCCACTTGGACCAAGGTAAATTTCAAATAATTGACCTGATCGTAAAGTCCCAACTACAGGCCAATTACCAATATTCAAATCCACATTACTCCCCGGATCTTGTATTTCTTGAATCGAATATTCGCTCATCCTACAATTAAGACCATTGGAGTCTGGATCTGCGGCCTCCCAATATTTGTGAGATGTTCTTTGATAATCTCCTTTTTCGTTTGGCTGCGGCAATTCAACTTGGGGAGTTGTTTGCGGAGTTGACTGTAAATTATCCGGTTCAGAACTTTGTGTCATGTGATTTACTTAGTTGACAGTTGATAGTTGATAATATTCCCATTCCCAATTCCCAATTCCCAATTCCCCATTACCAATTTTCCACCATTTCCCCTGTCAAGCTAAAAGCGCGAATATCTGTAATCTTAACCTGCACTATTTTACCAGCTAATTCTGCAATATCGCCCTTAAAAAATGTCAAGCGATTGCCGCGCGTGCGCCCCATCACCTGACTTGGATCTTTAAGATTTTGGACTTCGACTAATACCTCTTCCACACGTCCCAAATAGCGCTGTGAACGTCCCATAGCCGTTGTTGTCACCATATGATTGATCCGTTGTAGGCGATCGGCTTTCACCTCCTCACTCAACTGATTTTCCCACAAAGCCGCCGGTGTCCCTGGCCGAGGCGAATAAGCCGCCGTATTCACCAAATCGAAACCAACATCTTCAATCAACTTCAAAGTCTTCTCAAACTGCGCTTCCGTCTCCCCAGGAAAGCCAACAATCGCATCCGCAGTCACCGAAGCATCAGGCATATAACGGCGAATTGTATCAATAATTCGCAGATATTTCTCCTGAGTATAACCCCGCGACATCGCCTTCAGAATATCATTATCACCAGACTGAAACGGAATATGAAAATGTTCACAAACCTGTGGCAATTCCGCACAGGCTTTAATTAAGCGTTCCGTAAAATAGCGCGGGTGGCTAGTAGCAAATCGGATGCGATCGACTCCCGGAATATCCTGCACAAAATAAAGCAAATCAGTCAAAGTATGCTGATTACTGCCATCCGGTTTAGTCCCAGGCAAATCTCTACCATAAGCATCAATATTTTGCCCCAACAAAGTTACTTCCTTATAACCTTGGCGGCCCAAATCCTCCATTTCCGCGCGAATTGCTTCTGGTGTTCGCGACTGTTCAACCCCGCGAACATTCGGCACAACACAATAAGTGCAGCGTTCATTACAACCATAAATTACATTCACCCAAGCCGTCACCTTACTATCACGGCGAGGCTTAGTAATATCCTCCATAATCTCAACCGCTTCAGTGGCCACAACTTGATTTCCCTGAAAAACTTGTTCCAGCAAATCTTCAAGCCGATTAGCGTGTTGCGGCCCCATTACCAAGTCCAATTCTGGCACACGTCGCAGTAACGCTTCACCTTCCTGCTGAGCCACACATCCTGCTACAATTAAAGTCAAACCCGGTTCTTTGCGCTTGCGATTAGCCTGCCTTCCCAGGTTAGAATAAACTCTTTGTTCGGCATTGTCTCGAATAGTACAAGTATTGTAGAGAATTAAGCTAGCTTCGTTAGGATCTTCCGAAAACTCAAAGCCCATATTTTCGAGAATGCCGGCCATCCGTTCGGAGTCGGCTTTGTTCATCTGGCATCCGAAAGTGGTAATGTGATAGCGGCGGGGTTTAACAGTCATGGCGAATTGCAGTCAAATAAAAAATCTAGGTTGTCAACCTTAACAAGTTATTATAACACTTCTGTGTTAAACGAGATATGTCGGGAATTGGGAATCGGGAATTGGGAATTGGGAATTGGGAATCCTAAGTTCTGATTTAGTTAGATAAAAACTGTAAAATAGTTTTAGCAATTCCTTGGGCAGCCAGATAAGGAACACCGTTTCCCACTGTTTTAAACATATTGCTTAATGTCATATTTTCGGGCAGCGCAAACTTTTTAGGCAGAGACTGAATAGCCAGCGTTTCTGCAACAGAAAGCCTGCGAATTTTGTAAGGATGCAAGTGAACTTCGTTATTGCCGTAACAAGCAGTCGGCGAATAACGCCACCTGTGCAAACGCTTGTAAGATTTTTTAGAATCATCTCCCTCATCGACAGCAGCAAACCTTTTCAGCCCCGCTCTTGGTTGAAAATAATGTTCCGCATTGGGATGGTTTACAACATCATTTTTTTGGAACCAAAACTGTACTGTTAACTCTTTGGGAATGCCATCAGGGCAAGGCAAAAAACTATCGCAGGCAAATGTACCAGTCTCAGGCCAAGGATTAGAAAAAACTTCGGATTTGGGATATAGAATCTGACTTGACCAAGGAAATATACTTTCAGGTAACATTTGGCTATTTTTATCTAAAGAAATGCCCAGATCTTTGACAATATTTTTTCGGAAACCGATTAAAATAATTCTATCTCTATCTTGCGGCACACCGTATTCGATCGCATTAATTAAACGTTCCACAAATATATATCCAGCCTCAGCTAACTTATTTTTAAGTTCGTCATAAAAAGCTTTATGTTTTTTGGTTCTCCACAAACCTTTGACATTTTCAAATAAGAAGAAATCCGGCTGCTGCTGACTAATCAATTCAATATAGGAAGCTGAAAGTTTGCCTTTATCTCCTTCCCCACCTCGGTTTTTGCCACCAATTGAAAAGTCAGGACAGGGCGGCCCCGCAATAAATCCAATAATATTGTGATTCTTGCGAGCATCTTGCATCAATTCCCGCAAGTGAAGTGCTGGTTTTCCTTCTACAAGTCGAGTTACATCTGCTGCTTCTCCTTCGCAGTGTCCGTATTCTGGCTGCGGCAAATTTAGACACTGCCGAGAGTGACGGTATGCTTGGATGAATGGCGAGAATATTTCATTTACATAAGCTACATTAAAGCCGATCGACTCAAAACCCAAATCGAGGAAGCCTGAACCTGAAAAAAATGAGAATATACAAGGAGAAGGGTGCATTAATCAATTTTAGATTTTAGATTTTAGATTTTGGATTAAAGAACTGAAGAATTGACCTCAAGCACCTCAACCCAAATATCCCATATATATAGTCACCATGCCCGATGCCCGATGCCCGATGCCCGATGCCCTACGCCCTAGACCATATATATAGTAAGCAATCCAACTACATATAACCCAAACTTATCACCCTCATCAGTTCTGCTGTCGCCAAACCCCTTTACAAAGCTTAGTAGTAGGCGTAATAATAAAAGCATCATCTGAACATTGACAACCAAATACAGCAATCATAAAACCATGACAACCACCTTACAACAGCGCGAAAGCGCCAACGTCTGGGAACGCTTTTGTGA
>JAYSVM010000176.1:0-77650 GCA_043718495.1 Oscillatoriales bacterium | reverse complement strand
TCGGAAGTAGGTTGGGTTGAGGTAACGAAACCCAACACATTATTTTTAAAGAGTTGGGTTTCGCTATCGCTCTACCCAACCTACACTATCTACATTTTACCTATGAGGGGTATTACCCTTTCTTGATTCGCCAACAGTCTCTTTCAATCGCCGAATCATCCAACCGTCAACTGTCAACCGTCAACCGTCAACAGTCAACTATCAACTAACTCCTAAAATTCGCCACAGACTTTTGCAATTTGCTAACAGAACCAGACAAATCATCCAAAGATGCCTTGACATCCGAACCTTTTCTGGCAGTTGTATTCGCAATCTCATTCACCTGCTGCATACTGCTAGAGATTTCCTCAGCCGAAATAGTTTGTTTAGCCGAGGCGCGAGTAATATTTTGCACCAAAGCATTCATTTCTCGGCTAACTTCGATGATGGCATTCAGGTGAGTTTTGGCTTCACTGGCGAGTTTAGTACCTTCCACCACTTCCAGTGTCCCCGATTCCATTGCCTTCATCACACGGCTGATTTCTTCTTGAATTGTACCGACAATTTCGGAGATTTCTTCAGTAGCACCGGCTGACCTTTCTGCTAATTTTCGCACTTCTTCGGCAACAACTGCAAAACCTAAACCTTGTTCGCCGGCGCGGGCTGCTTCAATAGTCGCATTCAGGGCTAATAAGTTAGTTTGAGAGGCAAGTTGCGAAATCGATGTCACAATTTTGCCGATTTGTTGGGAAGATTCGCCCAAACGCTTCATCATTTTGGAGGTTGAGGCGATGGTTAATCGTAGTTCGTTAATGCCTTCGACAGCGCGATCGACTGCCATGCCGCCAGCCTCAGCGGTGTGAGAAGACTGCTGGGCAACTGTTTCAGCCCGCACCGAGACATCTCGCACGTCGCGGATTGAGTTGACTATGCGATCGATTTCTTGCATGATCGCAGATATTTTTATTGCTTGAACTTCGGCTTGTTCGGTAAGTTGGCTGGTATTTGTAATTGATTCATCGGTGGCAAATGTTACCAATTCTGCTAAAGTTTGGATTCCAGTTACTACTTTTCGTAGGGAACCAATCAGGAAGTTGAATGAGTCGGCGACAGCACCTAAAACATCATTAGTAACTTCCGCCCGAACTGTCAAATCTCCTTGGGCCGCGCCTTTGATTTCTCCCAACAATTTGAGGACTTGCTGTGTCATTGAATCAGCTTCTGCTTTGCGTTCTGCTGCAAATTTTTCGAGCCCTTCTTCTGCTTCTTTGCGTTCGGTGATGTCAAAGCGGATGGCGATATATTTAACGATTTGACCGCTGGTGTCAAAAATCGGGGCAATGGTCGAATCAACCCAATAGAATGTTCCGTCTCTGCGCCGATTTTTAATTTCCCCCTTCCACGCTAAACCGCGAGTAATTGTTAGCCACATTTCTTGGAAGAATGATTTAGGATGATAGCCGGAATTGATGATGCGGTGGTCGCGGTTAAGAAGTTCTTCAAAGGTATAACCAGATACTTGAGTGAATCTTGCGTTGACGTAAGTAATCATTCCTTTGAGGTCTGTTTCGCTGACAATTGCAGCTTCATCAAGGGCATTTTGTCGCGTTTTGAGTTCTTGTAGCAAGCGTTCCTGCATCTCGGCTAACTGCTGCATTCTTTGCTGGGATGCTCTTTCCTCGGTCACGTTGCGACAGACAACTACGCCGCCTTTAATTTCACCAGTTTCGTCTTTTAGTGGTCTGCCGTTAATTTTTACCCACAAGCCATCCGGTGCGCCTGCGTGCCTGGTGAAAACCTCGGCATCGTCAACTGATTCTCCTCTAATTGCCCGTGTCAAAGGAATTTCGGCTGGGGGATAGTGAGTGACTGCATCGGGTAGAAATAATCCATATTTTGCTGACCACTCGTTGGGAAGAGTGTCTGTTGCACCTAAGCCAAAGATATTTTCAGCGGCGGGGTTGAACAGGACAAAATTGCCTTTTTCGTCGGCAGCAACTACGCCTTCACCAATGCTGTTAATTAGCAGTTGTAAGAGATTGGTTTGTTGTCTAAATTCGGATTCGGAATGGGCTAACTGGGTGGTGGTTTCTTCTAATTTAGTGATTGCTTGTTTGCGATCGGTAATTTCTACTGCTACTCCGCCGACACCGATCGGCTTGCCACCTTCTCCCGGCAAAGGAAAGTAAGAGGCTAGCCAATATCGCAGTATGCCCGGTTGACTTAGGGTTGTGCCCGAAACTTCAATGTTTAAGAAGGGTTGATTGGTAGTAAGAATCTCCTCCAACATCGGCTGTAGGGTATGAACCATTTCGGGTACAACTTCCCTTACCGTTTTACCGAGGTGTTCGGCAACTGAGGGCCCGGTGGTTTCGGCTAATTTCTCGTTGGCTTGCACGAACCGCAATTGGTCGTCAAAGATAAACATGGAGGCTGGGGCAGCGGCGAAAAATGCGTCAAAACGGGTTTGACGTAGGGCGAGTTCTCGTTCTAGGTTTTTGCGATCGGTCACTTCCAATACGAAAGCTCCAATCCCGATCGGCTTGCCATCTTCTCCCGGCAGAGGAAAGTAAGATGACAGCCAATCCCGCATCACATCTGGCTGTGCGCTAGTTGGATGGCATAGTTCGATGTTTAAAACCGCTTCATTGTTACTCAGAACCCGCTCGTACAGTGGTCCGATCGTCGGTGCCATTAGTGGTTCAGATTCCCATACTGTTTTGCCAATATATGCTGAAACTGGCTGGCCACCGAGTTCGGAGAGTCTCTGGTTGAACTGCAAGAACCGGAGTTTGTCGTCGGTGATAAACATTCCTGCTGGTGCAGCGGCGAAAAATGCGTCAAAGCGGGCTTGCCGCAGTGTGAGTTCTCGTTCTAGGACTTTGCGATCGCTGATGTCGCGGCCTTCGGGAATCAGCAGAATGATTTTGCCGTCATCGTCTTTGATGGGCTTGAGGGAGAAGTCAACGGTTACGACTGCACCGCCTGCCACTAGCACGTCTGCTTCGTAGCGGATTACCTCGCCGGCAGCGGCTAAGGCGATCGCCTCGCGCACCTGTTGCTTAGCTTCTGGGGAAATCTGCCACCAGAGAGTTTCCCAAAACGGAGTACCTACTATTTCTTCTATTCCCACCCCGGCTGCGGCTAGGGCTGTTTGGTTGATTTCCAAAACAGTGCCGTCTGGTTTGAGTAGCCCC
This sequence comes from Oscillatoriales bacterium, assembly GCA_043718495.1. Lineage (GTDB taxonomy): Bacteria > Cyanobacteriota > Cyanobacteriia > Cyanobacteriales > Microcoleaceae > Microcoleus. The sequence continues at coordinate 74,474 of JAYSVM010000176.1, read as the reverse complement.
ATGAATTGAAACGATTGGTCAAAAATAGCTCGGAACAGTCTTTCGCGATCGCGCAACATTTCTTCTGCCCGTTTGCGATCGCGAATATCGCGCGTCACAGTTGCTAAACCAATAGGCTCCCCTGTTTCTGGGTCTTTGAGGATAAATAAGGTAAAGTCAACGGGAATCATTTCGCCGGTTTGAAAGTGTCTTAACCGGAATTCTCCCTGCCACAAGCCATCTCGGATGGCGGCAGGAATCATCTCTTCTGTGAATATTTTCGCGTCTTCCTCGGAGAAGGCTGCTAATATACTTTTGGTTTTAAGGTCTTCATCTTGAGATCCGTTTAGCTTCATTCCAGCAGGATTCAGATATGTTGCCTGTCCCTCCATTGTGGCTACGCCGATAAAATCGGAGCTGTTTTCGACGATCGCAATCAATCTTTGGTTTTCGATTTCAGTTTGTTTGCGATCGCGAATTTCCTGCTGCAATTGTACATTGGCTTCCGAAATCTGTTCGGTTCTTTTCTGCACTCGCTGTTCTAATTCCGCTGTTAGCTGCCGCAATTTAGATTCTGTTTCTTTCGGCTGAGTAATGTCACGACCTTCGGCGAGGATCTGAAAAACTTCTCCTGCTTCATTTAACAGGGGTTTAAAGGACAGGTCAATTACTATGATTTGGTTATTGATGCCAGCTATTTCGTATTCTGAACGAACAAATTTACCTACGGATACTTGTTGAATATGAGTTTTTAGCTGTTGCTGGTTAGTTGGGGATAATTTCCACCAAGGTGTATCCCAAAATTTCTGCCCCAGCACCTCTGATGCCTGGTAATTGCCCAAATCCAGAGCTGTTTGATTGGCTTCGATTAGAGTACCGTCTGGTTCCAACAGTGCGATTAATTGAAAAGCTTGATCGAAGATTGCTTGGAATCGCTGGGTAGTTTCGCTAAGTGCTTGTTCTGTATCTTTTTTGGCTTGCAGGATTTGGGTGGAACCTACTAATAAGCTGTAGCGGTTGGAGAGGCTTAAAAAGGCGATCGCCGGAATTACAGTCATCCAATCGGAAATAGTTTGCAAAACTGGGGAGTGTGGCAATCCTAAGTGTTCGGCGGCATGACCACTGTGTCCGAAGGCACAACTCCAAAATATAAATGCTGTAACGGTAGCGAAGGTGTCGAAACCAAATTTGCGGTTTCGCCACAAACCTAAGCTAATCAGCGAGGCGATCGCAAAGTAACACAAAGAAATGAGGCTATTCGCTACTCCCATTAGTAGCATTTGGGAAATGTCAGGTAATGTCAGGGTGAAAGTTGTTGCGAAAAATTCATAGATGAATGTCATAAGTTATTTGTTAGTTGTTAGTTGTTATTTGTTAGTTGTTATTTGTTAGTTGTTATTTGTTATTTGTTATTTGTCATAAGTTATTGGTTATTTGTTAGTTGTTAGTTGTTATTTGTTAGTTGTTAGTTGTTAGTTGTTATTGGTTATTGGTTATTGGTTATTGGTTATTTGTTATTTGTTAGTTGTTAACAATGCCCTATGCCCCATGCCCGATGCCCGATGCCCCATGCCCGATGCCCAATGCCCAATGCCCCATTCCCCAATGCCCGATGCCCCATGCCCCATTCCCCATGCCCCATTCCCATTACCATTACCAACGTTCGGAATGGGCGATCGCCTCTATATCCACAATCATTAGCAAGCGTCCATCACAATTGTATAGACCTTTTAAAAATGGCGCGAGGTCGGGACTGACATCTACTGCCGAAACAGTGCGATCGGGATTGAGAGGTAAAACTCCTTCAACGCGGGAGACAGCTAACCCAATCCGCATTTTAGACAGTCTGACATCTCGCGGATCGGGCGCTTCCACCACTAAGATGCGACTGCTGGGATGGTGGATGTCAACAGGTGCGATACCTGTAAAGTGACCAAAGTCTGCTGCTGCCAAGATTTCGCCCCGCAAGTTGGTCAATCCCAGCAAAAATGGCTGGGTGTTCGGCACCGGCGAAATGGGTTGTTCTTTCAGAGAAAGCACTTCCCGCACTGATCCTAATTCTACGCCAAACAGACTATCTCCTTGACCGAAGACTAAAAATTGCTTTGTTTCACTTATCTGATTAAGAGAACCCTCCGCAGCAGTTGTTGTCATGGCTTATTTTTAATTTATAGTGTAGCTTAGAAAATAGAATTTGGTTTCAGTGCCTTCTCCTTTGCCGTTCTATAAGACCTAACCATTCATCCCTACCTATGAAAAATTGAATTTATGCTGATAGTAAACGCTGTACAATATTCACAAGTTGCTCAGCTTCAAAGGGTTTGCTAAGGTAAGCATCAGCCCCTAAATCAGTACCCCAAGCTTTATCGATATCGGTGTTTTTGTGAGTACAAAATACTACTGGCAAATGTGCGGTTTTGCGATCGCCCCGCAATTCTCGAATCACTTCAAATCCGTTCATTCGCGGCATGACTACATCTAAAACGACGAGATCCGGGGATTTTTCTTGGATTCGGGCGATCGCTTCTTCGCCATTGCTGGCACGAATTACTTCCAGTCCCACATCTAGAAGGATACGACAAATGATTTCTAGTTCGCTGGGAACGTCATCTACTACTAAGATTTTTGACATGGTTCCACACTTCCTGACTATTGTTGACGGTAGATCAGCTTTATGCTCAGCGACAACCTCTTAGAGTTTAGCGCTGGACGGATAAATTCATCCCAATGCAAATACAACATAACTCATATCAATTCCGGTTGCACTCAGACATGATATAGAGGACACGACACTGTCGTGTCCCTACCGCCAATAATACTGTAGGGACACGACAGTGTCGTGTCCTAATTTCTGAACCGTATTGGGTTACAATTCAGGGTTAGAGAAAAAAGATCGCGGAGAACACAAAACGATGGTTGCTATCCAGACCAATCTAAATATTGTCGCCCTAGAAGCAGAGTACAGCGAAAAAACACCGCGAGATATTCTTAAATTCGCCCTAGAAACTTTTGATAATATTTCAATTTCCTTCAGCGGTGCCGAAGATGTAGTGCTGATCGATATGGCTTCAAAAATTACCAAAAACATCCGCGTTTTCACCCTAGATACCGGACGCTTGCACTCCGAAACCTATCAGTTTTTGGAAGAAGTCAGAAAACATTACGGTATTAAAATAGAAGTAATGTTTCCCGAAGCCGCCGCAGTACAAGCCTTAGTAGATGAAAAGGGATTGTTTAGCTTTTATGAAGATGGTCATAAAGAATGTTGTGGTGTGCGAAAAGTCAAGCCATTGCGTCGCAAACTTAACACTTTAGATGCGTGGATTACCGGCCAACGCAAAGACCAAAGTCCCAGCACCCGCAATCATATTCCGGTCATTGAAGTCGATAGTGCATTCTCGACTCCAGACCATGAATTAATTAAATTTAACCCCTTAGCAAACTGGTCTTCCGCAGAAGTTTGGGATTATATTCGAGCTTTGGGTGTGCCTTATAATAAGCTGCATGAACGCGGTTTTGTGAGCATTGGTTGTGAACCTTGTACTAAAGCAGTATTACCCAATCAACACGAACGCGAAGGTCGTTGGTGGTGGGAAGAATCCACATTAAAAGAGTGTGGTTTGCACGCTGGAAACGCACAAAAATAGTGAATCTTTGAGTACCGGAGTGATATAGAGGACACGGCAGTGCCGTGTCCCTACCATGATTAATTGTAGGGAGACGGCACTGCCGTGTCCTGGCTGTGAGTAATATTAATAATTCCGATGCTACCGGATTTGATATAACTCCAATGTCCCATGCCCAATGCCCAATGCCCTGTTCGCACTTTATATTACTGAGAAAGGCTATATATGCTGACATCAACTAGCGAATTACTGGAAACTGCCCGAAGAAACTCCTATGCGATCGGCGCTTTTAACGTTTATAACCTCGAAGGAGTAAAAGCGGTCATCGATGCAGCCGAAGCGCTTAAAAGTCCAGCCATGCTGCAACTTCATCCCAGTGCTCTTAAATACGGAAAATCACCTTTAGTTGCGCTTTGCATGGAAGCAGCCCGTCAATCTTCAGTACCGATCGCAGTACACTTAGATCACAGCACCTCAGAAAAAGACATTCATCTAGCCCTCAGCGCCGGCATCAAATCAATTATGGCAGATGGTTCTCCTTTGCCTTATGCAGAAAACCTCATATTTACCCGCGAAATGACCAAATTATCCCACGCTAACGGCGCAGTAGTTGAAGCAGAAATCGGCAGAATTAGCGGTACTGAAGACGGTTTAACCATCGAAGAAAAGGCGGCAAAAATGACCGATCCTGTGGAAGCTATTGAGTTTATTCAGGAAACTAAAGTTGATTTCTTGGCGGTGACAATTGGCAATGTTCATGGCAAATATTTCAGCGAACCGAAACTTGATTTTCCGCGTTTAGCAAAAATCCGGGCTTCAGTTTCAGTGCCATTAGTGTTACATGGTGCTAGCGGTTTGCCGGAATCAATGATTAGTCAATCGATTAAATTAGGTGTATCTAAATTTAATGTTAATACGGAAGTGCGCGAAGCTTATATGGACGTGTTAAAAACTAGCAGTTCCTTGTCAGATCCAGATTTGTTGGAAGTGATGGCAAAAGCGATCGATGCAATGCGATCGGTCATTTCCGACAAACTAAAACTTTTCGGTTCTGCCGACAAAGCATATTTGCATCAATCTCCTTATGCTGAAACATTCAAATAATAGAATACCCAGATATCCGACTTCTTTAAGAAGTTGGATATCTAGATATTCGGTTGAATTCTCCAACCCTAAACCGCTTGCACTTCCTTTTCCTCAGCAGCAACAGGTTCTTGATACACTGTCTGAGACTCATTAGCCAAAAATTCAGCTAATTGAGCTTCAATTTCATCCCGTACAATCTGACGATATTCCAGGAAATGCTCGTTGTGAGCACACACAGTCAAATAGTGATCCCAAACCGCCGGATTCCGCTTGAAAATGCTGAACAAATGATGCCAGAACTTCCAGCGAGTGCTGCGCTTGAATCCTTGCCGCCAAACCACAGTGAATAGTGCTCGCAAATCGATCAGACTCGGAAATTGAGCAGGTATCTTCGCTGTCGGTGCACCTAACATTAAAAAATGGCGATAAGTCCGGTCTAAATATTTCTCAGCATCGTACACTTGGCAGAATGCCTCAACATATTCGCGGGCAATATCTTCGAGTGGCCGTGTTGGAATGAAGTTCATCAAAGTAGTCTGGTTGAGATTGCCAGATTTCTCGCGCAACCGGCCTTCTTTTGCTAGTCGGTGCGACAATGCAGTGTGTGGCAAAGCTTGCAGCATTCCAAAGGTTGTGCTAGGAATTGCGGCTGCTTCGGCAAAGTCTACAATCCGCTGACCGGCACCGGCTTTTTCGCCATCGAATCCGATGATAAATCCGGCCATTACTCGTAAACCAGTTTTCGCAATCAACTCTACTGATTCGATTAGGGAATTGCGGGTATTTTGGAATTTCTTGGTCATTTGCAAGCTTTCTTCGTCGGGAGTTTCAATTCCTAGAAAGACTGCATTGAAATTGCAAGCTACCATCATTTTCATCAATTCTTCATCTTGGGCTAAATCGATGGATGCTTCGGTGTTGAAAGTGAAGGGAAATTTGTGTTCTTCTTGCCAAATTTGCAAGTCTTTTAGTAATAGTTTGACGCTGCGTTTGTTGCCGATAAAGTTGTCATCTACCATGAACACGCCGCGCCGCCAGCCCAAGTTATAAAGGCAATCTAATTCTGCTATCAATTGTTGGGGGTTTTTGGTGCGTGGTTTGCGCCCGTAGAGGACGATGATGTCGCAAAATTCGCACTGGAAAGGACAGCCTCTGGAAAATTGAATCGACATTGAGTCGTAGCAGTCTAATTCCAGCAAATCGAAGCGGGGAACTGGGGTTGTGGTAACATCGGGTTTTACGCCGTCCGATCGATACATTCCACTTTTTTCACCGCGCCCTATTGCTTCAACAAACATCGGCAAGGTGATTTCGCCTTCGTCGAGAATCAGATAGTCTATGCCTGCTGCTTGAGGTTCTTCGGGTACGGAAGTGGGGTATGGGCCGCCGCAAGCAACTGATTTACCGCGCTGTTTGGCTTCGCGAATGATGTCGAGCAAATCTTCTTTTTGGACAATCATGGCTGAGAGAATGACGAGTTCGGCCCACTCCCATTCTGCTTCTGTGATTTGTCTGATGTTGCGATCGACTAACTTAAATTCCCATTCTTGTGGTAGGATAGCAGCTACTGTTACCAAACCCAGCGGTGGTAGTAAGACTTTGCGATCGACCAATTCTAAGATTTTCTCGTAAGACCAAAATGTTTTCGGGAATAGGGGGTAGACTAGGAGAACTCGCATATTATGTTAAACCGATACTTTTTTGCTAACATTTACTAACAAAGACATAAGTTAAACAGCTAAAAAGCTGTGCAACCAAGGCGTATCAACCAATGCCCGAAGGAAAATCCCACGAGCACCATTTAAATCCCTGTTCATCTGGTTCCCACTCGCATCTTTAATCACACGAGAACTACCAATCTTTTTGACTTCCCCAGTCCATGAAACAGTCTTTGAAGTGTAAGCTTCATTGATAGAAGTTAAAGCAACTTTGCCCTGCTCCCAAGCTTTCCACTCTAGATGTTTTTTGAACTGATAATGACTCAGTGTCAGCATTTGACGAACAGTCTTAGAGCGAATCTTTCGACGCGACTTACTAACCATCTGAGAAGATTCAAACGATGGAAGCAATATCACGTCAAAACTATCAACTAAAAACTTGGCAATCTTATGATGCAACTCTTTGACAAGGTGTTGAATCTTAGATTTCAGCCTATCCGCCGCTTTCTTGAATCTTTTGCGCTGTCTACTATTCGTCTTGCTCATCTTTGAGGTCAACTTATCTAGCCTAAAGCACAACTTTTGGATCGAAAGATTGGAATCATTCCCAAGCCATCCATAGGATGACTCTGAAAAGAAGGTCATGAACGTTCTGACACCAGGGTCTAAGGCAACCACGCGACCTTGGTTATCGGTCTGACGTGGCTGCACTTCTTCAGATATAACAATGTAATACTCGCCGTAGGCAAGCGTTAATCGTCCATCACTGAAGTCTTTGGGTAATGCCTCTTTCAGCTTTGACTGACCCAATTTTGTATAATAAATTCCTTTCGACCCAATTGCCGACTTGGGAATATAAAGAGACTGTTTTGTATCTTTTCGACTGCGAAACTTGCAACTACAAATTTTGCCAGTTTTCTTGAAATCTGCTTTGGCTTTTTTGACAGCAGCACAAGCATCTTTAATGGCAATCGATTTAATTTGAAACGGTACAGGTTTTGCCCAATCAGGTAGTCCGTTGAGTATGTCCGTTTTGATTGACATCCAATTGGCTTTAGTACCTGGTTGCTGCAAGTATTTGATAGTTGTGTTGTAGACAAAACGACTAACACCGAACCATTGTTTAAGTATTGCCTTTTGCTCAGGGCTGAGGAATAGACGGATCTTCCTTGATTTTCTGGCTGTAGTTTCTGAGAGCGTGCATTCGACAAGAGAAGACGTGAAGGATGGCAAGAAAATCGACCGTGAGTTCGGATTCTGGGCGGTGAAGAGGATTTGAGAGAACCAAGACCCGGCCACCGTTTTATTTTGCCATAAACTCAAAAAGTTCAAATCCGAATCTGCTTTAGATGTCTCGACAGGCAATAACAATCTTGAGCTGATCTCCGCGCATAAATCTGACCAGTAAGGCTTGCAGTCCTTGTCTTTTGAAGTTGAGTCAGGAGCCGATGTCTTGGGTAATCCCTGAGTCGGGGTATCGCTGTCGTATAAATTCGACTTGCCTTTCAAGGTCGTCTTTTTCCTTGGCACTACTGACTCGGCAGTAGCAGATGACTGAGCAGACATATCTATCGGACTGGTAGGAGTTAACGTCGTAGAGGCGTTGTCCTGCTCCATTTTTGATTGATTTGATCTGCGCTTCATCTGCGTACTTCCTCAAGGTATTTGGATGCAAGCCTAGAAATTCGACTGCTTTTCTAAGCGGTATGTATGCCATACCTCAAAGCTATGGCACTTGGTAGTATATGTCAATGATTGTCAGAAAATTGAACACTGTAGGTTTACCGATACTTTTTTGCTAACGTTTGTTAACAAATACATAAGTTAAGATTTGATCTCAACCAAGGCGTATCAACCAATGCCAGTAGAAATCTCTACAAGCACTTGTATTATGAGCCGACAGCTTGGTTATCGCAGTCGGGTCTGAGTGCCGCTCTGACTATTTGCTTTGATAATGTAGAGGCAACTTATTTATATAGAGGTTACTTACTACCAAAGTTTTTCACCTAAATCTGACCGGCCTGATTCATTTTACATGGTATGAAGACATCTGCCAAATGTAAGTGATTGTTAGCAAATGTCAGAAAAAGTAATACAGTTGATCGACCTCACATCAGTAAACAAGTTGCGATCGGGCTGGCGAATTGAAAGTGCGATCGACTTTCAAGGTATAATGCAAATATCTTATCATATTTGACGATGAAGTGGCGATCGCAGTCCTGGACTTAAAAAACCCTGTCATAGAAATTTAATTTTTAATATCTTTGCCCGGAATCCCGCTAGTCCTTAACATATCGGCAATTGTGCCGCAATAACTCGGCAATCCAATAGTTTCGGGATTGACAAAATTTTCATAGGTAAAATGGCGATAGCTGATACAAAATCTATCCCACGCAGCTAGTTGAATTCGGAACAGCCAAATAAAGAAATTAGCTAATCCTGGTGACAAAGTAATCCGAAAAAATATCTTTTTATTTAAATAAGCGCAAGCTTGTTCTACTGCTTGATTGGCTGTAATCGGGGAATTTCCTAGTACAAAATGTCGCGGTTCATCAGAAGCAGCGGGATGTTCGACTAAATAATTAACTACTGTGGCAATATCAGCCCCGTGGATGAAGTGAAAACTTGCGTCGGCCTTCAACCAACGAATCAAACCAATCCATTTTGCAACTTGTGGAATGCCGGATGAAAGGTGAGAAACTGGTTTAGTTTCATCTCCTCCTAACACTAATGTGGGGTAAAGTGCAGTGATCCGAGGCACATTTTCTAACTCGGACAATTGAGTCATACACTCATATTTCGAGCGAATATAATCTGTTCCGAGCTCGCTAGCTTCCTTGAGCAAATTATTATCATTGCCTAGAATGCTGGCGGTTGAAAAGTAAATTACTTGCTGACAAGTCTGTGGCGAAAGTAACTGAATTAGGCGAAGAGTTTTGTTGACATTAACATCAAAAACTTCTTGGGTTCCGCCCCAAGCAGTCGCCGCCAAAATAGCGACATCTATTGTTTGTAGAAGTTCGGCATATTGCTCGATATCTCGCATATCTCCTTGCAATATGTTGATGCCGGGGCGGGCTTGATAGTCAAATTTTAATTTATCAGGGTTGCGAACTAATAGGTAAAGTTCGTGATTTGTCTGTTGAATTAAAGTTTCGGTCATGTAGTGACCGATACAGCCACTTGCACCCGTTATGAAAATTTTTTTTGTCATTTGCAGTTAACAGGGATTTTCGGTGGGGTGGGGGCGGGTTTATTTCACCTGTTTGCAACTTTTTAAGGCCGTTGGTGAACCCGCCCCTACGGGTTTTTGGGAATGGGGTTTTTGATGGGTGGGGGCTGGTTTATTTCACCTGTTTGCACTTTTTAAGGCTCAAGAGTGAACTCGCCCCTACGGTTTTTTGGGGTTTGAATTCCTGTCAAATTCAAGCAGCAACTGTCAGCAATTTGTCGGCTTGTTTTGCGGTTTCAAAGAAGAAACGCACGTTGTCTTCGGGAGTTCCTGGTAATACGCCGTGTCCCAAATTCAGGATGTGTCCGCGCGGGCCGGCTTTGCGAATTGTATCAAGAATTCGATCGCGAATAAACGCTTGAGAACCAAACAATACACCGGGATCGAGATTTCCCTGAACGTTCATGTTGGGGCCCAAACGTCGGCGTGCGTCGGCCATATCAACTGTCCAATCAACGCTAACAATATCCGCACCGGATGTAGCCATACGTTCGAGAAGGCCACCGCTACCAGTTACTAACAGAATTAGTGGTGTGTCGGGATGGGTTTTTTTGACTTGCTCGAATACTTGTTTCTGGTAAGGTAGAGCGAAGGTGTCGTAGTCTTGGGGGGAAAGTTGGCCAGCCCAGGAGTCGAACATTTGGACTACTTGCGCGCCGCAGTCGATTTGGTAGCGCATATAAACGGCGATCGCATCTGCAAATTTCGACAGCAACTGATGTAGTAAAGTTGGATCGGAAAATGCCATGTTTTTGATAATCGCATAATCCTTGGAACCTTTGCCCTCAACGGCGTAAGCGGCCAGTGTCCAAGGTGCGCCGACAAAGCCGAGCACTGTGGATTTGTTGCCGACTTCCTCGCGCAGGGATTTGAGGATTGTTTTGATGAAAGGCAAGCTTTCTTCGGGATTCAGCGGTTGCAAGGCGTCGATTTGCTGCTGGGTGCGGATGGGTGAGTGGATAATCGGGCCTTTACCTTCGGCGATATCCATGTCGATGCCCAAACCAGGCATGGGGGTGACAATATCGGAGAACAGAATTACGCCGTCGGGTTGAAAAGCGTGCCACGGCTGGAGGGAAACTTGAATCGCCACTTCGGGGATTTCAGAACGTTCGCGAAAGGATGGATACTTTTCTCGCAAATCTCGATAAGCTTTCATGTAGCGGCCGGCTTGGCGCATCATCCACACGGGCGGGCGTTCTAGGGTTTCGCCGCGGGCTGCCCGCAACAGCAAGGGAACTTCATTTAATGCTGACATCTTAACTTTTCTCTGATTTATCTATTTTAATGCCTTTGGTAGCTTACCACTGTGCGATCGTCCTTTTTGATCGAAAATTCATCTGTTGGTCGTGAGGGAGATGAGGGGAGTGGCTGAGTTCGATTTTGGGGAGTGGGGATTTGCTTGGTTGGGAGGTTGGCGGTAAATTAGGCTCTTTCGGATACTTGGGAGAAAATGTATATTTGGCTACCGGGTAATGGGTAATTGGTAATTGGCGATCGATTCGAGACCTATTGCCCATTACCCACTACCAGACATTAGATTAACTTATCGCCACAAGTTCAGGAGTGTCACTCAAGTGAGCTACCACAAATGAGCTAACACAAATGAGCTAACACAAAAAAGCGACTGGCAACACACTATTGAATGAGGTTACAAAGTAGACATCTCCAAAAAATCCTGTTTTGAACAAGCAAGATGCCTGTTCCACAGTAATTATGGGAGAAGTCTAGTATTTAAGTAAACCGAGGAACTAATCATGGCACAGATTACTAACCAAACCCTAACTTTAAGTCAGTTTGTCGATCCAGTAGATGGCCTATCAAAGGTAAATATTCAGGTTACCTATGATGCAGTTTTCAGCGGCAGCGAACGGGGTTTAACTACACCGCCGTTTGAGTGGAAATTTCTGGAAACTATCCAAGTTACTGGAGTAGATATAGCGTTTGCTACTGGAGAAATTCTGGTAGAAAAAATGTTGCCAGTTCAAGAAATTCCAGTGACAACAGGCGCAGGTTCGCTGACAGTTTCACGTATCCGTACTGTTAAGGCTCTCAGGACTTTGCTTCAGGAAGATCCTGCACCAGGCGATGCTGATGAGATCCGCTGTCATATTCAGATCTTGCCTGTTGCTGCTAGCGGATTTACGCCGCAGCAAGTGTTAGCTGGTTAATTCATGCGTTGAGATGGGGAAAGGGTTGCACGTTTATGTGAAAAAAAGCGATCGCTATTTTGATGAGCGATCGCTTTTTTTCCACTCAAATTAAAAAACCCGGCTTCTAGGCGTCGAAGTGCGTAAATCCTGTTCTAAAATATTGAAACAATATCGCCGATGTCATTAATCCGAACTTTGGCACTGGTAGACAACGATGTTATGATATTACTAATTGGCTAGATTTTCCAACACTTTTATTGCCTGATCTTCCAAATAAGAAAAATCCTCGATAAACTCAGCTAAACCCTCTTCCCCTTCCAAGTAATCGAAAAATGTCTGTAACGGGACGCGAGTTCCTACAAATACGCTGACACCGCTCATTATTTCGGGATTTGAGTGAATGATTCCTTTTTTTTCCAAAACTTCTTCAATATTCATCTTTTTGACTTTTCAATAGATTGTGTTTTGTGCGATCGGGTAAATGTGCGTCAGCAACGGAGGACACGGCAATGCCGTGTCCCTACCGCAAAATAATCCATCGAACTCGATGAAAGATGTAACAATCGCCCACTAATTGTAGGGAAACGGCAGTGCCGTTTCCTGATTTCGGGTAATATCAATTCTGGTTGCACCGAAACTATCTAGTCACACATTTTCCACCCACCATTACCCGACATTGATCGCGGCCCGGATCGTATCTACTATCATCTAGCCTCGCCGAATCTAAATCCCTAGTTCGCTGGTTGTAGTAATAATCTCCTTGCGGATAATCGCGAGTTGGTATCGCACAATAAGTTGTATCTCCATCATCAAACCTGACTCTCACCATCGAACGTCTCTGGTTGCAATCAACAGGCCGCAAACCCAAATCATCTCGCAAAATCGTTTCTCCGTTGCGGTTATTGTCTCCGCGATTATATCGCCCGTTATCTCGTCTGTCATCCCGCGAATTGCGATCGCGTCTGTCGCCCTGAATCCCCGAAACTTCCAGCCTATAATCTCCGCCCCTAGCAGCATCTTTTGCTAACACTAATAGTCGATAATCGCCACTACGGGGAATCTGATAATTAAAAGAAGTTTCTTGGGTAAAAGCGACTTGTTTGTTATTCCCATAGAACAACACCATCACAGGAGTAAAACCGCCACGTCTGTTGGTATCTAAATAAACTTGAATGTCGTCACCTTCGTTTGCACTAAAAGTGTATTCTTGACCGCGCAATTCTTCTACTGGAGATCCGGGTGTCCACATATTTCGGAAACGGTAGATGGTCGATGTGCGGCGAATTACTCCGTCAATACGATCGCCATTTCCGATTTGTTCAGCAACAGCACCCGACGAAATCCCTGTAAGTGCCAATCCTGCAACTAGCACAGCGGCGGCAATACTGTTTAAAAAATTGTGTGTTTTCATATCAACCTCTTTTGGTAAGTCTTAAAATCTTTTTGCTGTGTTTGCACCGACATTTCCACATATAATCCATTTTAAATGTAATTTCGGCGATCGAGTGTCAACATCACCCAACCGGACTATTTAGCCGATCGCAAATCTCCAATTCAAGCTATAATTACTTTTCACAAATTAGCAATCCTGATTCAGCATCCAGACTAGCCATAATTCCCACAGGTAAAGCAGCATTAACTCCGTCGTGGCCAAAGGGCAAATCCGAGACAATCGGAATATTCAAGTCCCCCAGCCGATCGCGCAAAACCTCCTCTATACTAAAACTCGGAATATTTGGGTCAACCTCGCAGCGACTGAAGCGCCCCAAAGCAATCCCCCGCACTCCAGCAAAAGCCCCCGACATTCGCCAAGTCGTCAACATTCGATCGACCCTGTAAGGAGCCTCGGAAACATCCTCAAATGCCAGAATAACCCCGGTCAAATCCGGTAGATACGGGGTTCCGAGCAAATGAGTAGCGACCGTCAGATTCGCTGGTAACAGCCTCCCAGTAGCCTTTCCACCACCCCATCCTTTACCCGACAAAGGGGGGAGAGGACGACCTTCTATACAGTCAAAAAGACGATCGGCAGACCAATCTGGTTCCGCAGCCAAAGTTGTCACCAGCGGGCCGTGAACGCCGAAAATGCCTAACTTCGCATGATTCCAGAGCAAAGCAGTGATGTCTGAAAAGCCGATCAGCCATTTTGGGGAATGGGAATCGCTAATTGGGAATCGGGCATCGGGCATTGGGCATCGGGCATTTTCACTTTCTTGGAGTTCCGGGTTTTCCTGTTGTCCGACTTTTGCTTTTTCCAAAAGTCTAGTGCTGCCGAAACCGCCTCGCGCGCACAGAATACCGCGACAATCTGGGTCATTGAGGGCATCTGCCAACTGTCGGATGCGGTTTTCGTCGGAACCGGCTAAATAGCCCCAGCGATCGTCAAAACCGGGACTTAATTCAACTCGATAGCCGCGAGATTTCCAAATTTCTATACCGCGTTCAAAGTTAGTTAATTCTCGCAAAGTGCCACTAGGGGAAATTACCCTAAGCAAATCTCCTGGTTGCAGAAATTTTATATTAGTCATTGGAAATGGGGAATTGGGAATTGGGAATGGGGAATTGGGAATTGGGCATGGGGAATTGGGAATTGGGCATGGGGAATTGGGAATTGGTTGTTTGTTATTTGTTATTGGTTGTTTGTTATTGGTTGTTTGTTGTTTGTTGTTGGTTATTGGTTATTTGTTGTTTTCTGCCCATTATAGCGATTCTTAAAAAGTGAGTTATCGCACTTTAGTCATTGTTTCCTTCGACTTCGCTCAGGGAACAATGACTAAAGAACCTTAATAGCCAATGCCCTATGCCCAATTCCCAATTCCCAATTCCCCATGCCCAATTCCCCATGCCCAATTCCCCATGCCCAATTCCCAATTCCCTAGTTTTAGTCCAAATATGCCCATTTACCCTTAAAATAAAAAAGACTGACTAGCCAACAATGCCCTATGTTTGAAGCACTTGCCGATCGACTCGAATCCACCTGGAAAAAACTGCGCGGACAAAATAAAATCTCCGAGAGCAACATCCAAGACGCGCTCAAAGAAGTCCGTCGCGCCCTCCTGGAAGCAGATGTCAACCTCCAAGTCGTCAAAAACTTCATCTCAGAGGTAGCAGCAAAAGCACAAGGCGCAGAAGTCGTCTCAGGCGTCCGTCCCGACCAACAATTCATCAAAATAGTCCACGACGAACTCGTCCGCGTCATGGGGGAAACCAACGTACCCCTCGCCACCGCCGACTCAGGGCCCACAGTGATCTTGATGGCCGGTTTGCAAGGAACCGGGAAAACCACAGCCACCGCCAAACTAGCGCTGCACCTCCGCAAGCAAAATCGTACCGCACTGCTAGTCGCCACGGACATTTATCGACCAGCCGCGATCGACCAATTGCTAACCCTCGGCAAACAAATAGACGTACCCGTATTTGAACTAGGTACTGATACCGATCCCGTAGAAATTGCCCGCCAAGGCATCGAACACGGCAAACAACTAGGCGTCGATACAATCATCGTCGATACAGCAGGCCGCCTGCAAATCGACCAAGACATGATGGCAGAATTGCTTCGCATCAAACAAACAGTACAACCCCACGAAACACTGTTAGTTGTTGATGCCATGACAGGCCAAGAAGCAGCAAATTTAACCCGCACCTTTCACGACCAAATCGGCATTACCGGCGCCATCTTAACCAAATTAGACGGCGACAGCCGCGGTGGTGCAGCCTTGTCAGTGCGGCAAATATCCGGCGCACCAATTAAATTTGTCGGAGTCGGCGAAAAAGTAGAAGCCTTACAGCCATTCTATCCCGATCGCATGGCATCGAGAATACTCGGCATGGGCGATGTCTTGACGCTAGTAGAAAAAGCGCAAGAAGAATTCGACATCGCCGACGCCGAGAAAATGCAAGAGAAAATGCTCACGGCAAAGTTTGACTTTACCGACTTTCTCAAACAAACCAGACTGCTCAAAAATATGGGTTCCCTCGGCGGCATCATGAAAATGATTCCGGGGATGAACAAACTCTCAGACGAACAAATGCGGCAAGGAGAAGTGCAACTAAAACGCACCGAAGCCATGATTAATTCAATGACAACCGAAGAACGTCGCAATCCCGAACTTTTAGCAAGTTCCCCTGCTCGTCGCCGTCGCATCGGCCGTGGCGCAGGCTATGCTGAAAACGATGTCACCAAGCTGGTGAGCGATTTCCAGAAAATGCGTACCATGATGCAACAAATGAGTCAAGGCAACTTTGCAGGTATGGGAGGAATGCCCGGAATGCCGGGAATGGGCAGCCCAGGAATGCAGCCCGGTTCCCGTGGCTATATGGGTGGCCAGCAGCAGAAGAAAAAGAAAAAAGATAAACCCAAAAAAGGTTTCGGACAGTTGTAAAAATTATCCAACAAATTGCACGATTGTCAAGAACTTGTAGGGGCGGGCGATGCCCTGAGCGTAGTCGTTCGCTTCGATTTAAAGGGTTCACCAACCATAATTGCCTAAAATCAATAATCTCGTAAACCCGCCCTCAACTCAACTTCGTGTCCTTCGCGTCTTCGCGGTTCAATAATCTACTCTTAAAACAGGCTTCTAAGAACATTGAATTGCTTGCCTAAATTCGCGCATAGCCTGAAGGTGATTTTCAATATTTATACACCGCCCCAATAGTACAATATCTAAATTTGGAAGTACAAAAGAGCGATCGACTTCAGTGTATCCATCATCCCCCAGCGAATACAAACGGAGCACGCCATTTTCCCAGAACCAAACTTCAGGAATTTGTAGGCGTTTGTAAGCTTCCAACTTGTCAATACCACCGCTAGTCACCACCACTTCCACCACCAAATCAGGAAGTTCTCGGTTAGCTCCCAATTCGTAAGACAAATCAGCTTCTCGCTTCACCCTTCCAGTTTCACTTTCCAGCGTCACCGAGCCAGTGGGAGTAAAATCAATCCCTGCGAATTCCAAATACAAATCCAACAGCGTTGAAATCCGCTGCTTAACAGTTTCATGTTTTTTTCCAGGCATACGTCTAATCTCCAATACCCCATCTAAAAACGACAATCTCACCCCTGGGCGTGAGAGCAACTGTTCAACCACCTTATACTCTCTCCAGCTCAGTTCGTCAATTAAGATAGGTTCATCGAGCCTTTCTAACTTTTCTAAAGTTGCTGCTGTCATCCCAACCTCTCCTTACTCAATCTAATCTTCATTATATCTACTTCCCCAAAGTTGCGTTTTTCTCATCCGGTACAAACTCCGTCACAACTTGGCCACCGCCACCATCACCTTTGACAATCACAGTTTGATCTTTAAGCTGTCCCGAAGCCTTTGGTCCAGTTAAATTAAACACCGGATCTAATTGCCGATAAACCACATTTCCTTCCGCATCAAAAGTCTGATTAGCTAAATACCAAATTACCCGATCGCTATTTAATTGAGATTGACGCTTTTGTCCAATACCTAGCACATTTCCAGTCAAATAAAAAATTTTCTTATCTAAATCAGCCCTTCCGGTATCCCCAGTCATTGTCACCTTTTCCACACGGTGAAAAACCTTCATTGGCCCTGGCGAAACCACACTTTGTGCGGGAAGATTCCAACTCATCAAACTACTATCTATTTGCAACGGCGGATCTGATGGCATCAATTGAGCATTCTTTGTCAGCGTCACAATCTTAGTTCTTAAGTCTACATCTGTCTGATCAGCAAAACCTCTGTCTGTAACTTTTTGATCTTTGTATCTGTCAAGTTGACTCGGTTTGTCGCTGCTGACTTTTTGCTGATCCAGAAACCAGATTAAATGCTCTGTTCGCAATTGCAAAACCGGATCTTTAATGTCCGCCACCACAGAGCCGAATAACTCCATTCTCCTAGCTCTAGTAAAAACTCGCGCTTCCTTCGCTGAAGCATTCATCTGTTTGTTGTCTCCAGTCAAATTATTGCGAACAACTAACACATCTTCCTTCGGCCGCCACTCCAACTCATTTCCCTTGAGTACCACTCCATTTTTGAGGTCAGTAGCAATTATTTTTCCTTTCAGAAATACCTGATTTCCTTCCTGAAAAACTTCCCCTGTTTCTGCTTGAATGTCATAAATCTCTTTACCATCCTGAAACAATTTGCCTACAGGTTTTTGAACGTTAACTATTTTGTTGTCTTTGCTGTAAACAGCATCCTTTGACTTGACTTTCCAGAATAACTCGCCCTTTTCATTGGCCTGTTCTAAAATTACTTTGTTCAAAGTTAAGGTGCTGTTTGACTTTTCAGCAGTTTTGAGATCCTCAGCTAATTTATTTTTTTGAGTCTCTGACGGAGCCGCACAAGCACCAATCCCCAAAAGCAAGGCAACTAAAGTTAGTAGTACCGCTTTTGGGGATGGGAAATTGGAAGTTTTTGATTTGAGATTAATCATTTAGTAATTTGGAATTGGGAATTAGTAATTGGGAATTGGTTATTGGGAATTGGTAATTGGTAATTGGTAATTGGTAATTGGTAGTTGGTAATTGGTAATTTAAAAAACCAAATCAAAAATTTAAAATGTGCTATATTTTATATAATTTTTTGACTTTGAATTTTAAATTGTTCAACCTATTACCTATCACCAATTCCCCATTCCCCATTCCCCATTCCCCATTCCCCATTCCCCATTCCCCATTCCCCATTACCCATTACCCATTCCCCATTCCCCATTACCCATTACCTATCTATCGTCGTGTTCGTCCATCAAGCTCAAGCCAGATAGGGGCCGATAAGCATAATTAGGGCGCGATGTTTTTTGGATATCGTCCTTAATCATTTCCAGATCGATGTAGCGATCGGCTACATTAATTAAACTGTCGCTAGTCATCGATCGCAAACTCACCACCTCAACTCGCACGCCACGGTAGCTGACAGCATCCACAGCATAGGCTAAATCGCCGTCACCACTGACCAAAACTGCCGTGTCATAGGAGCCAACCAAAGCCATCATATCCACGGCAATTTCTACATCTAAGTTCGCTTTCTTAGAACCATCTGGTAATTGTACCAAATCCTTAGAAATCACCCGATACCCGTTGCGACGCATCCACAGCAAAAACCCCTGCTGTTTCTCGTTAGTGCGATCGACTCCAGTGTAGAAAAAAGACCGCAGCAGCCGGGAACCAGCCGTTAAACGGCACAGAAGCTTGGTATAATCAATCTCAATCCCTAACTGTAAAGCCGCATAAAACAGGTTAGAGCCATCAATAAAGATTGCCACTCTTCCCCGATTTTCTAAAACTTGTTCCGGCGTAAAAAGGTCGTTGCTTTCTATTCTATTCAACATGATTGTTATTCCTCAATTTTTTATGAAAGATTGGTAATGAAATAAGTGCTAATTGGCGATCGCTCATCGCACGTCGATCGCCTACGCTTAACTACGACGGTACTTTTTCCAGCAGTTCTAGTCGCTTAAAAACAGGCTGAGCTTCTCCTAAAGCTTGGTTTGCTGGTAAAGCGCCCCAGACTGAGTGAGTTGCAAAAGTTGCTAAACAGTTAACTTTTAGATAATCGTTAAAGTCAATTGAAAAACCGAGCTGCTGATAAATCGCACTGCTGATATTGGGTATAATCGGCGATAAAAGGTAAGATGCCAGTCTAACAGATTCCAGAACCGAATATAGCACTTGTTGGACAGATTCTAACTGTCCTTGCTTATACAAACTCCAAGGTGCTTGCACATCAATAAACTTATTTCCAGCTCGCACCAAAGCCAGTATAGCTTCGCAAGCTTTGCTAAAAGCTAAGTCTTCATAATAACCAGCTACTTGCTCGCCCAAATTCAGGCTCATACCCTTGAGAAGGTTGTCGCTGGAAATGTTTTCGCCCAATACATCGGGAACATCTCCACCGCAATATTTTCGTGCCATGTTTAAAGTACGGTTAAGCAAATTCCCCAAATCATTTGCTAACTCAGCATTCAATGTATTGATAAACCGAGTTTCATTAAAATCGCCGTCCTGTCCGAACTCAATTTCTTTTAGGAAATAGTAACGCACTGCATCAGCGCCGTATTTATTAACCAATTCTACTGGGTTTAAAGTATTGCCCTCCGTTTTACCCATTTTTTTGCCATCTTTGGTCAAAAAACCGTGTGCGAAGATACGTCCTGGTAGTGGCAAACCTGCTGATATCAACATTGCTGGCCAATAAACTGCGTGAAAACGCAGAATATCTTTGCCGATTAAGTGGGTGTCAATCGGCCACCACTTAGATAAAGCATTCTCTAAAGTGGGATCGCTATCCGGATCAGGCAGAGCAGTAATATATCCTACCAAAGCGTCAAACCAAACATAGATGGTGTGACTAGGGTCAACCGGTACTGGCTGGCCCCATTCCAGATTCACCCTAGAAATCGAAAAATCTTGGAGTCCAGAGTTGACGAAGCTGAGCACTTCGTTGCGCCGACTTTCCGGCGCGATGAAGTCGGGATGTTCTTGATAGAGGGCTAGCAGTTGGTCTTGATAGCGCGACAGGCGGAAAAAGTAGTTTTCTTCATCGCGCCACTCAACTTCTTTGCTGGTGTGGACAGAACACCGGTGTCCTGGTAGCAAGTCCCGTTCTTCTTTAAATTCTTCGCAGGAAACGCAATACCAGCCTTGTTGCTGATTCAAGTAGATGTCGCCGGAGTTCCAGACGCGCTGGAAGAATTCTTTGACGATGTACTCGTGGCGTCTTGATGTTGTGCGGATAAAGCGATCGTACTGGATGTTGAATTGCTCCCAAAGTGCCTCAAACCCCGGAACTACTAGATCGCAATGAGCTTGGGGCGATCGACCCAAGCTCTCGGCTGTGCGTTGAATTTTCTGCCCGTGCTCGTCTGTCCCTGTAACTAGCAAAACTGATTTACCCCGCAAGCGCTCAAATCTGGCTATAGCATCAGCAGCCATAGTTGTGTAAGCGCTGCCAAGGTGAGGTAAATCGTTTACATAATACAGAGGCGTTGTAATCGCAAAGGTATTTTTACTTTTATCGGTCGATTTCATTTAATCCTAATAAAAAATTGCCTAAATCTCGCCTTCGATCTTAACTTAAGAGTTCAACCTTAGCTGGAGCGGCAATTTTGCTAAATTTGCTGGAAGCTATTTGCAATTTACCATTCCTGGTTATTCCCAACAGAGACATGGGTTTAATAACCAGATTAAGCTTTTTTACATATTTTTGACCAAGTCTAAAAAATGTCTTAATGTTTGGACTTTTATGTTTACATTTGCCCGATCGCCAAATAGACAAAAAAACCCAAGTCATTTAAACTTGGGGGAATCAAATCAGGGTGCATCTTTGACACTCTCAGGGAGTCAACGCCACTGAGATTCTACTGACAGAATTAGACTAGGTGTATTACCTAAATCTGATCTCGTTACGGCCGTCAAACGCCGTCTACTTAGTCACCAATCGTCAAGCGATAGTTACTAGCTAATGATTGTTTTCAATGCTTTCAGAATCCATCACTCAGCCAAGACACGGTACGCTCAACATCCTGCCATCCCACCGCTCTTTTTGTGTTACCTTTCACTCTTGCGTACTAAGTTGCAGGGATTTCTCCGATACTAGGATGTTTCAACACGTAGATGTTTTTGTTCTTACTCACAATTCAAATTATACTACATTTTCAAGAACACGGGGACTTAAGTCCCCCGCGTCGCTTTCCTAGGAAGGTCTTTCATACGCTGAGTTTCCCGCATCCCGTATTATTTTTATGAAGGTATTATGCGGGAGTTCTCGATCGGCTTCAGGAAAATTGGCTTGATTTCCGCCGATGGCTTCCGACAAATAGTCCGCAGCAGCTTCCACCACCGCGATCGCATTTTCGTAAACCATTCTCGTCGGCCCCAAAACTCCAACACTACCCACGGCAACTGATCCCCGCCTGTAAGTCGCGGAAATGAGAGTACAGCCGCGAATGGGTTCTAGGGGATTTTCCGAGCCAATTCGGACTGTCACCCGCTTTCCGGGCGTTTCCAACTGGGCTGATTCAAATATCAAAGGCCAAAGCTGTTCCTGTTCTTGTTCCAGCAGTTGGACGAGGGTTTGAACTTGCTGTAACCGTGAAAATTCCGGCAAACGTAATGCTTCAGACAAACCGCCGATCAGAATCCGGGTGTAGGTTGGATTTTGAGCACGGCTGCTCAAAGCAGCAAGCATGGTTTCCATAAACTCAGCGTACAGTTCAAAGTCTCGGTCTAACTCGCTCCAGTCGATCGTACTGAGTTCAGAGATCGATCGTCCCTGCAACTTGCTGTTCAAAAAATTCGATAAAATCTGCAATTCTCGATCGACTATTTCTACATCCTGCTGTTTCCCTTCTGTCGGTTGAGGCAATTTCACCAACACCGACTGGGTTTCGGAAGCATCCGTCACCACAATCAGCATCACCTTTCCCGGTTCTAGCTGTACAAGTTGCAAGTGTCGCAAACGAGCCATATTTGTTTGCGGTATGGTAATCAAGGCGATGTAACCACTGATTGTCGCCAGAATTTGAGCGGCACCTCGAAGTACCGTTTCCATCCGACCATCCGACCAATTAAGCTGGTCTAATACTTGTTCTACCTTGGCGGCGAGTCTATCTGAAGGCTGAATCAGTCGATCGACATAAATTCTGTAGCCTGAGTCAGAGGGGATACGTCCAGCGGAAGTGTGAGGTTGATACAGGAGTCCAGCTTTTTCCAGAACCCCCATCGCATTGCGAATTGTAGCTGGGCTGACACGGAGTTTGTACTCATCAGCCAAAGCTTTTGAGCCAACGGGTTCCGCTGTAGCAATATAGTGGCGAACCGTTGCCCAAAGGATGTGTTCTTGCCGATCGGTGAGGTTAACGCGCACAGATATTTAAGCTGAATTAGAATTCAATCAATTTGCCACTATTCAGTTATAGCAGAAGAAAGAAGTCAGTTGTTATTTGTTATTTGTTATTTGTGATTGGCGATCGTACCGCCGAGAGAATGTCCCACCAGAAAATTGGGGTTAGAGCCAAGCACTGGAAAGATCCAGTTTTTCTAATCACAATACCCGCCTAAAATCGATCGCCCAGCAATCTTTGGCGCACCCCCTCAGCAATTTTCTGCCCCAAATACTCAGGAATTAAACTTTCATTGGGGCCCAACAAGTAGAGAATTAAGCGAGTTCGCCCCCGCCAAACCAGCAAATTTGCATTCACCACCAACAAATCCTCTTGCCAAATGGCATACATAACTTTGTAAAAAAGTCCAGGCTGGTTGTCTGCTTCGATCAGCAAAGCTGGCAGGTGGAACACCGGATCGACGTAGAATTCCGTTGCCACGTCCTCTAAACCCGCGTCTAGATTGAATTCCACCGCCAACATCTCTTCCACTTCAAAATGCCCCGCCAAGGCCTCACGAACCGCCCTACAGACGTTTTCGGCGGTTTTATCTGCCAGTACCTTGCCACCGCGAGATACTACCAATTTGATAAATACCAGCATCGGCGGGTAAATTTGACCATATAGACTCAGACTGTGAATCGTTAGTCCGTAGGCGGCCAGGACTCCAAAAATATCACTCAGTAAAAAAGACTGGTTGCGGTAAGCAAAATGCAGGGCACTTTTATTACCTTCCGGTCTGACTTCGATGACTGCTTGCCTAGTTTTATAGAGCTGATAAGCTAATTTGAGGTTTTGCAGTTGGATTTCGCTGCTGACAAATTGCTCGTAAAACTGCGGAAACGCTCGGTTAAAGCGCTTGAGGAGTTCTAGTGTAGATGGTTTTAAACCCGAAGCCATAATTGAGGGGAAGGTGCGGGAGACATATTAGGTATTGACTTTCCCCATGCCTTGTGGCAAAGAGATTCTCGGTTCGACTATCCGATTTAAGTTGTGCCCGTCTGCCTAGGTAAAAACAGAAGTTAAACTTGCCTGGGAATGTTTGACCAGGTTGAGCATTTGTACCCAATTTGACAATGAACATAATAGCCCTGACTCAATGTTGGACGACAAATTCCTCTTTTCGGCGTAAGATGAGTGTACCGTAAGCTGTTGCTTAAAAGATTACCCGTAATTCATCCCATCCCGATCGGAGTGGGTCGATCTTCCGGGTTTTCTGTAACGTCGTCCAACTTCTACTACCTTAACCGCGCCTGCATGGGTTTTTGGAAAAACTTATTTAGTAGTTCTGAGTCTGCCTCTGTACCCCAAACACCCGAACTTGAGGAAGATGTGACTGTTGGGTCTGGCGATCCGCTGTCCCCAACTTTTCGCAAACCCACCTCCATCGGCAATGCTCGCATCTTTTTTAGTTGCGATCGGGACATTGACCTCTACGAACTCGAAGAACTTTGTAATGCAGTGGGTTGGTCCCGCCGTCCCCTGCGTAAAGTCAAAAAAGCTATTGTGCACAGCTTCTTAGTCGTCTCTATGTGGGAGATGCGGGGCACCCAGCGACGGCTGGTAGGTTTCGCCAGAGCGACTTCAGACCACGCTTTTAATGCCACGCTGTGGGATGTGGTAGTCCATCCTGATTACCAAGGTAAGGGCATGGGCAAAGCACTGATGAAATACATCATTAAAAAACTCCGCAGTGAAGACATCAGCAACATTACCTTATTTGCTGACCCTCAAGTGGTGAATTTTTACGAAAATTTGGGCTTTCTGTCGGATCCAGAGGGGATTAAAGGTATGTTTTGGTATCCGGATTAGTCGATCGGTAAACAGCCAGCGTTGATTTCTCCAAGCAAGGCAATATTGACGCTGCTATCACCGATCGAGGTTAGTTGAAATTAAATTCAAAAATAGCTTGACAAGTTCAGGATTTTATGTGTTAATAGTTGTGGGGTGGATAACTACCACACCGGGATGTAGCGCAGCTTGGTAGCGCGCCTGCTTTGGGAGCAGGATGTCGCAGGTTCAAATCCTGTCATCCCGATTCAAGAATGTTAATAATAGATGCAGTCGGTCTTCAATCCTCATATTTGGTGAAAATGAAAACCAACTAAAGGATGCAGGGACTGTCGATCGTGTAAAGGCGCTCGTCTTTGCGTTAGTGTATTCCAGGATGTATCGCTCCTGATGGAAAAAACATGAAATCATTAGTTCGTTTAGGTGCAATTTTGGGGATTATGGGCAGCACTCTGCTTAGCCCATCACCAATAGGCAATATGTCTGCACTCGCACTGCCAGAACCGCAGATTTTAGAAAAGTTGGAGTTTGTGCCAGTGTTTACGATCGCCGATGCACAAGGTCTTCCTCTAGTAACTTCTGGAACCAAGCAGGGTCAAACCACTCCTATTTCTGTGGGGCTAATTTTTATCAGCCAGCGGGATGCTCAAAGTTTTATTAATCGAGAACTGAAAGCTAACAATCCTCAGTTGGCATCAACGGCGCGGGTGATCCCGTTGTCCCTGGGCAAGATTTATCAGCTATCTCAAGCGAATAAAGACAAGCCGAATGAGCTGCAATTTGACTATATTCCGGCTCCGCAGCAAGTTGAGTCCGCCAAAACGTTGCTAAAGCAAGCAGGACAAAAAGCTCCTGAGTTCAATGGAGTACCTCTTTTTTATGCCAAAGTCGGTAATGAAAATGGTGTTTTGACCTTTCAACAGGGTCAGAAAGAGGTGATTCCGTTCTTTTTCAATAAGGAGGAATTACAAGCAGAGGTCGAGCGTTTCAAGCAGCAGCAGCCGACTGTAACTCTCCCAATTAAGATTGAAGTGGTGAATTTGGAGGGCGTTCTGGAAGCTTTGCGAACTAAGAACGATCCGTTTTTGAGTCAAATGATGTTGGTGCCGTCGCGGGAGTCGCTGGATTTTGTCCGATCGCTCCAACCAGCAGGTACAGGCAACCAAAATAAACCCCCAGCAGCCAGCCCAACTCAACCAGCACCTCGCTCTCCGGCGACCGCCCCAGCCCCAAGTCAACCCCGACCAGCTCGTTAATTCGTTGACTGTTGACAGTTGACTGTTGACAGTTGACTGTTGACAGTTGTCATTAGTTACCAATTCCCGATGCCCGATGCCCGATGCCCAATTCCCCATTCCCAATTCCCCATTCCCAATTCCCCATTACCCATTCCCCATTCCCCATTCCTATGTTTGTTTCTGGTTTAGAGCTTTGGCAGTGGATCGATCGAGCTAAGGTAGAGGCGATCGATTCTGATGTTTCCTTAACCGAACTAGAGTGGTTCCTGCAAGAGTTGACCAGTTTGGATAAATTGGCTCTGCGTTTGGAGTCATTTAAAGATTCACCAAAAGTTGAATTAAATTTATCCTTAGCTGAACTTGCCCAATTGTGGGAGCGACGCTTGCAAGAACGAGTCCCCGTGCAGTATTTAACTGGAATGACACATTGGCGAGATTTTGCCCTCAAGGTAACGCCGGCGGTGCTAATTCCTCGTCCTGAGACAGAATTGCTGATTGATTTGGCTGTGGAAGCGTTTAGGGGCGATCGCCTTAA
Source organism: Oscillatoriales bacterium (assembly GCA_043718495.1). Taxonomy (GTDB): domain Bacteria; phylum Cyanobacteriota; class Cyanobacteriia; order Cyanobacteriales; family Microcoleaceae; genus Microcoleus. Next base: position 48,328 of record JAYSVM010000176.1, on the reverse strand, counting down.
TTCCAAATCTAATTGGGTGGATTTGGGAACTGGGAGCGGGGCGATCGCGATCGGACTAGCTTCTGCCTTGACAAATTCCACAATTTATGCGATAGATTTTTCTTCCGAAGCTTTGGCAGTTGCTCAACAAAATGCCGACAATTGCGGTTTGGGCGATCGCATTAAGTTCGATCGAGGTTCATGGTGGGAACCCCTAGAATTCCTGAAAGGTCAAGTTAGCGGCATGATATCAAACCCACCTTACATACCCAGCAGCACAGTGTTGACTCTGCAACCAGAAGTTACCAAACACGAACCTCATCTAGCCTTAGACGGCGGTTTAGATGGGTTAGATTGCATCCGGCATTTAGCAGAAACAGCTCCCGATTATTTAGAATCCGGGGGAATCTGGTTAGTTGAAATAATGGCCGGACAAGCTGAAGCGGTAGCTGCAATACTGCAAAGCCAGGGGAGTTATTGCCAAGTTCAGATATTTGCCGATTTAGCAGGAATCGAGCGATTTGCTTTAGCTTATCGGCGTTAGGAACCATTACTCAATTTTAGATTTTGGATTTATTTAACCACAGAGAACGCAGAGAACACAGAGGGAGATCAGAGAGATGAATAATTTCGATGAAGAGTGGATTTGATATCAATGATTGTTGATAATTGCTCGGCCCTAAAAAAGAAGGATTACCTATTGACAGGGATCGACTTTTCGTGGTATATTTTAAATAATGGGAGTGGTGACAAAAATAATTATTTTTGTCACCACTCCCATTATTAGATTATAGGTCATTAGACGGGGAAAGTCAAGCATTTAACTCTGAAAAAAAAGGCGATTTTTTTTATTTGCATCAAAAAAATATTTTCTTATCTCCAGCTAAGTCAAAATCGACCCACTCATCATCCGCTGATATCTGCGTTCCAACTCATCGCGCACCACAGGCCAATTGTTCAAACTTTCATCATCTTCAATTACCATTTGAGCAGCTTGCCGCGCCAACTCCAAAACCTCCTGATCCTCGACCAAACTCGCCAAGGCAAAATCCGGCAAGCCCGACTGCCGAGTTCCCAAAACTTGACCAGGCCCGCGCAATCTCATATCCATTTCCGCAATAAAAAAGCCATCTTGAGACTGTTCTAAAACCTTCATTCTCTGCATCGCCTCCGTAGCCTTAGAACCGGGCATTAACAAACAATAGGAACGGCTAGTACCCCGACCAACTCGACCCCGCAACTGATGCAATTGTGACAGTCCAAAACGCTCGGAATTTTCGATTAACATTACCGTGGCATTCGGGACATCTACACCAACTTCAACTACAGTAGTAGATACTAAGATATCAGTTTCTTTGTCTCTAAATTTAGTAATTGCTGCATCTTTGTCAGCACTACTCATCCTACCGTGGAGCAAACCAACCTTAAACTCAGGAAAAATACTTGTTTCAAGTTTTTCTTTTTCCTCAATAGCCGATCGCACATCCAGCTTTTCCGACTCCTCAACCAACGGTAACACAACATAAACTTGCCGTCCGCCCGCCACTTCCCGCCGAATCAGATCGTAAGCTTGACTGCGTTCCTTTGAAGATAATACAGTAGTTTGGATTGCCTGCCTTCCCGGTGGCAACTCATCAATTTGACTCACATCCAAATCACCATGCAATGTCAACGCCAATGTCCGAGGAATCGGAGTAGCAGTCATCGTCAAAACATGGGGAGATTCACCTTTTTGCTGCAACTTCGCCCGCTGCTGTACACCAAATCGGTGTTGTTCGTCAATAACTGCCAAGCCTAATTTATGAAAATTTACAGTATCTTGAATTAGGGCGTGAGTTCCGACTAAAACAGGTAATTGTCCGGTTTCTAACTGACTGTGAATTTCCCGGCGCTTGGCAATTTTTGTTGAACCAGTTAACAATTCCACAGACAAGTGCATCAAGTTAAACCATCCTACCAATTTGCGGTAATGTTGTTCTGCTAAAACTTCCGTCGGTGCCATTAAAGCTGCTTGATAGCCGGATTGAATTGCTGCTAACATTGCTACCACGGCTACTACTGTTTTGCCTGCGCCGACATCGCCTTGGACTAATCTGTTCATCGGTGAAGGTGAGGCTAAATCGTTGAGAATATCGTTAATGACTCTTTGTTGTGCATTGGTTAATGCGAAGGGCAATATTTCGTAAAAATGTTGGATCAATTCGCCACTAGGCAGAATGATGGCGCTAGCTTGAGCTTTTCTTTGGGTTTGACGACGGTTTAAGAGTCCTAGTTGCAGATAGAAAAATTCATCAAAGACTAAGCGACGGCGGGCTGCTGCTAAACAATCGCGATCGAGCGGAAAGTGAATATTAGTCACAGCATCGGCTAAACCCATTAAACCATAGCGATCGCGCAAATCAGCAGGCAACGATTCTGACAACTGTTTCGCCGCAGGCATCACAGCCAAAATCCCTCGCCTCACCACACCGGCATCCACGCCATCTGTTAGTGGATAAACGGGTATTAGCCGGCCGACTTTCATGGATTCGATCGCACTTCCTGAGTCATCTAACACTTCTAATTCAGGATTTTCTAAAGTAATTCCATATTTTCCCAGCTTCACCAAACCCGAAGCAGCGAGCACCGCACCCGTACAATACTCGCGTTTTTTGTGTTCTTGCCAACCGCGATTGCTGTAGCGTGGGCCTGCGAAAAAACGACTTATTTTAAGTTCGCCACTACGGTCTTTTAAAATTAATTCTAATATCGTTAATTTCTTATTCTTCGGACTAGAAAAGCAATTACAGCGCTTGACTTCGGCAATCAAAGTTACAGTTTCTCCCGCTACTAAGTCGCGAATTTGTACTTGTTTGGCATAGTCAATGTGGTTGCGGGGATAGTAGTAAAGTAAGTCGTATACGGTGTCTAAACCCAATTTTGCCAAGCGGTTGCCGTTTGCAGGGCCGATTCCCGTGACGCGAGTTAATTCTTGTGTCAGAGTAAGACTGGCAGGTGCGGATGCTGAATTCAGAGGTGCGGTTCGAGTGGAAATTGGTGAATTTTGTATTTCCTGTCTTTCAGTTGTTTCTGCTTCCCGTTGGTGGCTGCTTTGTTCTTCCCAAACTCGCTGCGTTTGCGTCAAAAAACTGCTGGTGATGGCGAGTAAATGTTGACGTTGTTCGATATCCTTCTGTGGATAGATGTCAAATTCGGCTGCTAATTGACGAGTGCGATCGCGCAAATTGGCAGTCACGACACCAGCGAGTTGTCTCAAGCTGACACTGAGAAACTCGCTGAAACGGTATTGACTGCCTTGTAAGTCGTTAAATCCGCGATCGGCTTCTACTGAAAGAGCTTTCTGCCATCGCTGCCATTCTGGTTGGTTATTAGTCATCAGTCATCAGTCATCAGTCATTAGTTATTAATCATAGCTCAAGAATTCCAGACAACCATCAACCGTCAACAGTCAACTGACAACAGTCAACTGACAATGGCCTTCTATTCAACCCAACTCGATCGCCAAGCCGACTCAGCTTGCACCACAGCTAATTCGCGCTGCTTTTTCTGGTAATCGCGCCCAAGAGCATTTAAGCGCGCAGATAGGTTGCGAATTTGCTGACGCCCAGCCGAAGTTGCTGCATCGGCAAACTCTATTTCCGACAAACGGAGTTTAATCGCTGTAATCTGAATAGCGGTATTACCTCTAGTTTCTCCCAATTTTCCTAATTTTGGGGAAGTACCAGTTTCAATGATGATGTTTAATAAATTAGGAGGCCCCGCAACACTCTCTCCAGATGATTCAGCTTGATAAGCAGCTTCTAAAACCTGTTCTGGCAATTGATTGGGTAAGATTCCAGATTGTTGCAGTAAACGGTTTGTGTCGCGAGAAAGCAACTTGATAATATTAAATATTGCCTTTTCAAGATTCCGTTGCCAGCGCGCGAAAGTTTCCGGTGAATTAGCAATTGGCAACTGGTGATTTGGGGCTGGGAATTGATAGTTAATGATCGAATCTTCTTGTTCTTCTATATCTCTATCGTCATCTATATTGTCATCTTCTTGTCTGTTTTCATATTCTGCCATTTCATCATCTTCTTCTAAGTCATCTTCTTCTAAGTCATCTTCTAAGTCATCTTCTAAGTCTTCTTCTATTGTTTCAACGGCCTGTTCTTGAGTCGCTAGAGATCGCAATTTTTCTTGAGATATCGCAGCCAAAAGTCGCACAGAATGCTGCATTTTCTGACGCTCATTGAAGGACAACTTCAGAAACGCATCGGGCATCACTTGAGTGCAGAGGTGATAGGAAGCCAAAACTAACTGCTGTCGCACAGCTTGTCCCAAAGCCGTTAGATAACTTTCGTAGGTATTACGAAACTCCAAATTAAAAGCTGTTAAAGATTCTTCTAGTGCTGCCAAATCCTGCTCTATTCGCTCTCTAGATGCCACTATTTCTCCCGGATAAAGTTTAAAAAAAATTGAGAATTAAAAACTAAAAATGTAAACAGGGCGATCGCATTTTCGGCTATTAATTCTCAATCTTAATGGTTAATTACTGAACACCCATTTGGGCGGCCACTTCATCAGCAAAGTTAGCTTCAACTTTCTCAATACCTTCGCCCAACACAAAGCGCACGAAGCGACGCACTTGGACATTTTCGCCAATTTGGGCGATGGTTTGTTTGACTAACTCTTCCACCGAGATATTTTGGTCGCGAATAAAAGGCTGATCCATCAAACATAGCTCTTTCAAACGCTTGTCAATGCGTCCTTGAACAATCTTTTCCTTGATATTTTCTGGCTTGTTCCCCAAGTCATCCTTGCCCATTTCAATTGCCTTTTCTCTTTCGACAATTTCGGCGGGGATGTCTTCAACTTTCACGTATTCTACGTTTGGACAAGCTGCAATTTGCATGGCAATATTGCGTACCAAAGCTTGGAAATCTTCGCGACGGGCGACAAAATCGGTTTCGCAGTTTACTTCCACCAAAACGCCGACGCGGCCACCTGTATGAATGTAGCTACCTACGATACCTTCTGAGGCAACTCGTCCACCTTTTTTGCCAGCAGAAGCTAGACCTTTTTTCCGCAACCATTCAATTGCTTTTTCTAGGTCGCCTTCGTTTTCAACGAGGGCTTTTTTGCAGTCCATCATACCAGCGCTGGTTTTGTCGCGCAGTTCTTTAACAAGTTTTGCAGATATGTCCGCCATCTTCTTTAATTTCCCAATCAAAATTAGTTATTAGTTCTTAGTCATTAGTCATTAGTCATTAGTCATTAGTCATTAGTCATTAGTCATTAGTTCTTAGTCATTAGTTCTTAGTCACTAATTTTAATGTTAATGATTCTATGTTAATGATTAGACTTTTTGACAAAATACTCGGTTCGCCTAGGGAGACCTTGTATTTATAGCGCCATAATTAATTATGGCGCTAACTTTTGGCTGTTACCAGCGCTTTACCAAGGGACCCTAGGACTCGGCTGCTTCGGTGTCACCGTCGGCTGCATCGTCGGGATCTACATAATTGGGGTCATCCAATTCTTCGATTTCGACATCATATTCCGCGCCTTCATAAGCACCTTCGTAATCGTAGTCTTCATCGATATCGCTACCTTCGAGTTGACCGTGACGACCTTCGTAGATAGCATCAGCCAACTTGCCAACTATCAGTTTAATCGATCGAATAGCATCGTCGTTCGCCGGAATTGCAATGTCCACCAAATCGGGGTCACAGTTAGTATCGAGCAAAGATACGATCGGAATTCCCAATTTTTGGCATTCCAAAACCGCATTATACTCTCGACGTTGGTCTACCAAAACCACTCCGTCGGGAATCTTCCGCATGGACTTAATTCCGCCCAGATACTTCTGGAGTTTGACCATTTCACGACGCAACACCGAAGCTTCTTTTTTCGGTAACAAATCGAGAGCACCTGTTTCCTCGCGGCGTTCCAAATCCTTGAGGCGTTCGACGCGGGACTTAATCGTTGTCCAGTTGGTGAGCATTCCACCCAACCAGCGCTGGTTGACGTAGTAAGCACCACAGCGCTGGGCTTCTTGTGCTACAATCCCGGCAGCTTGGCGCTTTGTACCGACGAACAGAAACTTTTTGCCCTTTTCGGAGGCTACTCTCATGTACTCGTAAGCGTCTTCCATGAGCTGAGCGGTTTGCACGAGGTCGATGATGTGAACCCCGTTGCGCTCTGTAAAAATGTAGGGAGCCATTTTCGGGTTCCACCGACGGGTTTGGTGTCCGAAGTGAACTCCTGACTCTAGCATTTGAGCCAAACTGACTACTGGCATGATTTTTTAACTCCTAATTCGGGTTAATCCTCCACCCGGTCGTATTTCTGAAGGTTTGCGCCTTAGAAACACCCGAAAACCCGGATGTGCGAATTTAAACAACTTTTCTAGCTTATCACAGTGTGTGCTAGTTTGTTCGACAATTTTAGAAATTTATTCAGATATCTTGTGAAATAATTGTTCCGATCGCCAATTTTACCCTTTGCACTTGTCGTCATTCAACAATAGCAAAAATCGCTAATCAAAAAACACCATGCCGATCGCCATTTTAGTCCTAGTTGAAGTTCTGATTGTCATCGCACTGTCCCGACTTGTCGGTTTGGCATTCCGCTGGATCAAGCAACCTCAAGTCATTGGAGAAATCGTAGCCGGAATTATGCTGGGCCCGTCACTGTTTGGTTTGGTTGCCCCAGATTTGGCAGCAACAATTTTTCCAGCCGAGGCCGTCCCCTTCCTCGACGTGCTATCTGAAATTGGGCTAATTTTCTTCATGTTTTTGATTGGTTTGGAACTCAATCCGAAGTATCTTAAAAACAACTTAGATACAGCAATCTTAACATCCCACGTCAGTATTCTAGTACCATTTTCCTTGGGGAGTTTGTTGGCACTGCTGCTGTACCCAATACTTTCCAGCAATAGCGTTTCCTTTACTGCTTTTGCCCTATTTTTGGGCGCTGCAATGTCAATTACAGCATTTCCGGTACTGGCAAGAATTATTACCGAACATAATTTACAAAATACAAAATTGGGGACTCTAGCCCTAACTTGCGCCGCTGTGGACGATGTGACAGCTTGGTGTTTGCTAGCAGTGGCGATCGCAGTTACTCGCACTAACTCGATGATCGGCGCTTTGCCAACCATTTTTGAAGCTTTAATTTATATCGCTTTCATGCTGACTGTAGTCCGTTGGTTCTTGCAGCGGCTTTCCAAACACTACAATCGCACCGGCAGACTAACTCAGTTAGTGCTAGCCGGAATTTATATGGGAGTTGTAGCATCTGCCCTAATTACTGAATGGATTGGCATTCACTTAATCTTCGGTGCATTTTTGCTGGGAGCAGCTATGCCAAAAAATGCGGCATTAACCAGAGAATTAGCCGAAAAGACTGAAGACTTTGTACTAATATTTCTGCTGCCAATATTTTTTGCTTATAGCGGTTTGCGGACTGAAATTGGATTGCTCAATAGTCCAGAATTGTGGCTGTTGTGCGCTGCTGTTTTAGGAGTAGCAATTATTGGCAAATATGTTGGCACTTACGTTGCTGCTAGAGTTTGTGGCATCAGCAATCGGGAATCTTCAGCGCTGGGCTGGATGATGAATACTCGTGGTTTGACTGAACTAATTGTGCTGAATATTGGTCTTTCACTGGGAGTGATTTCGCCGCTGCTATTTACAATGTTAGTGATCATGGCTTTGGTGACAACTTTTATGACTTCGCCACTTTTGGAGTGGACTTATCCAAAACGGTTGATTCGGTTAGATATTTCAGAATTCAGTTCGGATGATTCAGAATTAGAAGATTTGCAAATGGCTAGAATTTCGGAAGAAACAGATAAAAAATTGCTACCTACTTATCGAATTTTAGTACCTGTTGCTAATCCCAGTACGCAGAAAGGTTTGCTGCAACTGGCTGTAGCACTGGCCCAGCCGGCTGCGGGTACGGGGGGTAATGATTTGCAATCAGCGGCGGTTCATCCTCTGAGTTTGATAGAATTAAGTGAGGATTATGCCTTTGAAAGTACGCCTGCTGAAGCCGATCGCATTATCCAAGAGCGCCACCTAAAATTAGGAGAGTTGATTGAGAGTTTGCAGCTTCCAGAAGCTAGGAAATTGGTGCATCCCATCATTCGTGTGACTAATGATGTGGCGCGGGAAACTGCACAAATCGCCGAACTTGACCGGGCGGATTTAATCTTAGTAGGATGGCACAGACCTACTTTTAGTAGCAATCGTTTGGGAGGACGTGTTGGTCAAATATTGAGCACTGCGAAGGTGGATGTAGCAATTTTTGTGGACAGAGGTCGGGAAAGGTTGAATAATTTGTTGGTGCCTTATGCGGCGAATATTCATGATGATTTGGGATTGGAATTGGCGCTGAGGCTGTTAGTTAATAGTGAGGAGCGGCGTTTGACGGTACTGCGGGTGGCTGTTGATGGTGAATCGGAAAATGAGCTGAGTTATGAGTTTAAGCGGGTGATTGAGCAGTTACCTGTTGAGGTGCAGTCGCGGATTGAAACTCCGATTGTGGAGGCGGCTGAGCCCATTCAAGCAGTAGTGACGGCTTCTGCTCATGCTGATTTGACTATTGCTGGTACGAGTCGGGAGTGGGGTATTGAGCGTCAAACTTTGGGGCAGTATACTGATGAATTGGCTGTGCAGTGTCATTCTTCGCTGTTGATTGCGCGGTGTTACGTTAAGGTGCGATCGCACTTGGCTTCGGTACTTCCTCAAATTTAGTTGGTTGACAGTTGATTGTTGACAGTTGTTATTGGTTATTGGTTAGTTACTACCAATGCCCAATGCCCAATGCCCAATGCCCAATGCCCAATGCCCAATGCCCAATTCCCAATCCCCAATTCCCAATCCCCAATCCCCAATTCCCAATCCCCAATTCCCCAAATAAATTATGAATCATTTAAGCCTCAAAACATTGGCATTTTATGCAATTGCGATCGGATCTGTGACAGTGCTATTTAAAGTAGTAACTGCTTACGGTGAAGCAAATTTGAAGGCTGCTCCTGCAATTGCCGGAGATTACCGCTTTAATGCTACAAATTTGCCAGAATGTTTGAAATCAGATGCTTTGGTATTGACAATTCAGCAATCTGGTGTTTATCTGAGTGGTAATTTGAAGTCAGATGGCAGTTCTGTCGATCGCAAAACAACTACTTCTGAGAAACCGACTTTAGCTGGCAAGTGGGAAAATCAAGGATTGAGTTTATCCGGTATGGTTTCTAATTTAAAGGATTGCGGGAAATCAACAGGTGGGGGTAGTCAAAAGAGTTTGGTGAAACTGCGAGGAATTGTGGAGGGAAAAAGTTTGAAAGGAAAAATTAGTCTGCTTGAGAATGCAGTTGGTAGTGATTTTACTGCCGAAAGGCTAGCCGTGACTAAAGGGGAGCGTCAAGGACATTAATTTGATATCAATTCCGATTGCACCGGGATGATTGTTGACTGTTGACTGTTGACTGTTGACTGAATTTTACAATTCCGATGCTAACGGATTTGATAGACCAAATTGCAGGTTGATGAGGTAAATTCAATATCCCCGTAGGGACACGGCAGTGCCGTGTCCCTATTTTAAACCCAATTTCTCAACCGATTAGGCATCCTCGTCGTGAGCAAAGCGGTGGAACAAGAAGTCTAGGGCGTAGTTCCGCAAATTGTAGTATTCTGGATCTTCCATCATTTGAACCCGATCGCGCGGACGCGGAAACGGAATCTCCAGAACTTCACCAATTGTCGCTGACGGGCCGTTAGTCATCATCACCAGGCGATCGGCTAAAAACAGCGCTTCATCGATATCGTGAGTAATCATCAACACTGTACAACGGTGATCCGTCCAGATTTTCAGCAACTCTTCCTGCAATTCTTCCTTGGTAATTGCATCAAGAGCACCAAAAGGTTCGTCTAAAATCAGCACTTTCGGGCGAATTGCCAAGGCGCGGGCGATCGAAACCCGCTGCTTCATCCCACCAGAAATTTGCGGGGGTCTTTTGTCAGCCGCTTCAGTCAGTCCCACCATCGCCAAATGATCGTTGACGATCGCATTTTTTTCGACCTTAGACTTCTCAGGAAATACAGCATTAACAGCTATATAAACATTTTCAAACACCGTGCGCCAAGGTAGCAAAGCGTAACCCTGAAACACCACCATGCGATCGGGGCCCGGCTTAGTAATTTTCTCCCCGTTAATCGTCACGCTACCTTGACTGGGATAGTTAAAACCAGACACCATATTTAACAGTGTTGACTTGCCACAACCGGAGTGTCCGATGAGTGTAATAAACTCTCCCTCAGCTACAGTCAAGTTAACGTTGTCTAAAGCTTTGTAACCGTTTGGGTATGATTTGTAAACACTATCTATCACCAAAAAAGGTTGGCGGCGATCGTTTACATTATTGCTTGACTTTTTGGTATCAGTCTGCTTTTTAGTAGTGTTAATCATGGGTTTGGAACTTGTTAGTGGGTGATTCGCGAAGGAAGAAGGAAGAAGGAATAGGGAATTGCCAACTAACTATTAGCAATTACCCTACTTTCATCGAACTAAAAACAGCTTTAAGCAACTCTGCGATCGGAATCGAGTACGACTTGGGCCATCGTAAAATCGCGTTTAATTGCCAGATTGTTGAGGTATCCGAGAGGATCGTCACCACTAAACACGGTGCCATCAAACAAGCGAAGAGAGCCACGAGTATGACTAATATCAGACATTCCCAACTCTCGCGTCGCCGTGCTGAATGGGCCAACCCGCACGACACGTTCCAAAATTTCCACCCAGTTGCGTGGGAACACAGTATCGCCCCAACGTGCCATCTGCACCATGTGCCACAACTGTTCAGTACGACTCGGATGGTTCACCGAGTCTCCGTAGAACAAGTGGTGAGCGTATTCCCGCATGGGAGTATCGAGGTTGCAAGCAGAAGAATTGGGATCGCCGAGTTGGATGTAACTCTTGTCAGTGGCGACATATTCCCTTCCCGCAACAATTGCGGCAACTTCGTCGGCGTGATTTGGATCGGCGCAGTATTCAGAAGCTTCCAGCAAAGCTTTGAGCAGAGCAATATGAGTGTTGGGATAAGCATTTGCCCAGTCTTCTCGCACTCCCAAAATTTTCGCCGGGTGTCCAGGCCACAGTTCTAAATCTGTAGCTACGGTAAAGCCGACTCCTTCCATTGAGGCACGCAAATTCCAAGGTTCGCCGACGCAGAAACCGTCAATCGTGCCGCCCTGCAAGTCCACGATCATTTGAGCTGGAGGGAGATTCTTCAGCACTACATCATGGTCTGGGTCAATGCCACCGGAAGCTAGCCAGTAGCGCAGCAGTAGGTTGTGCATCGAAGAAGGGTGAACGATGCCCAAGCGGTGAGTTTGAGCGGGGGTTCTTTTCAGCATTTCTTTGAAATCTGCCAAGGTGTAGATGCCTTGGTCGTAGAAGCGCCTCGCGAGGGTAATTCCGTTACCGTTGCGGCTCATGGTAAGGGCTGTAACGGTTGGTATTGGCTTGTTTTGGTGGCCTCCTAATGTCAACCACATCGCCATTCCAGAGGGCATTTGGGCTGCGTCTAAGTAACCAGCGGCGATGCCGTCTACGATGCCACGCCAGCTCGTTTCGCGGACTAGGTGGACTTCATCAAGGCCGTGTTTGACAAATAAGCCTTTTTCTTTGGCGATCGCCAGGGGAGCACAGGCTGCTAGAGGAATGAAGCCGAGTTCGAGGTTGACTTTTTCGAGGCCATGGCGGGCGATCGCCGGTACTTTGCGCGCCCGCAGTTTTTTCACCCGTTTCTGCTGGTTGAGGAAGTAGATCATTTCGCTGCGGAGAGCGTAGTAGCTGGGGTGTGTGACGACTTCCATCCGCTTGCGGGGGCGGGGGATGTCTACTTCCAGAATCCCGCCTATCTTCGATTCTGGGCCGTTGGTGAGCATGACGATGCGATCGCTCAGCAGCACTGCTTCGTCCACGTCGTGAGTTACCATCAGGGCGCTGATTTCGTACTCTTGACAAATCTCCATCAACTTTTCTTGCAAGTTGCCGCGAGTCAATGCGTCGAGTGCACCGAAGGGTTCGTCCAAGAGTAACAGTTTGGGACGTAGGGCTAATGCACGGGCGATCGCAACTCTTTGTTTTTGTCCGCCGGAGAGCAATGCGGGCTGTTTCTCGGAGTGGGGGCCCAAGCCCACCATATCAATATGTTTTTGAATGATATCCAGACGTTCGGCTTTCGGTAAGCCGTTCATCACCGAGTCTACGGCTAGGGTAATGTTTTCTCTGACAGTCCGCCAAGGTAGCAGCGAATAGTTTTGGAAGACTACCATGCGATCGGGGCCTGGTTGAGTAATCCTCTGTCCCTCAATTGTCACCAATCCTTCTGTCGGCAAATCCAAACCTGCGACCATATTTAGCAGTGTAGATTTGCCACAGCCGGAGTGTCCAACTAAGGAGACAAATTCTCCTTTTTCAATTTCCAGGTCGATACCTTTGAGGGCAACATATACACCACCGTCTGATAGATTAAATGCTTTTCCGACCTGTTCTACTGCAATCAAAACTGACATGGTTTTCTTGCCTTTTTTGTAGGTTTATTACTTTACTGTTGTCTGTTGACTGTTGTCTGTTGACTGTTGACAGTCAACAGCCAACTATTTAATTACTTTCCTTGACTAGGAGCAATTTTATTCTGCAACCAAGCCATCATGCGATCGAGCATCAAACCAACAGCCCCGATGTAGAACACCGCTAATAGAATTTCGCTGATGTAGTTTTGTTGGTAAGCATTCCAAATAAAGAAGCCAATACCTGTAATCCCCGACATCACAATTTCCGCAGCAATAATCGCCAACCAAGCCAAACCGATCGCAATTCTCAATCCTGTGAAGATATAAGGAAGTGCCGACGGAAACAAGATATTGATGTAATATTCCTTCTGAGTCAGTTGCAGCACTTTCGCCACGTTGTTATAGTCGTCAGGAATTTGACGCACACCTTCAGCCGTGTTGATCAAAATCGGCCATACTGAAGTCACAAAAATCACGAACAAAGCAGCAGGTTCGTTTTGTTGCAATGCAGCTAGGGCGATCGGCACCCAAGCCAAAGGCGCTACCATCCGCAAAAATTGGAAAATTGGGTCTAAAGCCTTATTTAACAAAGGATTAGTACCTACCACAACCCCCATGCCAATTCCGACAATAGCAGCCATAGTGTAACCTTTTGCCACCCGTTCCAAACTAGCTAAAGTTTGCCAAAATAGTCCAACTCCATAGGTTTTGGAATTCATGAAAGGATACATCAACAAAATCCGAGTCCGTTCATCAGTCCAAACGCTTGTCGGCCCCGGCAATTTGATAATTCCAGTGCTCGACAGGAATTGCCAAACAAATAGAAATCCAAGTAATCCTAAAATTGGCGGCAAGATATTCTGGGAATTCTTCTTCCAAAACTCACCAAATGCTCCTTGGACATCGCCGCCTTTCCGACTTGTACTTACAGCCATGCTGCTAATCTCCTATATTTCTGCTGTTGGTTTTCGAGACTAAATTATGGGAAGCTTTTACCCCATCACACTTTTTTAATTGCCAAACTCTTGAGATAATCTTCTGGCTTTTCGGGGTTAAATTCTTTGCCATCAAAGAACTTCTCAATGCCACGAGATGTACTTTTGGGAATATCAGCTTCTGGAACTCCGGCTAATTTGGCTGCTGCTTTCCACAAATCGCCACGGTTGACTTTACCGATCAGTTCTTTCTTTTCTGCCAAGGTTTTCGTAGGCAAGAAACCCCAACGAACGCTTTCGGTTAAGAACCACAAATCGTGACTTGCGTAGGGATAAGAAACGCTACCTAGATCGTCTTTCCAGTACAGCGGGCCCATCTTGAAGTCGTTGATATCTGGTTTGCCGTCGCCCATGACATATTTGCCTTCATAGGGTGGTGTCAAAACTAGGGGAGATACGTCAAAGAAGCCTTTACCAGAAACGATAGACACTAATTCGGCTCGATGTTCGGGTTTATCGCACCACTGCTGTGCTTCCATTAGTCCTGCTAGCAAGGCTTCGGTGGCTTTCGGATGTTTGTCTACCCAGTCGCCGCGAATTGCTAGATATTCCTCTGGATGACCTTTCCACATTTCGGCAGTCAGGGCTGACATGAAGCCGATTTTTTCGCTGACGATTCGCAGGGGCCAGGGGTCACCTGTGCTGAAACCGTCCATACTTCCGGTTTTCATGTTGGCGACTGTTTGGGCTGCGGGTACTGTTAGCAACTCGACATCTGTGTCGGGATCGATGCCGTTAGCGGCTAACCAGTAGCGAATCCACAGGTCTTGGTTGGCTTTCGGGAAGGTGTAGGCTGCTTTGAAGGGAGTTCCTGCTGCCTTGAGGCCTTTGATGTAGTCTTGGGCTGCTTGCTCTAGTTTGAGTCCGATGCCTTTGCCTTGGTGTTTTCCCGCGATCGCAATTCCATTTCCCTGAGTGTTCAACTGGGCCAGAACATACATCGGGATTGGGGTGCTGTTTTTGGTAATCAGACCTTTACTAATTAGATAAGGCATGGGCATTTGCCATTGGCCACCGTCAATACCGCCACCTGCCGATCCGATTTCTACGTTGTCTCTGGCAGAACCCCAGTTAGCTTGCTTGGCAACTTTGACATCTGTCATGCCGTATTTGGCAAAAAAGCCTTTTTCTTGGGCAATGATTAAAGGTGCTGATTCGACAATGGGGATGTATCCCAAGGTGATTTTAGTGCTTTCAATTCCTTCTACTCTTTTCTCGTTGGCAACCGCAACTGGTGAGGTAGCCGCAGGTGCTGTCCCAGCACCCGCAGTGGCACCAGCACCAGCACTACCAGTTGGTTCAGGGGGATTTCCCAGACAGCCTTTGAGCAACACTGAACTTACAGCAGATGCACCTGCTGTGACGATAAATTTACGCCTGGAAAATTGATCTGAAAATTTCGTCATAATCTTTCCTCACTGCAATTCATAATCTTCTGTAACGACATCACTGAAGTTTATCTAAGCACTTTTTTTGAGTTTACCGATCGCAATCAGTAATCTCTTTTGAGTGCCCGTTGTAAAGGCGATCGGAGGGCAATCGACTGGCTAGAGCCGGCAGGACTGTCCTCTCTGATTGATGTAAAACCCTTTATCAACTCAATATCTTTGTTAGCTCAATAGTGTTGACTCAGTTTTGGTGAGTAGCACATCTAACCCTGATTAATTATTAAGCTTACCGCACTCTACGTGAAATTATAAAACAAATATTAAATTAAACTGATAAGTATATGTTCTAAGTACACTCTTTCAATAAGTAACCCTTGCTTGAGTCACCCCGTTTTACTTATCATAGTTATTTTCACAAAAAGCTTGCTGTGTAAAGGTTTCAATAATTGCCATGACCGTGGACATCCTAATTCAATGTCAATAAGCCGTAAATGCCTTGCCGATCGCACATTGGTAAAACTTAACAAATGTCAATACTTTTTGATTTTTCACTCATGTGTAGTTTAAAACACAGAATAAAAACAGTTTTTGTGATATGTAGGCGAAGTGTGACACTGGGATCAAAAACCTCGACCTAAAAGTATGATTTATAGCACCTTGTATCGCAGGACTTTGAAACTAGAACCAGAATTGTCGATCGATCTGGGCATTCTGTGAGTCTCAATGAGAATATCTGCGATGCACGTCATATTAATTCTGGTTGTATCGGAATTAATTACCTGAAATCAGCACACGGCAAAAATCAGCACACGGCAAAAATTAGCACACGGCAGTGCCGTATCCCTACGATTAATCTCGCGTAGGGATACGGCAAAAGATCAGAAAAAAAGAAGTTTTGAGTATTAATCTGAGAGACTGGCTCAAAACTTTATACTCAAAACTGATTATTGGCGGATTAACTGATTTTTAGGCAGAGCCTAGGAACCGATGTCCAGAGGCTATGCCTCACTCTTGGAGCTACAAAATTGCGAGGCAGAGCCTCCGGATCTGCGTTACCAGGCAGAGGCTGGAAACGAGTAGATATCCAGTTTTCTATGCTGGTGATTAGTTGGGTGGATCGAACCGGTTGACCGAGAGAGCAACACCAATCATCGGTAGTGCGACACCGAAACAAATCAGCCACTGATCCAAGTTCATCGGAGCCGTCTCAAATATTTGATTGATAAACGGAGAATTAGAAAAGACAATCTGCAACAGCATTGCCACGACAATTCCCACAGCGAGGGCGGGAGCACCGCTAACTTCTTCCTTAGAACCGCTAAATTTAGCAATCAAAGAAGGCAACAACTGGCTGAGACTTAAGAGGTAAAAGATTCGGCCCATTACCAAAGCTTGAATAGCCATCGTGCGGGCGAGTTCGATCGTTCCCCAATCCGCTTGACGTACCCATTCAAACATTCCGAAAATTATAGTCCAGTTGTAAAGAGAAATAGCGATGATTCGCTTGATGCGATTTGGAGTCAGCAAAGGTTCATTTGCCGATCGCGGTTGTTGCTGCATCACTCCCGGTGACTTAGGCTCAAAAGCCAGCGGTACAGTCATCGTGATCGAGTTGAGCATATTCAGCCACAGAATTTGCAGCGACAAAATCGGTAATTCTCTACCCAGGAGCGTGCTGAGCAAAATTGTCATCGATTCTCCGCCGTTGACTGGGAGAATGAAGCTGATTGCTTTGAGCAGATTTTTGTAAACCGCTCGCCCTTCTTCGATCGCACATTCGATCGACGCAAAGTTATCATCGGTGAGAATCATATCGGCGGCTTCCTTGGAAACCTCCGTACCGCTACCCATCGCAATCCCGATATCCGCTTGTTTGAGAGCAGGCGCATCGTTAACGCCGTCTCCTGTCATCGCCACAATTTCGCCCTTAAGTTGCAGGGCTTCTACCAGGCGCAGCTTTTGTTCTGGGGCGACGCGGGCAAAAACTGAGCCAGCTTCTACAGCTTCGGCTAGTTCGTTTTTGTCCATGGCGGCGAGTTGAGCGCCGGTGTAAGCGACAAGTTCCCTGTGGTGCTTGGTTTTGCGGAATCCCATCCGACGGGCGATCGCCTTAGCTGTAGCGATGTGATCGCCGGTAATCATTTTGACTTGGATGCCGGCAGTTTGACAAGCTTGAACAGCGGCGATCGCCTCAGCCCGTGGCGGATCGATCATCCCCTGTAGTCCCAAGAAAATTAGCCCAGATTCTAAGTCAGAATGAGCAACGGAATTTTGGCTTTCGGGTACTATCTTTTTGGCGATAGCCAAGACTCGCAAGCCTTGCTTTGCCATTTCATCGACTTGATGGTTAGTTTGTTCGCGATCGACTTCGAGCAGATTTCCTTGAGTATCGAGACTAGAACCGCAGCGGCTCAGAATCGATTCTACGGAACCTTTGGCATACAAAATTTTGCCAGTGGGGGTTTGGTGTAGCGTCGCCATGTATTGAAACTGCGATTCAAACGGAATTGAATCGAGTCGCGGCATTGATTTTTCCAAAATTTGCTGACTCAATTCAGCTTTTTTACCAGCAGCAATTAACGCTCCTTCTGTCGGATCTCCAATGACAATCCAATTATCATTTTTAAATTCCAGGTGAGTGTCGTTGCAAATCAGTCCAGCTTGCAAACATTCTTGCAAAGTTGGAGCTTGACTGACACTAATTGGCAGTTGATTGAGCTGAATTTCACCTTCGGGGCTGTATCCCGTCCCCGTAACCGAGTAGGATTCGCCACCCGAATAGATTTCTTGCACCGTCATCTGGTTTTCCGTCAAAGTTCCGGTTTTGTCGGAACAGACGACTGTAGCGCCGCCTAGAGTCTCTACTGCGGGCAATTTGCGGACGATCGCATGGCGAGATGCCATCCGGGAAACGCCCACCGCTAGGGTAACGGTGATGACGGCGGGTAAACCTTCGGGAATTGCGCCGACAATCAGGGCGACGGCGGGTTCGACTGCTTCTTTAAAAGCTGAAACTCCGGCTGGGACTGGTCTGCCCAATCTAACGGCGAAGGTCAAGGTTGCCATTCCCAGCACGAATAACAGCCAGTTTTGACTGAATTCGTTAAATTTGCGGGTTAAGGGCGTGGTGAGGTCGATGTGCCGATCGAGTAGTTGGGAGATTTTGCCGGTTTCGGTTTTATTGGCGATCGCAATTACGATGCCACTACCTTGACCAAAAGTGACAAAACTGCCAGCATAAGCCATGTTATCCCGTTCTGCTAGGGGCGTTTCTTGTGGCAGAACCAAGTCTCCAGATTGTCCTAGTTCTTTTTCGACAGCAACAGATTCCCCCGTCAGTCCCGATTCATCTATTTGCAAATCGCGCACTTTCACTAAGCGCAAATCAGCCGGTACTTTGTCACCGGAAGTCAGGGTTACTAAGTCGCCGACAACGAGTTCTTTTGAAGGCACTCTTAATTTTTTGCCACCCCGAATCACTGTAGCTTCAGTGGTAACAGCTTTGGCTAGGGCATCAATTTTTTTCTCAGCCCCAGCTTCTTGAACAAAACTGATAATAGCGTTGGTGGTGGTTACACCCCAAATTACGCTGGCATTGAGCCATTGTCCGATCACTGCTTTGATTAAACCTGCACTCAGCAAGATAATTAGCAGTGGTTGGTTGAATTGCTGTATGAATTTTAACCAGGCCGGTTTCCCTGCTTTAACTGTTAATTCATTTGGACCGAATTGCTGTTGGCGATTGGCGACTTCTGTTGGTTCTAAACCGCTTTCGAGGTTGGTTTCTAATGTAGATGCAACCTTTGATCTTTCTAAGTAGTGCCAAGATTGATCTGCTACGTCTACATCGTTGGCGACTTTTGCTGGCATGGTGCTTCCTGAATATTTGGTAGGCATAGGTTGAGCTTTTATAGCCCATTAATGGACGCGCTTAATATAACTCCTGGTTGGTTAGAAGGTGAATATATTGAGCGAGCTAATAGTGTTTTATTACTTTAATGGGGTATGACTCATATCAATATTACAAGGGATGTGTCCGTCTGCTCCAAGAGATTTTGGGAATTCTTTAAATTCTCTCGCCTTCTCCCGTCGAAGACTCTCCCACTCTTGATTTTTGGGTACAAGCCGATCGCACAGCGTGTTAAAACCTAGTTAAGCCTCCAAATTCTTAGCTTATGGAAATAGTTGTGACACTGGTGCTGGGTTCGGTGCTGTTGGTCTGGGGAATGCGGTTCGGACGGGTGTTAGTGCGATCGGGAGTGACCGCTAATGACCTGTTTAAGGGCAGAAATGCGATCGCCCTGCTGTTTTTAGGTTTCTACTTTGGCTTGCTGCTGCTGGCTCTAAATTTGCCTCAAATGCCAGTTTTGCCGATCGAGTGGCGCGTGCATGGGATGCGAGTTACTTGGACTTTGCTGCGAGTGATGTTGATGGGAGTCTGCGGTATTGGCTTGACTATAAGCTGGAAGACGGCGCGATCGCAAGTAATAGCAGTAATTTTAATTGGCTGCTTAGGATTGGGCGGATTTACAAGCGCTGAATCCTATTTTCTGGCACCAATTTATGCTGATTTAGTTGACAATTTGCAGCCCAACGGCGTATTTCGCCAAACATCTAACAGCAGTTGTGCTCCAGCGGCGCTAGCAACAGTATTGAGACGATGGGGAATGGATGCAACGGAATCGAGTGTAGCTAGAGAGGCCGGCACAAGTCGTTTAGGAACTTCCATGCCACAGTTAATCGTAGCAGCAAGAGCTTTGGGAATCCAAGCAATTGAACTATCTCCAACTTGGGAACAAATGCAGCAAATTAATCGCCCCGGAGTATTAGCAGTTTGGCTATTTGACGGCCCTCGCCAACTTCCCCACGCCGTAGCTTTATTGGAAATGAACGACAATGTAGCTGTCATTGGAGACCCGGCGCGGGGCAGAATTTTCTATTTAGATAGACCAACTTTTGCCAGAATTTGGCGCGAACAATATGTGCCTATTTTTCGTTCTGCGAATATCTTATTAACCGACAAACAAGCGATTAATTATTTAAGTAAATTGGGATATAATTCTGGTAATTTGCAAGCAGATATCGAGCGCTTTCAAAAAAATAAAAATTTAAAAGTAAGCGGCAAATTAGATAGGATGACTGAGTTAATGTTGAGCGGCCCATTCTTGGAAGGCGTACCGAGATTGGACGGGAAATAACTATTAAAAATCAGATATTTGTTTTGAAAAAATAGGGATAAAAAAGAACCCTCACTTGGAAAATAGTCAGGATAAATTAGTTTCCCACATCCCGTATTATTTTCATGATATTGCCCGAAATTAGGAGTTTGTACGTGCTCATTAGCTAGCTATTTCATCAGACAAGTATCAAGTTCTGAATATTGAGAAAACAAGCCATCCATGCTGGCAAGATTTGCCTCATACTCTAGTGCTGTAGCAATGATCAATCGATCAAATGGATCTTTATGCACAGGGGATAGATCAACAGATCGGGTTGCAATTTTGCTGGTTAGGGGAAATAGTTCAATTCCTGCCGGTTTTAAAGCACCCTGACACCATTCCTCAGCGCTACAAAGTAATGCCAATCGTCCACGCTTTTGAGCGAAAGCAATTTCATAACAGGAAAGTGGAGAAACGCCAACCCGATCGGCTAATTCAATGCGATTGCGCCAGTCAGTGGGAAACTGATCGAAGTTGGCATTAATGAACCAGAGCCAAATATGAGTGTCAAGCACAATTATTTCAGACATTCCCAGTCCCCTTCATCGACGATCGGACTGACAATATCACCCAGGATTTTTGCTTTACCAGCCATTGATGCAGGAGACGATCTCCGTTTCACAGGAGGTTCTGTCTCTTCCAAGATGGTCACGATCACACGGGCCGATCGAACACTAGGTTGTTCACTTAACCACTTCACTTGCCCGTTTTCATAGATTGCTTCGTAACTTTTTAACATGGCCATTTCTCTCCAGATATCACAAGATTAAGAATCAATTGATTTATTCTGACATAATTATCTGAAGACGACTAATTAATTTGTCAGTCCTCTTTGAAAGGACTTTAGCTATTAGACAGGGGTTTTAACCCCTATCGGATAAATTTAGGGGTTAAAATCAGCCGTCTCATAATTATGGCTCGTCGTACAAAGACTGACGCAAAGCTGCAACGACATCCTCGGCTGATTGCTGTCGAAATTGACCTGCACGGAAATCAGCCAAGCTTTGTTGGGCATCCGCAGCTATTTCTGCACGGCGACTTTCGCGGTGACGATTTTGTAGAATTTTAATCAACATTTCCTGCTGTTCATAGGTTAGATTCAAAGCAGTTTCTAGCACTTGATCAAGGGTATTCATATAATAGCCTGTTGCTAACTTATCTTTATCCTACTTCAAACTCAGTAGACTTAACCACATTCATGCCCGCCGTCGCAAATCTTTGAAAAGCCGCATCTGCTGCTTCCGTAAAATCAACAACACCCGGAACAACCACAGGTGAAGTACAATCTTCCAGCAAATAAACCTTCTTCGCCAACTCCGAATCTCGCGCCAAAATTTCCGTCAACAAATCATCAATCGTCCAAGCAACACAATGACTTTTAGCTTGTCCCGCAATAATTACCGCATCAAATTCAAGCAATTTATCAATAAAACTAGCATTCTTTTCAGCAATCGGATTTCCATCACATCCATCTAAAACTTCCGGTTGCAAAACTGAATAATTTTCGGTTAGTGGATTGCTACCTTTGATTTCAAAAAGGGCTTGACTTTCACGAGCAATACTATGAAAAAATATCGCTTCTTCCACAGCCGAAACTAGGGCGTGTCCGATACCACCCAGCATCGAGTGATAGGGCCAAATTGTCAGCGGAAATTTGCCATTCTCACTAAGTTTTTTGACGTAGTGCAGAGCGTGCTTTTCCAGTGCCAAAAAGTTGCCACCGCTGATGCTGTAGGCGACGGCTGGATTAACTTTCCAGATGCCTGTTTGAACATCTTCTAGGGTAATAGAAGTTGCCGCAGGTTGCGGGTGTTCGCCTGCTGCATTTATCCAAAATATAGGATGAAAAATCTGCATTGCGGTGTGCGTGTCCATTGTAGGCGCAATGGTGGTAATTCTGTCTAAATTGCGATAGATGAATTCGCACAGGCGCACATTGTCGTCTACTGCACCGCTACCGGAACGCCCACCGACAAACAGTTCAAATTCCGGCAAACAAAAAGTATTTTGGGCATCTATTATCAACAAACAAACACGGTTTGTGTCGCTGACTGCTGGCTGAACATTATGTTTTGTAGCCCAATCTTTGGCTTCGATAGCGCGTTCTTGATAAGGGACACGCCAGACTTCGCTGACTTTTTCGGTGTCAAAATGACTAGGGATTGAGAGTTGTTTTTTTGCTGTCATGGCTAATTAGTTTTCCGGTAGTTATGGCAATAATTTAAGTTGGAATTATGAAAATATTAAATCATACATCAACCTTTCTTTGTCTCTGCTCTTTCTCAGCGCTCTCTGTGCCCTCTGCGGTTTAAAAAAAATCAAAGTTTCATCGGATTAGAGTACAATAATCATAGCTATTTACGATGAATTATGCCAGAACCACAAAATCCCAATTATTCCCAGAATATTTTTCAACGCAGATTGTTGTTTTTGTCGATCGCCCTTTTTCTCGCTTTCTTAATTCTAGCAACTAAATCTTCCTATGTTCAAGATGTTTTAAGAACTCTGTTAATCCAAATCCAGAATTTAGGCTGGTGGGGCCCAGTCGCTTTTATTGTCACCTACAACTTAGCTACTGTACTATTTATACCAGGTTCTGTGTTAACTCTGGGAGGCGGGGTGATTTTTGGTCTGTGGTGGGGTTCAATCTACGTGTTTGTCGCAGCAACTTTAGGCGCTACCTTTGCTTTTTTGATCGGGCGATACTTGTCACGCGATCGCGTGGTAAGATATATGGAAGCTCATCCTAAATTTAAAGCTCTCGATCGCGCAGTTTCCCAACAAGGATTAAAAATAGTTTTTTTGACTCGTCTTTGTCCTTTGCTTCCTTTCAATTTATTGAATTATGCTTTGGGAATTACCCAAGTTTCTTTGAAAGATTATGTACTAGGTTCCTTCGGGATGATACCAGGAACAATTCTGTATGTTTACTCTGGTTCTTTGGTAGGAGATTTGGCTGCAATAAACGTGGCAACAGAGTCTACAAATCCCCAGGCATCAGCAGTAAAATGGTTGATTAATATTGTTAGTTTTATGGCTACTATTGCTGTTACTGTTTCGCTCACTCGGATAGCCAGCAAAGCTTTAGATGAAAGTGTTTAATTAGGAGAATTTGCTCATGTCACAGTCAAAGGTCGATCGCCTAAATCTCCATCCGATGGACGAGTATAATCAAAAATTAGTCTCCTATTTACATCCGTCTGACTGGGTAAATCCACAGCCAGCCACCCGTTACAATTTAGTAGTAATTGGCGCTGGCCCTGCTGGACTAATTGTTGCCGCAGGTGCCGCAGGTTTGGGCGCGAAAGTTGCTTTGATTGAAAAACATTTGATGGGTGGCGATTGTTTGAATGTCGGTTGCGTACCATCAAAAGCACTGATTCGTTCGTCTCGCGCTGTCGGCGATATCTGGGAAGCCAGTAAATTTGGTGTTAACGTTCCTAATGGTACAGAAGTTGATTTTGCAGCCGTAATGGAAAGAATGCGGCGCATCAGGGCGGGAATCAGCGATGTCGATTCTGTTGAACGCTATCAGGACAAATTAGGAGTCGATGTTTTTCTAGGTTCCGGTCGTTTTACTAGCAATAATACCATAGAAGTTGCAGGTCAAACTCTCCGGTTTAAAAAAGCAGTAATTGCCACGGGTACAAGGGCGCTACAACCACAAATCCTCGGATTACAAGAAGCTGGATATCTGACTAATGAAACAGTCTTTAACCTCACGGAAAGACCCCAACGTTTGGCAATAATTGGTGCTGGTGCGATCGGCTGCGAATTAGCTCAAGCCTTCCGCAGACTAGGTTCGGAAGTAGTGTTATTGCACAAAAATGCTCATATTTTGGACAAGGAAGATGTTGATGCAGCCGAAATTGTGCAGCAGGCTTTTGTCAGAGAAGGAATTCAGCTAGTTCTAGAATCCAAAATAGAGCGCGTAGAGCAAACAAATGCAGGCAAAGTCATTTATTATCTATGGCAGGGTCAGGAAGCATCAGTAACTGTAGATGAGATTATCGTGAGTGCAGGGCGATCGCCCAACGTCGAAGGATTAAATTTAGAATCTGTCAGTGTCGAATACGATACACAAACTGGCGTATTTGTCAACAACAATTTGCAAACAACTAATCCCCGCATTTATGCCGCCGGCGATATCTGCATGAAGCATAAATTCACCCATGCTGCTGATTTTGCGGCGAGAATAGTCATCCAAAATACGCTGTTTTTCGGACGCAAAAAGCTCAGCACTTTGACGATTCCTTGGTGCACATATACTAGCCCGGAAATTGCTCATGTCGGAATGGGTGAAGCTGAAGCTAAAGCTAAAGGCATTGATATCGACACATTTTCGATTCCCTTCAGTCAAGTCGATAGAGCAATTATTGATGGTGAAGACGAGGGTTTTGTGAAAATCCACGTCAAGAAAGGTAGCGATAAAATATTAGGTGCAACTATTGTAGCACGACACGCCGGGGATATGATTAGCGAAATTACTTTAGCAATGGTTAACAATATTGGTTTGGGGAAAATTGCCAGTGTAATTCATCCGTATCCGACGCAAGCTGATGCTATTCGGAAAGCTGGGGATGCGTACAATCGCACTCGCTTGACACCGTTTGTTAAGAATTTGTTTAATAAATGGCTGGCTTGGACTAGGTAGATAAGTCGTTTGTAGTAAGGACTTTAGTCCTAATTTCCCCCGTTTGTAGTAAGGACTTTAGTCCTGATTTCCCCCGTTTGTAGTAAGGACTTTAGTCCTGATTAGTCCAAAACTGTAAGAAAGGACTGAAGTCCTCACTACAAACTTAATTTGATGATGCTTCTGTTTCGGTTTCAAATCCGACGCCTTCATACAAAAGTGCGATCGGCAAATCAAACCCAATACTTGATAAAGTGATAATCTCCCCACCAGTGTAAGAATAGTAAAGCCACATTCTACCCTCTCCGCGACAGTAACGCTCAACGAAAATCTTTTCTGCGTCAATCAAGATATACTCTTGCAAAGTCGGAATTTTCAGGTAACAAGTGAATTTTTCATCCCGATCTTTAGCACTCGTACTGGGGGAAAGAACTTCCACAATGATTTTAGGATTCTGGATGAATGTGCGGGAATTCAAGTCTTGAGGATCGTAACTGACTATCACATCAGGATAGTAGTAACGGCTTTGAAAACTGACTTGCAATTTCACATCTGACACATTCATCCTACAGCCTGTGGAACGTAGATGCGGGTACAAGTTTCTGTAAAAATTAAGTGCAAGATCGTTATGAGGAATTGTACTACCCATCAGGGCAAAAACTTCGCCGTTAACATATTCGTGGCGAATCTCTTGTTGAGCTTCCCATTCGAGATATTCCTCAACGGACATTTTTTAGGGCGCTTGGGGAATGGCGATCATAACAAAATGTTTGTCAATGTTACTTTGATTATAGCATGAGGCGTGGGACGATAATCGCCAAAACAGACCATACGTTAAAAATTCCCTTCATCTACTTGGAATACAGTCAATCCCAAGCTTCTCCACATATCAACAACTTGCTGGCGATCGTCCAACACAAACTTAATGTTATACTTCCCTTCAATATGCTGCCGATAAATTTCCTCTTTCATAATCGCATCCTTCCTCATATCTCCAGTTTTCCGCAGATAAATACCAGCATAATTAACCTCATACTGCTGCAACCATTTCTCAGTTTGAGGCTGACAATCATCGGTTCTACCCGAAACTACGATAATATTAACGCTAGACTGCCACTTGCGGATGGTATCTAAGACGGGCTGATTCGGTAAATCGCGATCGCACTTAGAAGCATCGAAAGGATTTCTACCGTTAAGCAGCGCCAAAGTACCGTCCATATCAACCATAATTGCATCGGGCAAATCGGGGTTATATTCCGGTGGAGAAACCGGAACTCGTACATATTTATTGTACATCTTCATAATCACATCTTTACCAACAGAATTGAGTCTTTTCAAATCCCGTTTAATACATTCCTCCACCGGAACTTGCAGGAAAGAATCATTAACTTCGACAACAGCTTGACCTTTAACCAACTCCTTAATATGTTCGATATGCGGCCCAAAGTTAGTATCATCAACAATGACGTGTTTGCCACTTTCCAAAGCCATCAAAATAATCGTATCTCTCAACTGCACAATAAACTTTTCATTCGCCGGCGACCAATGAGCAGCATGAGCCATTTCTCGCAACAAATCTTTATTGCTCCGAACCCATCTAGCAGGTTCAGATAGCAGCAATTCTTTAGCAAATTGAGATTTCCCAGAAGCAGGTAAACCGACAAGTACAATAACTCTTTTCATACTATATCTCCTAGCTATTAACAAAAATTCCAGGTTTGTAGTGAGGACTTCAGTCCTCATTAAGCCCAAAAAGGACTAAAGTCCTTACTACGAACCTTTAGAAGGACTAAAGTCTTTACTACGAACCTTTAGAAGGACTAAAGTCCTTACTACGAACCTGGGATTAGTTTGTTTACAAACCTAAATGGATGTAATCCAAACCCAATAACTCCTCTATCTTGTGCATAGTAACATCGCGGAGAGCTTCTTTCACCCCCGCAACTCTACGCGCCCGCAAAGAAAACAAAATCCCAGAATAGGGAAAATGCTTCACAGCTAAAGCAAAATCTTTCTGAACTTCAATAGATTCATGCTGTCGGTAAACATCCTCAATTTCTTCAACTAAATATTGATATTTGTCCTTAACTTTTTGATATAACTCAGTCCATTCAGGAAAGTAAGCTAAAAACTCTTCCCCTTCATTAGTCAAAATAATCTCAATCATCCGGCGAGTTGAAAACCCTTCACGGAGATGGGAAATCGCTACATATTGCGGAGACTTAACTTTAACTCGGTTGAATTCAGCATCGCAGATAATATAGCCTTCTGAATCCATCGGATCTAACTGCTGAGATGCTTCGATAACTTCTTTCCAGCTAGTTAAAGCATAGGACTTGACTAATTCCCATCCATATTTTTTCGCCCAAGTAGTCGGCTCTATTTCTAGCAATGTTTGAGTATTACGAGCACCATGAAACACAATTTGGTTGTTTCTTTGTTGAACAACTATTCGATTGTAAGGTGTCATCAACTCAAAGATAAAACATTGGTCGGTTTCTTGTGGCAATTGATATCCCAATTCTTGCCATACTTTCCAAAACAGTTCCGCAAAGCTGAATCCAAAACCGTTGACTTCACCCGCTGCGTCGGGAGTTCCGCTAGATTGAGCTCTCCATTCTCCATTGTAAAAATAGAGTACAATCAGAGAGCCGTCTAGTTTTTCATAAACTTTGGCACTGTTCCAATCAATTGTAGCGGCGTGGCCTTCTCCGTAGTTAAAAAATTTGTCGTAGGGATAAGAAACTATCTGCCAATCTTGGGATGAGTCTAAAATAATGCCGCGACACTGTTGGACTATTTTTTCGCCCAGCGGGGATTCTATCTGCGAGTATTTCAGACAGACGAGATGAGGATATTGCCGATCGCGCGTAGCCTTGATATGATAAGTTTCGGACAAACTTTCTAACCCGTGCTGGCGTAAATACTCTTGCAGTTCCACGATGTACTCCTAAATTGCTCGCCTTCTCTATATTATATATGACGGCATATTTTAGCAACTTTGTCAAGACAATATAAAATCATTTTTTTGCTGAAAAACTGTTATTGCTTCTGTATTTTAAATTATGGTTGTACATAGGTGAATGCGGTTCTATGAACAACTCGACTGTTTCAATATCAAGGAAAAACACAATGAACAAAAAATTATTAGTTTTGGCGACTTCTGCGTGTCTATTGACTGCTTTAGTACCTGCATCGGTAGTTTTTGGGGTCTCGGAATCGCGGCAGCGACAACCGGAAGCACAACAACTTGCTCAAGCCAGTAATTCTGTTCCAGTAAATGAAATTTTGCCAAAGTTAAAAGGTAAAACGCAAGTACCAATTTTTATTCCCAGCAGTATTTCTGCTTCGCAAAAACTTTACTATCAAAGCACACCGAAAGCAGACAGCTATACTATCTCAATGGATTATACGGCAGATTGCCGCGGTGCGGGAGCTTGCAGCTTTGGGGAAATTCGAGCTCAAAAAGGTGGTGACTTTTCTACAAAAATGGAAGGGGTAACTAAGACTTTAAAAAATGTGCAACTTGCGGGCGGAGTGAAAGGAGTGTTTCATAACGGTTGCGGGGCTTACTGCACAGCAAATGTTGAGTGGAAAGCTCAGGGAGTTCTGTATACGGTAGCAATTAAAAATGGCAAGGAAGCAGATTTAATTAAGATTGCAAATTCGGCGATTCAAGCAGGTAAGCGCTAAGTTTTTGTGGGCAAGATCCACTTCAGCAAAAATTTCATCTTTTGTGGAACAGGCAAGATGCCTGTTCTTGAAAATAGTTAAAAATGTACTTTGTTGGTTTTAAAGTAACGAGCTATAGCCGTTTTCAAGCGTGGTGAGGTATGCCCTATGCCCTATGCCCTATGCCCTATGCCCTATGCCCTATGCCCTATTGATATTACTTGGCATTCTAAGCTATTTCCTGTATTTGTAGTAGTTGCGATCGCAAAAAGTGTAATAAAAATTCATATCACTGGCAGTAAATATCTGCTTTGGGGGCGATTCTATCTGATCAGATGGCTGGGCGGAATGCTTTATCAGAAATATAATCGAGGCTGACTGGTAGTGGCGCCCAAAATCTGATATTTATATTTTATCTCCTGAATTATGGCAAACACCGATTAAAGTCTCCACCTGCGGTAGGCTAGATTAGGTGAATATATTGGCTCATTTCAAGCTCGATCTTATGTCTACAACCGCATCTGCTCCCTCACGAACCGTCCGCATCGGTTCCCGCAAAAGCCAACTCGCTCTAGTCCAAACACACTGGGTGCAAGCAGAGCTACAGAAACAATTCCCGCAACACACTTTTGAAGTCCACACGATGTCCACCCAAGGGGACATAATTCTCGATGTAGCCCTGGCTAAAATTGGTGATAAAGGGCTTTTCACTAAAGAATTAGAAACGGGAATGCTAAACAATGAAACGGACTTTGCGGTTCATTCCCTAAAAGATTTGCCTACCAATTTGCCCGAAGGTTTGATTTTAGGATGTGTCACCGAACGGGAAAATCCCGCTGATGCTCTCGTCGTTCACGAAAAGCACAAAGACAAGCAACTCAACACGCTACCAAAAGGTGCAGTTATCGGCACTTCTTCCCTGAGACGACTTGCTCAACTGCGCCATCATTTCCCTCATTTTGAATTTAAAGATATTCGTGGCAATCTGAATACTCGACTTGCTAAATTAGATGATGGCGGTTACGACGCGATTATTTTAGCATTTGCGGGATTAGAAAGATTGGGTATGGCCGATCGCATCCACCAAGTTATCGCTCCCGAAATTTCCCTCCACGCCGTGGGACAAGGTGCTTTGGGCATCGAATGTCGCGCTGAAGATCCAGAAATTCTCGAAATAATTAAAGTTCTAGAACACTCAGAAACTGCCCAAAGATGTCATGCTGAACGGGCATTTTTGCGAGAATTAGAAGGCGGTTGTCAAGTGCCAATTGGTGTTAATACCAAAATAGAAAACGGTCAATTAACTTTGACTGGAATGGTATCTAGTTTAGATGGTCTGCGGTTTGTGAAAGATACTGTTTCTGGCGCTGCTGAAACTCCTGAACTTTTGGGAGTTGATCTCGCTCATCGCTTGCGTGCACAGGGGGCCAGTGAAATCTTGGAAGAGATATTCATCGAAGTTCAACGCGGTTCTTAAACTTCTGAAAACCATTTATTCTTTACGGTTTTTTGATGCGATAAATCGCCTTTTGTACATTAAAAATAATTGGCGGTTAGTTTTGGCAAAACAGGTACATCAGCAATCTACTTCAGGAAAAGGCAAAATATGAGCGTTCGTGAAACTCAATTAAAGTTAGAATTGGCAAAGGTTCAGCAACTTTATCGCAAAATGCAGGCAGATCAAAAAGCTTTGCAACAGCAATTGAAAGAGTTCAAAACTCAGACGGGAAACTTTTCTGATGTAGTCGAACAAGTTTTGCCGTCTGTAGTTTCAGTCTATGTGATGGATTGGGATACGGGAGAAGAAATTTCTTCGGGTAGTGGCTTTTTTGTTGCACCTG
This sequence comes from Oscillatoriales bacterium, assembly GCA_043718495.1. GTDB lineage: Bacteria > Cyanobacteriota > Cyanobacteriia > Cyanobacteriales > Microcoleaceae > Microcoleus. The sequence continues at coordinate 18,038 of JAYSVM010000176.1, read as the reverse complement.
ACACGATTGTGACTAACTATCACGTTGTGGAAGATATTGCTGATGAAGATTATTTCTATGAAGAAGATGAAGTCGAACAGGTTTTAGTAGAAACTAATGACGGCAAGTTGAGAATGGCTGAGGTGATATTTACTGGTAATGCAAAAGAGGATTTGGCATTGCTGTTGATTACTGGTTTTGTGATCGATCCGAAGACTGGTGAACAAGTAGAGTCTCCTGAAGAATATCCTCCTTTGGAGTTGTCTTTTGATGTGAAAGTTGGAGATTTAGTAATTGCTGTAGGAAATCCTTTGGGACAGTTTGCTACTACTGTAACTCAAGGTAGTGTGAGTGCAATTCGGGAACCGGATGAGTATGAGGAAGGTGAGGATGAGGATGATGATGTTGTTGCTGGTGTGAAGATGTTGGAAACTGATGCGATGATTAATCCGGGAAATTCTGGTGGCCCGTTGATTAATATGGCCGGTCAGGTGGTTGGGCTGAATACGTGGGGATGGGAGGATGCTGATAGTCTGAATTTGGCGATCGCCTCGATCGCCCTGGATGACTTTTTAGCGGGTTTTGAGGAGACTTTTGAGGATGATTCTGATGATTAGTGGGTAGTTATTGGTAATCTGTGATTTGGCATTTTACCAAGCCTGTAGCCGTCACTCACCCCACCCACTGGGTTATTGGTGGGGTGAGGGCGGGTTTATCAAGATTTTTTGTGGGTGTCAAAATCGATCGGTGAACCCGCCCCTACAAATTTGATATAATATGAATAAATAGATGCTAGAAGATAAAAATTATTGCTCTTTTATCAATTGATTCCTGATTCATTTTTAGTTACTTTTATAATCCCCATGACTACATCTAAAAAGTTCTGGATTATTGCCTGTTTTGTCTACTTGGTAATTATTCTTAGCATCATGCTGGTAGCAGATTTAGGGATATTAGTCAATTTTTCTCTAGCCCGTCCGCCTTATGATAAAGTCGGACACTTTGTTTTGTATGGAATTGCATCTTTTCTGTGTCATAGGGCGAGTAGCAAGCGCATGGTCAATATCTTAAATTATCCAATTCCCTTCGGACCGGCAATTTTTACTGTTTTCACTGCTGCGGAAGAAATGCTACAAGCAATTTTACCAAATCGTACTGCTAGTATTGAGGATTTTCTATTTAGTTTTGCTGGAATTGTTGTTTTCTATTTGATTGGAGAGATTTGGGATCGCAAGAAAAGTTAGAAGAAGGAAGAAGGAAGAAGGAAGAAGGAAGAAGAAGGTTCTTCGACACTTCGACTACGCTCAGTGTACGATGACCAATGTCCAATGCCCTATGACCTATTATTGATTTAATTACCTTCTTCCAAAAAAGTTTGTACTCGACCGTTGGGCCGTAGAACAACTCGAATTCTGGGGGGTTTTCCATTAGATACAGCAGAAACAAAAGGCTCACCAACTAAAGGCATTTTAGTGCGATCGATATAATCTCCTGCCGCTTTTCCCATTGGGAGAATATTTTGAATAGAACCTGTTTCATCGATTTGTAAACTGTATTCTAAAGTTTCTTGCATACCTTCGGTCGGTTTCCACCGTTCCTCAAAGTAAGTTTTAGCTTCAGCAACTTGAGGGACTGTATTAAATGAAGTGGGATTTGTTCTGTTCGCACTCGACTGTTGGTTGTTGTCTAATTCGGCTTTCGGTTGAGTATCGTTCAAGGCTGGAAGTTCGGTATTTGCGGAAGATACGATCGCGGGAATGCGACTCAGGGCTGGTGGCTGTTGGGGAATCGGGAACTGGGCTGATAATGATGGTGGCAGAGGTGGCGCTGCGAGCGGGCCTAGTCTTGGTGGTACTGGGGGAACTACATTCAACCCTGGAGGAAGCTGGGAAGGGGCAGAAATTGGCAATTCTGCGGGTGCGGGAATGGTGATTACTTGCCCTTGGGAATTCGGTGCGCTATTGGGTGCGGTGCTGTTGGCTGGAAATAAGAGGGGTGGCTGCTGGATGGGGCTGGGTTTGTCAGTCGTCGCAGGAGTTGAAGATATGGCGATGGGGGGCAAACTGGGACTGGAGGATGGGCTGCTACTGATGGGCGGGGGTGGTAGAGGTGGTAGGGGTGTCAATGTTGGTGTTGCTGAGGGTGTTGGTGCTGGGGATGTTAGTGATGGACTGGGAGAGACCCCGATCGCGATATTTTGCTGTGCAGATGGGCTGGATGCTGCACTGGTGGGGGCTGAGGCGATTTGGGCTTGTCTCACCTGAAGCATTTTGATCGCACCTGTGGTCACACCAACACTGGCCACAACCATTGCTGCGACTTGAAGCCAAGGTACGGGCTGGGAGCGTTTGGGCGATCGGCTGAGGTTCGGAAGTGCCATCACTTCGTTGCTGTATTCGTCCAAAGCGGTGGCTAAGTCAAATAGTTGTACGGTGCTGAGACCCACTACTGGCCCGGATTCTGCGACTGTCAAAGAGCCTAAAAATAAGTTGTGGGCGAGGAGGCCACGGGGTTCCAAGTGTGGGGGTGCTGGAAAGTTGGCATTTTTAGGGCTGTCTGAAGAGTTGAGTTCGGATGTTGCTTTTTCTGAAGGGTTGAATGATTCATGCAGCATGACGGGGCTGCGGGTGGGCGTTGAGGTGGTTTTCGCAACGCTATCACTGAATTCAGATTGGCTCCTGGTTTCCCAAGGGCGAGATTCGCCAAGAAGGTTTTGAATGTATGAGTTGACGGCTTCGTGGAGGGCTTCTAGTTGAGTGCGATCGCCCTTAAGAGTAATATGCTGGGTATCTGGTAGCCGTGGATCGTCGAGTCGCAGTTCAAAACTGAGAGATTTCAACACGGGTTTGCCCGCCCAGCGAGATAGAGGCGAACTTTTGGCTGTAATTTCTAGTGTGCAAGTGGGGGGCGTGTACCGTTTTAAAACCATAAAAGGAAGAAGGAAGAGCTATGCTTTATCTGATATTTTGGGTGATTCTCAACGAGCTTTTTTTAGTAACAGGCAAGATGCCTGTTCCACAATAAATAAATTTTCTGGTGGAACAGGCATCTTGCCTGTTCATGATGTTCTTCAAGCTTAACTCTTAGCCCGATCGATCAGAGCCAACCAGAGGCGACGGTGGCCACCGGGACTGCTGTAAAATAGTAAATCTATCAAAAGTTTTAGGGCTAAATTAGTTAGTTGTGCGCCCGATAAGTTTTCTGCATCTTCCATGCGATCGCCATAAGTATTACTGAATCTGTCAATATAATCTCCCAGTAAAGCCACCGTATGAGGTTCGCGATTTTGCTCTGCCATTTGTTCCAGCAGTGCTACAGCGCGACGGATTAAGGCTTGGTGCTGTTTTGCTAAGTGACAGCTAATCAAAACGAGCGATCGGGCTTCTTCCACATCCAGTTTTTTCCGTCCGCCCTGACCTTTCCGTAGCGGGTTAGACTGGCGTAGTCGCCATAGTGCCACGCGATCGGCCACCATTGACTCTAAATTTAGTTCGACAGCCACCTTGAGCATTGCCTCTGAACCAATTCCGGCCAATGCTTCTAGGGCTAACAGCACTAAGTCCAGTTGGGATTTAATGTTGTCCAACTGAGTAGGTTCTGGTGCTTTTTGGGTCAATTCTTCCCAGTTGGGAGATGTAACCGTTTCGTTTGTGGGAGCGGAGGACTTTACGATCGAGCGCATAGCTTCAGCATAGGAAATTAATACAGATTCAGGCTGGATCTCAAACAGTATCCGGTGATGGCGCTTGTTAACCAGCATCACAAAAACAATTCTGTTAATCTTGATCCACACTCATGAGCTTCGATTCCGGTAGCCCTGATTGCTAGACGGAATTGCGAGTTGCAAAGTTGCGTTTTTAAGTGCGATCCTCTCCGAGGGCTGCGCTAACGACTGAAATAAACCCATAATCAAAACTTCCCCCCAACTATGCTACTCCACGGAGTGACGGAAATCAAATCTGTCTTTTGGGGCGATCGGGACTTATATCTAACTGCAAAGCTCCTAGGGTGTGTTTTCTCTCCTCAGAATTGCCTTAAAAATATTTCACTTCTATCTGCGTCTATCCGCGCCCATCAGCCATCATCTGCGATTGAAATCCTCATCAAACTTATTGCAGAACTAGCTTATATGCGCCCACAGATTACCATGATGCTATGCTACACCAAATATATCTAAATTGCAGAAGATGGAGGAATAGAATCAATATTTGCCAAAGCAAAGTTGAGCATTTCTTCTGCCCGATCTATTGTTTGCACTGCGTCTGTTTGTGAGATTTGTATATCAGCATTATAGTCAGCTTCTAATCGAGTTTTTTAGGCATCTATTAGGTAACGATGGAACTGCACCGGAACCCGCCCCAAACGAGCAAATTTTTGACCGAAACCGGCAATGACAGCGGAGTGGCGAGAATAAGATAATTTCTCTGACTCTAAAAATGCAGTGACTATGTAAAACATCACATAATAAGCGCGGGAAGCGGCAGAATCAAAAAAGCCTTGGTCACATAACACCCGTGCAGCCTGCAAAGTTCTATCAGCTTTATCAAGTAACCTTTGTTGCTCTGGGTTCATATTGGGACTCCTTCGCGACGGATATTGCGAAAGAAACCGCTTTCATACTCTTGGTACTTTTGAAGTGTGGCAAACATACAGCTAATCACGACAGTATGTTCTAAACATATATCGGCAATCAAAACAGAAATACGCTCGCTTTCTTGGGAGTAATTGAAGGGTTCTTTGAGAAGGATTAATATATCAATATCGGAGTCGGGTCTAGCATCGCCTCTGGCTTGAGAACCATAGAGAATGATTCGGATTAAATGTTCGCCATAAAGAGTTTCTAATCCCTGACGAGTTTGGGCAATAATTTCTTTGAGTTGAACATTGATCGTTGAAGTTGGCATAGTTGTTTATAAGCCAATCGATGATTTTTTAGTTAAAACATTGGTAACATACTGATTATACAGAACTTTGGTAAATTTTGTTGTTGAAACAGATTCTATATCATGTTTCCAACTAATCCGATTTAAACCCATCGGTAGGGCTAGTAGAGTTTTCTTAAGGCACTACAGCTATCAAGTTTCCAACTAATCCGATTTAAACCCATCGGTAGGGTCCATTTTACGGAGGGTCAAGCGATTTCAAGCCCTACTGTTTCCAACTAATCCGATTTAAACCCATCGGTAGGGAATATTCTTGAAGAAATGGGTGCTTTGACAGCCGTCAAAGGTTTCCAACTAATCCGATTTAAACCCATCGGTAGGGTTTTACAAGAAATGGCGAGCAATGGGCTACATATGCCGTTTCCAACTAATCCGATTTAAACCCATCGGTAGGGAAAAAAATCTCATGACACTCGAGCACAAAGACCCAAAGTTTCCAACTAATCCGATTTAAACCCATCGGTAGGGCCGATCACCCCTGAAAGAGCTAGAGAAGCTCTAGCTAATGTTTCCAACTAATCCGATTTAAACCCATCGGTAGGGTCCAACGAGAAAGTAGCCCTCTCAGCTGCTGTCCGCCTGTTAGTTTCCAACTAATCCGATTTAAACCCATCGGTAGGGGGAGCAGGGCGTTTTTTCCCGAAAGCTCATCATTGAGTGTTTCCAACTAATCCGATTTAAACCCATCGGTAGGGTGTTGAAAAGTTTATCGCTCAGGATAAAAACGTTTCCAACTAATCCGATTTAAACCCATCGGTAGGGCAAAAAGCATGTGCTTTTGGCGGTTGTACGGAATGTGTTTCCAACTAATCCGATTTAAACCCATCGGTAGGGTGAAAACTTAACTCGAACATCTATTGAGTAAAAAGAATCAGTTTCCAACTAATCCGATTTAAACCCATCGGTAGGGTCTACTCATGTTGCGACGCAGCCTAGCGACGACTATTGTTTCCAACTAATCCGATTTAAACCCATCGGTAGGGTATTTCTCTTTCCATCATTATGCTTCCACTACAAAGTTTCCAACTAATCCGATTTAAACCCATCGGTAGGGTCGTTTTTTCTATCACACCGATAGCGGGAAGTCAACGTTTCCAACTAATCCGATTTAAACCCATCGGTAGGGCTATCATTTTGATTTAACTTCCACTTTTCTTAGTTTCTGTTTCCAACTAATCCGATTTAAACCCATCGGTAGGGTGTTCAGATTGCGAAGACAATGCTCGACACAACGTTTCCAACTAATCCGATTTAAACCCATCGGTAGGGGCGGTTAGTGTCGACGATAACGGAAATATGTACGCGTTTCCAACTAATCCGATTTAAACCCATCGGTAGGGAGTTCGTCGCAGAGCCTATACCCAGAAAGGATTCCAGCCCTCAAATCGACGCACCTCTAAAATGTATCACAGATCCATACCAAAAATCCCAAAATCACCAGCCTCAAACCCATACCCCGCAAAGCATCGACGCACGTCAACCCAAAAATAAGCGTTTCAGAGATCCGCCGAAGTGTGTCGATAAACCATTCACAATTCCTCATATTCCCTGAAACCTATATATCACAATACTTTCAATCTATTCATCAAACCAAGAAAGCAATCTCTCCTCCTATCGACGCACCTTCTAACCTAACAGAGCAATTAAGCCAAAATAGCTGCATAGACAAAGCTTGTGAACCCTGTATATCGTTGCAAATCATTATACCACAAGGCTTTCAGGGATTTTAAGCAGATGCACTCCATTTAGTCGAACTTGGCATCACTGCGGCCAAAGTCTCTTAAACCCTCCCGATTTAGACTGGAGAAACTTCAAAAAATCTTCACACTTAAGAGAATCATCAGGAAAAATAGTCAATATTTCTAGATAATTATCAGTCACCCTCGGTATTTTTTTACCCGGATTGTTCGGATTGTCCACCAGAATAACCACTGGATACATCCGATGCCAAAGTCTACCAATGTGACTGATTTTACCCGTTAAATCAGAGTTCTTGATACTCTTTTCAACTTCCCTAAATTGCTGATTAGCTCTTTGATAAGGCTGGTGCAGCCACTTAATCGCCTCAGAATCTGCGCCATCAGCCAGCCGTCCAAAAATTTGCACATTTTCAGGATGCCATGCCTCTCGCCAATCCGAATATTGACTTTCATCGGGTTCTACTCCATTCAAACGCATCCATTCACCAGCAATTTGCCTCACCTCATTCAGAAACGGCGCAACTTGATTTAAATTACGAACCTTAGCCGCATTTCCCAGAGATTTATTATCCCACTTCCAGTGACAGCCAATCAGCGGTTTTGGTCTATTTCCCTGATAGTATTCCTCATAAAACAAGCGATGGTCCGATCGCCTCCACGACTTCCCAAACCCACCAAACAGCATAGCAAACTGCATTAACACCCTCAATAACCTTTTCAGTACCTCCTGATTTGTTTCATCCAATTGACGGGGGGCCATCAACAGCCAACGCAACTCACCAACTACATTGTAAGTTGGTTCATCATATCCATCCGTAAACCGACCAGGTGTTGGAGACGAAGTTTCAAAAACACAACTTAATAATCCCTGAGTTCCCCCATCTTCCACACCACCAAACAAATTTTCTACTAACTTATCCGCCATGTCTGAATTTGTTAATCCCCCAAAAATTCGCAAAGCATGACCGCGTAAACTCCCCCGAAAAATATTAGGACGAAATTCTGGCGTTTTATCGATCGATGTAGGCGATTGTCCCTGTCCTTTCAGCCAAGCCTTATAGAGAACTTCTCCCTGAATAGGGATGGGACAATCAACTTCTCCCGATTCCTTGAGACGTTGCTTAGGCATTCCATAACCGCTGCTAGTACGACAGCCAATTCCATAGCCTAAAGCCCTTTCCCAAATAGCCCAAATTTCCTCCCAATCCGTTTCTGGCAATAAACTAGAAATCCCAAATTTAATCGTAGGTTGCAATAAAGAAATCAGCGCAAAACCAGTCTCCCCTTTTGGTTTATCATTAGTATCATAAGTTTTTACCTGCCACTTTTGCTGCGGATGAACAATATCTACTAAATTTTTCTTCCAATCATTCATTGGATAGCCACCATGAAACCGTAACAGACTCGGTTCATCGCCATTTTTAGTCAAACGATAACGCTGTTTTTGTTCTTCAGTGCAAGCTTGACAAAATACTCCTTTCATACTGCTACCGGGATAAAATGGCAAACCAAAAGCACCCAGCGCCGGAAAAATTATCCCTTCAAATTGACCGCCATTCGTCACAAAACGCCACTGCATTTCATAGGTTTTCGTACTAGCTGCATCACCAAAGTCCGGTGGATGGGGATAAGCTTCCTCCGTCCACTGAGAAGCCAACTTATAAGAATCTTGTTCCTGGGGTTCCCTGTCTTTATCAATGTACTGAAGTTGCGATCGGCCTTTTGTCTGCGCCTGAAACATCAACGGCACCAAATTAGCTGCATCGGGAATATTTACCATCATTAAATTTCCTCATTATTCATCATCAACTGTCAAATCACCAGGCCCTTTATAGCGCTGAGTCCACCAAACAATGCAATCGCATAACTGAGTCAACACAGCCAATATAATGCGCTGGTCTTTAATATCCAAAACCCATAATTTCTGCGCCATTAATTTCACAGTATCCGGCCGATTAACATCAATTGGATCGTTAGGAATCACGATACCACTTAGCTTCATGATAGCAACTAAATCATCCCAAGTCTCTTTCCAATATTGAGATTTTTTGTCGAATTCATCTCCTAGACGCTTTGACTTACTTTTTAACCGCAAATGTTCGCCCCAAAAACGCTCTAACCCATAAGCAACGGCTTCCCGCATTTTAAACGATTGATTTAGCGATTTTCTCTCCCGTTCCTTAGCACCCAAAACTAACTTTTGGGCTATTTGATCTAAAGTTTGGAACTGCTGACCGTTCTGCTCTAAACTGTAATATTTCCAAGCCATTAGCTGTTAACCTCTTGTTGTGTTGGTGTTTCATTTTTTTCGGATCGATCGAGTGCTTCTCCTTTCAGAGTCACATTGCAGCGTCCAAACCCGATCGACTCCAATCCCCCAAAATAGAGTTCTTGGGAATAAAACTCACTTGCTTGTGATTCACCAAAGGGTTGCCAGCCAAGCTGTTTTGATGCTAAGGGAAACACTAAAACACTGCCAACTGGCAAAGCTTCTACATTGAAAAAAGCGCCTGTTTTCGTATCTACTTTTTTCATATCATCCAGCATTTTAATCCGACTTTGACGATACAAAGCCATTTCGTGCAGCATGGCAATATCATTATCATCAACCACAACCAATTGCTTCGCGTCCAAATCAGTACCCTCTGGAATCCAAGCAGCCAAACTTTTGTGATGTTCTATTCCCATAAACCCCAAATTAAAGAATAAAATTTTCTCAGTTGTATTGGGGATAACTCGCGCTTGCAATCCTGGATCTGCCGTGTAACTTTTGGGTATTTCTGCACCAGTTTTGGCGATTTTTTCGTAGCGTTTCAACAAAGCAGGACAGCTTACCCAAACAATCGGTTGCCCCGGACAAAAGATAGGCAACCACACCAAAGACGCATACTCAAACTTAACTGATGCTTCCGTTGTGCCGCCATCTTTTTCTCCTGCAATCGCTTCGTGGCCGTACCAACTGTTTTCTGTACCGGCTTCCTTCGATCGCATATCAGCCCGAAACCGCCCCCGAATCGAACTACCGGGAATAATCCCAGTCTGAGTAAACTGATCCCGAAAAATCAAATTCAAATTCCCCGTTTCTTCCCCCGCCGTCGCACCCACATGAAGCGGTGCCAAAGTTTCAATAATTCCGTAAGCTTTGTGATACATTTAATTGCCTCCTATTGGTAAAATTTCAGAAATATTAGCAGTTTCTTTCTTGGGATTTTCAGCAAGTGCACTTTCCAAAGGTAGCGCCAGCCCGCAACCCCAACGCTTAAAAGAAACACCTTCTGTAGGAAACCATTTTTCATCCCATTCTTGCCAAGAAGATTCGAGAGGTTTCTCTAACACATAAATACTGCCAGCAGGCACGGCATAGCGCCCGCGAGAAAGCAATTTTTCCTTGCTATTTACCTTTTCGTTAGTTTCCTCATCTTTCCGATTTCCCAAGCGATATCGGAAAGGAAAAGGACGTTCCATGAGCAAAGTTTCACACTTCCAAGCTTTAAACCCATCGCTATTTCTATCCTCCTTTTTCTGCACCATTGGTTCCCTGTAGGAGTGTCGATTAGAACCCCAAACCGCAGGAGTAATCAGCGCAAAGGCTTTTCCCACTGGTTTGGAAAGCAAATGCTTAAGTTCACCAGAAATAGCCTGACATTCAATATTCACTAAATGTCCCTCACCTCCAAACCGATACCAACCTGGCTTAATTTCCGTATTCGATAGATAAACCAAACAGTAATCAGGATCGAGTTGCACTCCATTCTCCAAAAACAAACTACCTTGTTCTCGGTTTTCTTCAACTTGAACTCGTCGCTGATTTTCTTCCAAACGGGGATGCAAATGCGACACAGTTTTCCAAGGAACTTTTGTCGAAATTTCCCAATCCTCCTTTTGCCAATCATGGACTTTAACCCAGCCTCCTTTTTCAAACTTTTCGTTAACGTTTGGTGTCCATTTTTTTTCGACTGTATCCCAGCTAATCCATTTTTTTTCGACTGCATTCCAGCTAAGTTTATATTTGATTTTACTTGTACCTTTTTCGATCAAGTAGTTTAAGGGCGTGGAAACATAAAAATCGGGTAATTCATCGCATTTACCCCAAAACGGCCCGGCTAATTGCAACTTTTTGATGTTATCGCCTCCCAATTCGGCGGCAAAGATTCCCGATAACGTTGCTGCGCTGGGCGGAAAGCTGGAACCCGATCGCCCAACTAAATTTTCTGTCGAAAGAAAACGACCCGCACTGCCATAAAGTAAACCCAAGGGTTCGATAGTGATTAAATAGGAAAAAGGTTGTGGCTGTTGAAGCTCTGCTGGCAAAGATATTGAGTTTATGGACATAAGTGAAATCCTACCTTAGCTAAGTTGATAAACCACTCATTAAAAAGCTCTGTTTCATCTTTTTTTAAATCCTTTAATTCATGACCCAAAATCCCAGTTCTAGGTTTTTCACCGTCGGAATGTAGCCACCAATTACCCTTCACTATCCAGTCTTTACATTCAGGAAAATAAATTGCAAATAGTTCCTCAGCTATTTTCGTATTCCCATGAAAAGCGTGTCGCGATTCCAAAGTGGCAACATCATTATAAATGTGAGTCCAGTTGGGTTTATTAGTTGCATTTTCTGCGGATGATAAAGTGTTACCATCTTTATCTTGATAGTGTTGCAAAACTGGCAAACACCACCAAGGACAAACCCATTCAATATGAGTGCCACCGTTGAATAAAATGCGGATAGCCATGCGGTCTTTACCGTTGTTTTTGGCCGATGTTTCAGCGAGACGGCAATGCTGCAAAACATCCCGCTGCGGTACGTTGGGGGCTGTCCAGACAAAGCCGACACTGACACTGATTGGTTGGTCATGTTCCTTCCACACACTGGGAAATTTTAAAGCAAACCAGTTGACGCATTCTTGTCCTGTTAAAGGGATAAATTGTTGAGTGGATAGTGTTTTTTTTGGTATGTCATAAAAGATACCCATAAAATCATCACCGCCAGCGTAGACAGTACGGCCTTCGACTTTTGGAATTGCTTCCTTGATCGCCTTTTTGAATTTAAATTCGCCCCATTTCATCATCTCCTCACTGAATTCATGGAGTTTTCCCGGTTCAGTTTCGGGATCTTCTGACAATCTTTTGAGTAACTCGCCCATACGATCGCCATCTCCCTGAAACCAACCAGTCCAGTATTGTTCTCCCTTTTTTAAACGACTGATATCAGTAAAAGTCTTAGGATTAAGTTCCTTCTCAAGTTTCTTCAGCAGATTGGGAACTTTTGGATCTACTTTTTCTTGAAGAGGATTGACAATTTGATTAGCAATTGCCATATGAGTAATCAGTCGCTTGATTAATTCAGGAATACTTAACTCTTCATCTGGATCGACAAATGACTCACCGTATTCCTTTATCTTTTCGGCTGATTGATCGGGAAGTTTTGCTGTTTCGATAAATGCTGCACCTAATTCGTAACTAAGCTTTCGATAAAAGTCGGCAATTTCTTCCTTTTGCTTGTGCCGATTTGTCTTTTGTGGATTACCGATGCCCATTCCCGGCCAAGCCACGCCATCAGCACCCGATAGCGTCGAACTTTCCCCAGTCCAGTTGATACCAGTCCAATCGCGCGATCGCTTCGCCTCATTAACAGCTTCCCTTGCTAGCCCGATCGTCTCACCACTTCCCCAGAAAAACTCCCAAGCATAATTACCCCAAGATTTCCAATTCCGATGCCAATAATAGCCCTCGCAAGTTTTGACGTTATCTTCAATCCACTGGCGGCAAGTTTCGCTGACTGCTAGCCACGCTTTTTTTAGGGCTTCTTCGGCAAGTTCTTCGGCAAATTCTCCTTGAATAATGATTTGATTCGGTGTTCCTTGAGTAACATTAATTAAAGCTGGAGATATAACTTTGTATCCCTGTTTTTCAGATTCCTTGCAAATAGCTTCAGCTAGGTAAGATATCAAGAAAGAACTTCCGTACAAATCTCGAAGTTTGCGAGATTTTTCGATAAACCCCTGAACTGGAGCAAAAGTAATGGCAGTGTAACATTTTGATTCTGGACTCATGTTAATATTTCTCCGAGTGGTTTATTTAATCCCGATAAATAACGTCATTCATTTTGATTAAATCTTGGTAACTTCCTGTCTGGGAGTTGTAGTTAGTTAACAAAATATTCCAAAAATGTTGAGTCGTCATCCCGACTGCAAGTGCCAAAGTTACGGGCATCGCATAAACTAACTTTATTTCGGCATAATCTTGCTGGGCTTGATTCAACACCTTAAATATTTCTCGGCAATATTGAGCCCAATCTTCTTCATATCCGATCGTATTTCCTGTTTTCTTGTCTAAAATAATCAGGTCTCCATAATCGGTAATACTAGGACTTTTGAGTTTGAGTTTATGGGCCCCTGCATCGATCGCAATTGTGACATTTGGCTGGCGAGGTTCGCTGCACTGATAACTAACAGCAAATTTTTCAAAATCCGGCGTATCTTCTTTTAAATCTCGATCCTTGACCTCCATCACGCACTCATAACCATTGCCATCCTGGGTTCTTTGAAATAGCTGCATTCCTTCTCTACCCAACATGGAACCAATCAGGAAAGTCACGCTAATCGGCCCAATATAAACTAAGTGAAAAATGGAATTTTGCGGTGTCTTGCGTTTGAGTCGTTCCAAATCATGCTTGGTGATTTTCAAGAAATCTTTGAGTCGATCGGTATCAAAAATATCTCCGTCATACTTATACACTAAATCGCTTTCGGTAATGCCCAAGTATTTATCGATATTTTTGCGATAATTGCGATACTGAGTGCGCGTTTGAATTAAATTAAATAAAGAATTGAGGGCATCAAGGGAATTGGCTGAGTTGGCAATATTGATAACTATCGGAATGGGTAGCGCATCTTCGGTATAAATTTTGTATTTCTTGGCTTCGATGAATATTCCTATAATCCAAATGGCGATCGCAATGCCAAAAATAATTGAATTGTAATTAGAGAACAATAAAGGAGCAATTCCTCCCACAAAACCTACCGCCGCCATCCAGGGAGTTTCGATTGCAATTTCTCTCGGATTGGCAAATACGATCGCCACTGTCTCTCTTACAGTTTGGACTACGCTAACTGGATACTTTGTAATTAGTCGAACTAGGTTAGGCATTGTTATCGAAGCCCTTATTTATTTACTTGTCCGAATTCTGGCATTAGACTGGAAAGGGGGTCTTCCATAACGTTATCGAAGCTGAATCATCACTATTTCTAGCTTTCCAATCGATCGACAATTCGTTCAATTTCCGACACCAAGAAATTAGAACCTCCCCGTTGATAAATTTCCAGCAAACAGCGGTAAAACCACAACGTGCCTGCTTTTCCACCGCTTGTAAAAACCTAGGCAAACCTAGGTCAGCTCTACGGTATAAGCTTTAAACATTCTTTCTTAGCGCTTACGCTTCCTCGTTATCGAGGTTGACCAAGAAACTCCAGTTAGAAACGCTATAATAATCACAACGACGTGATATTACAGCGGAATGTTTGATCTTTTTATTCAGTTGGTTCCACTCGCTCCAAACGTGCTTTTCCGGGTTCACCTCGGAATAGGCGGTTAAAGAGCGAGGTATTTTTTCACTCTTATTCATAGCCCTACGAGCAATTACCAGTGCCGCCGATTCGTCACTAGCTAATCCATACATTCTCAGGTATTTCACTAAACCGATAATACTTGAATAAGCTGGATTGACTGTAATCAACTCAATTCCACGATTCGACAGAATAGAACCCAGTTGCTTGTAGAACTCACTGTATGCCCAGCCCGACAACATCCGAGCATATTTTTTGGCTTTCTCTCCCAGCGACTGCTTTTTTGTTGAGAAATCAAGTTCCTCACAAACTACGGGACATTCAAATTCCTTGGCTTTTATTGCTAGTTGCAGACAGGCATCAACAATTTGAGCCTGTTGTTTGCCATTCGGTAAACCCATCTGCAATGGGATCTGCCCTTTAGCTTTGAAGTTCCCTTCAATATCGACATAAGCCCAACCAATAGAACCGGGATTCATGTCGATACCAATGCAACCATACATCTTATCTTTAGAAATCTGAGACACAGGATTTGGAGTAAACTGCACGGCTGTTACCCACCTTCTGTTCTTGCGATAGAAATGCCAAGTCTTAGCACCGCATTCTGGTAGTCTGTTTATGTTCCGACTAAAAGCACCAATAACAGAGGACACGGTTTTTCCAAATCGCGACTCTAAGCATCTTGGGACTCGAAAAGTTATTTTACTCCCATTCCACTGGCAGACTTGGTTTCCAAAAGACTCATCCTTGGAGCCGACGACAAAAATATCACCATGAGGGATGAAGACTTTGATTGGCTTGAGTTTTAAGTGTTCGAGTCTGTTAACTAGTACATTTAGTCTACGCTTTTTATGATGAATTTGAAAGCGCAAATTCTGCCAGTTTGTGGATTTGTGTTGCAGCGAGCAAGCTATAGGAAAATTACAACCTGTTTTTGAATTTTGCCATTTTTTCTTGGTATAAAACTTACGAGCTAATACTAACTTGCCTTCGGCTTTTTTGAGCCATTTACTAATAGACTTAATCTTTGCTTCAAGATTTTTTATGTGTAAAATTCTATGTTCTTTTGCACTGTCTACACGACCCTTGGCAGAACTGATTACACCGTTTGCATGGCGTTTATTGATGTCGTAGGTTTGCTGTAAGTGCGTATTCCATTCTGATTTTTTGAATTCTGCACCTGAAAGTAAGTGGTTAACTGTTTCAATGCTGGCGGCTCTAAAAATCGGGGCGTAAGCGCCTAGAAACATCTCGAAATCTGTTTTTCCGAGTTCGTTAAGCTCAGAAACTGGTGTGGGCAAGCCTTTGCAATAAGTTATGGTAGTCATTGATTCTCCCGGTCAACACAGACTCTAGTTTTCCTTTTTCTTCCCAGCACCGTATCGTGTCAACGCTCACGGCTTTAAGCTCTGCCCATTTTCCAATACCGATCGGTCTATCTATGGATTTACTAAGGATTTACTTGCTAAATTCTAGGTAAATCTAGATAAATTGTCAACAGTCGTCAACCCTTAAATTTATCCCAAACTGCTTCGCCTTCTCGGAGGCGATCGGCTAAAATCGATCGCGCATTGTGCAACTTATCCGCCATCGACACCCGCAGCACCGACGGGGAAGCATGACGCATTTGCTCAATATATCGTAACTTGCGATCGCGCCAAGGCCGTTTAGGTATTGTACAAGATTCTGTGCACCCATCAACGATACTTACAACTCGTTCTCCAAATTGTACGAGAATAGCCCTGTGAGTTTCCGCACTTCCTTGATCTAATGTTATTTTGGGTAGGGACTAAGGTCAAGCCGTCTCCTAATTGACGCTATACACATACCTCTTTTGGAAAACGCTGTGGCACAAGCTTATATTGTTTTTCTAGCCATAACTGTGCCTCTTCATAACCGAAACTTAAAAATACTAGCCGATCGTTTTGAGATGGATCGTAAACACAGCTAATTCCCTGCTTATCTCTCACCAAAACCATAACTTTTAGAGGGAAATTCGTTATATCGATCCACAATTCTGTAAATTCCCAGTCATCTGATGGATATTCCATGAGATAAAATGATGCACTTTCAATTTCCCAATCAACCCATTCTAACGGATCTTCAAAAGCACCTTCTAGTCCAAATAAACTTACAGTTTTACCAACATCGGGAAAATCATCATCTATGACTGTTCGAGAGTTTTCTTCTAGAGGTTTGAAATGATTAGATCCTGGAGGTTCTTCGACATATCCGGTTAACTCGCGTACCGATGATTTCACTCCATCGAAAATTAGGTAAGATTTTGATAGAAAAATTGTTTCATTTTGGGGATTAAGTGGATGACCGGATAGTAAGCCTAGTTGACGGGTGGGAATGACGATTTTTGAATCACAAATCAAAGGTCGATCGAAGTTACAATTAGTAAAATATAGTAGGTCAAAATGATTGGTAATTATAGTCATTTGATTTTCTCCAAAATAGTCGTTTTTAAGCTAGATAACGGAATTTCTAAAGTGCCATCATTTCTGGGAGTTTCTCTGAAAAATTTTTGGTTGGTAAATCTGGTGTCTAGTGGCGCGTTTTCTTGGACAACTATTAATCCGAGTTGCTCTAGGATTGAAGCATCTGGGAGTTGACCGAAAGGATTTCTTTTAGTGAAATTGATATAAATCCGACCTCCTGGTTTGAGTACGGGTGCTGCATATTCCAAGAAATATGCCTGGGGGTTACTAGCTATAATTTGGTCTATACTTTGTCTGGGTAGTTTTGGTAATACTTCAGCAATTGATGCTTTAATTCCTGACTCAGCTATCAAATCAACATTGATAGCTTCGGGAATCTGAGATATTTTACCGCCAAATAAATCGAGGATTATATTTTGTCCTAAGAGCAGTCGCTCGGTAATGAGCTCGACTCCTTCTATTATGTTTAAGTTTGATTTATAAGAAAGAGCAAACCCAGTAGATTCATTAGAGGATATTGACTGATTATCTTCTGTTGGCATTGTGCATATTTTTCGGGATGCTTAAGTTGGTAAATGGTCAATAATCAAAGGGCGATCGCTTTTATAAGCTGTTACGCATTTAAACCACTAATGAAGCCTGTAGGGTGCGTCAGCTCGAACCCTTATTCGGTAAGGGAAAGGCTGTGGACTGACGCACCCTACAATACTAATCCGATTTAACCCAATCGGTAGGGCCAACAAAAAGCTAATTTGGATAGTTTGTACAAAAAGGTTTCCAACTAATCCGATTTAACCCAATCGGTAGGGCTGTGAAATATTTCACCAAAAACGGCGAGCAATGGTTTCCAACTAATCCGATTTAACCCAATCGGTAGGGGAACTTGGCGTAATAGTTACCGATGAAATAAAGTCTTGTTTCCAACTAATCCGATTTAACCCAATCGGTAGGGCTTTTCATATCATCAAAGCGAATTGGAAGAATTTATCTAAGGTTTCCAACTAATCCGATTTAACCCAATCGGTAGGGTGTTCTTGTGGAAACCACATGGAAAGTTACGAGTCAGAATGTCGTTTCCAACTAATCCGATTTAACCCAATCGGTAGGGTCAATCTTTGATGATAGGCCGTGTGGAACTAGAAAGAGTTTCCAACTAATCCGATTTAACCCAATCGGTAGGGTGTTCGCCGCAGAGCCTATACCCAGAGTGGGTTTCAGCAGTCAAATTGACGCACCACCTAAATATACCATCGATCGCCACCAACAACAGTAAAATCACCAGCCTCAAAGCCATACCTCACAAACCATCGACACATTTCAACCAAAAAACAAGCATTTCAGAGATCCGCCGAGGTGCATAGAGGAGACGGCAGTGCCGTGTCCCTACCCATTAATTGTAGGGACACG
>JAYSVM010000175.1:0-36442 GCA_043718495.1 Oscillatoriales bacterium | reverse complement strand
TATTGCTAGGTTTGTGGGTAATTTGTTCGTTTCGTCGTTGCAGGTTTCCCTTGCTCACTGCGTTTCGCGTTGGTCTACCTGCACTCCTCAACTCACTCACATTTATCTCACGCCAAATCAGAGATTATGGCGTGAGGCTTCTGCTGCTTCAGCTAAATTTATTTACTTGTAGTGGGCGAAGAGAGAATCGAACTCTCATACCTCTCGGTGTCAGATTTTGAGTCTGATGCGTCTACCAATTCCGCCACCCGCCCTTGGTTTTAGTTTCACCATCATAACACACCGATCGCGATTGTGCAAGTAAAGATTCATAATTTTTTGAACTTGCCCATCGATCGATCTCTCTGGCCCGCAACACAGGTACTGGATGTGACAACTGAGCGGTTTGAGCCTGTTTGAGCATTTCTCCCAGTTCAGTGCTGCTGATGTCGTCGTAGGCCCGCGCTTGAGCCAAAAACGCATCGACATTCAGTTTGGGAGCCAAAGCCGGAGAACCTCCAGCCAGTTTCATCAGCACTGATGCTACCACTCTTGGGTCTTGGGTAGCGAGTAAGGCGGCGCGATCGCACGTAAATTCCGCACACCTCAGCCATTCCAACATTTGCGCCTGCAAACCCTGCGCTAACAAAGTTCCTAAAGGCGAAATTTGACCGGCGGCTAAAACAATTAAATTAGCCAGAGTTAGGTAAACTCCATGTTCGCACTTCAAATGGCCCAACTCGTGAGCAATTACGGCCTTCACTTCCTCATCTGTGAGCAAATCAATTAGAGAAGTGTGCATCACCACAAACGGCTGTTTTCCGCGCATCGCAAAGGTGTAGGCATTCGGCATTGGATGCTGACGCACATAAAGCTGTGGCACTTCCAAATCCAAAGTTTTGCAGGCATCCAAGAGCAATTGATGCAGGTGGGGCAATTGATTTTCGCCGACTTGGACGCTGGAAGCCAGATTTTCGAGCCTGAAAAACTGTTCACCAAGTTGTCCCAGCAACTGCCGCACCATCAAATCCAGGCCGGGCAGTTGTTTGAGAGCATTGGTGGCTTCCAAGTCTAGCGGGTGACGAAATTGGTCTGCTTTCAAACCGATTAGCGGTATGTTCGACATTTTAGTCAGTTGGGAATTGGGAATTGGTCATTAGTCATTAGTCATTAGTCACTGGTCATTGGTCATTGGTTATTAAAGTTTGTAGTAAGGACTTTCTACTAACTAATGACCCTTCGACTACGCTCAGGGCACCGCTACTGACTAATGACTAATGACTGCTGACTAATGACTGCTGACTAATGACTACTTTAAACCCGATCGCACTGGTTCGACAGGAGCCTCAGCATTAACTGTTGCTCCTCCCTCTGTCATGCGCTGCAATTTAGCACCCAATTTTTGCAATTTCACCTCCAACTGCTCGTAACCACGGTCTAAATGCTGCAAAGTGCTGATTGTGGTGACACCATCGGCTGCAAGTCCGGCCAGCACCAAAGCAGCCGAGGCCCGCAAATCTGTAGCCACCACGGGTGCTCCCGACAGTTGCGCCACCCCGCGCACCACAGCTACATTGCCTTTAACGCGAATGTCCGCGCCCATGCGATTGAGTTCAGCTACGTGCCGCAAGCGGTTCTCAAAAACTGTTTCGTTAATTATACTGTCGCCCTCGCTCAGGGTTAGCAAAGCCATAAATGGAGCCTGCATATCTGTGGGGAAACCGGGGTAAGGTAGAGTTTCGATGTCCGTAGCCGTATGAATTTTGCCGGGAATTATCCGCAAAATATCTGGGGATTCGGTAATAATTTTTGCCCCAATTGTTTTTAATTTGGCAATTACGGCGGTCAGATGATCGGGAATTACTGGTGATAAACTGATTTCGGAGTGAGTAATCGCTCCTGCTAGTAAAAATGTTCCTGCTTCGATGCGATCGGGAATGATTGAATAGTCTACAGAGTGAAGTTTGGGAACTCCTGAAATGACGATGGTATTAGTACCAGCGCCCTGAATTTTCGCTCCCATTGCGCGACAGAAATTCGCCAAATCTGCGACTTCCGGTTCTTGAGCCGCATTTTCAATGATGGTTTCTCCCTCGGCTAAGGTAGCAGCCATCATCAAAGTTTCAGTAGCTCCAACGCTGGGGTAATCTAAATAAATTTTAGCTCCCTTTAAGCGTTTGTTTGGCCCTTTGACGAAGGCGTGAACAGTGCCATGTTCGATATGGACTTCGGCGCCGAGGGCTTGCAAACCGCGAACATGGAGCTCGACGGGTCGGGCACCGATGGCGCACCCACCGGGTAAAGGGACTTTGGCAAATCCCAAACGTGCTAGCAGTGGCCCGATGATGAAAAAGCTCGCCCGCAGTTGGCTGACTAATTCGTAGGGAGCTTGAGCGTCTATGAGTTGGCTGGCATTGATATCTAAAACGTCGCCATTTGCCTCTATTTTGACTCCTACAGCCGAGAGAATCTGTCCCATACGGCGGACATCGACGAGGGAGGGAACATTACGGAGGCGACAATCTTCTGGGCATAAAATGGCACCGGCCATCACGACTAAGGCGGAGTTTTTTGCTCCGCTGATTTTGACGTGTCCTTTGAGGGGCTGGCGGCCCCAAATTTTCAATACTGGTTGGTCGCTTTCGGGTGAAGCTGAAAGATTGGATGAGTTTAGAGTTGGTGTAATGGTTTTGCCCTCCATATGCGTTTGGTTACTTTATACATTATTAATTTTGGTTTCGATTTTACCGGAAAGATGCGATATGTCCAGGGGGGTATGGACACAATGTTAGATGTCATAGTTGCTAAACGCAGTCTGACATAGGCTTTCAGGACGAATTGCCAAACTTTTCGCGATCGCCTTTAATTTAATTAACTGCATCAAAAGTTACAATTTTTGGCTGGTTAGGGATTTCGTGACGGGTGTTGCAGCATTCTCAATCAACCAGATTTTGTTGAACACGCATCCTGTGTTCTTGGCGAGGGTGTAAGATATCTGTTCGATCGCAACTACAAAAGTTGAAACGTTGTTCATCATCGGGCGTGCTTGTGCTAACTTGGAAAAACTACTTAGGGTCTAAAGCTAGTCTAATCACTAGGAACACGAATATTGCAGTATATTGGAGTAAGTCGATAGATCGGCACATCCGCTTGATTTCAAAATCATAGTTCAACAAACATCTCAGATCGAAAGATGCTAAAACGTCAAAAAGGATTTTCCATTGCCACTAAGTCAGTCAAGGCGAAATTGCTTCGTTCTGGTTTTGATATGCAGCCAACTCTGGCCGCCTATAACGAGATCGTTCATTTCTACTTCCTACTAATTGCGGAAGCTCCTCAAGGCATTAGCATCCCGCTCAAAGAAAATGGAAACTGGCGTTACTACGAAATACTCACGGCTAATCATTCTTTCGTAAAAGGCTTTCCTTCTCCCAGGTCGAGAGCCGCCATCAGACAAGCAATTGGTGCTTATCAAAGCTGGAATTCAACCTATCAAAAATGGTTGAAGCGCCCAAAAAGAATAAAGCACCATAAGCCACCTGTTCATCCCAGAGCGTTTAACTTTAACCCTCAGTACGATTCTGGAATGTGGAAAGAGGATGATGGTTTCTCCATTGTTCTGAAAATGCTAGTAGGCGATTCATGGAAGTGGATAAAACATCAGTATCAATGTCCTGAAGTTCCGACAGAATGGGTAAAATGCTCTCCGAGAGTGCAGGTTCAAAACGGTTCTTTGTGGATAGTTTTCCCACTTGAAAAATACGTCCCTGCAACGGGTGGCATCAAAGGAATCATGACAAAAGGTAGATTCCGTACCTGCGGAATTGACATGGATTTAGATAAGTTCATCGTAATTGCCACAATCTTAGAAACCAACGACAAAGGCGAAACGACTGAAGTCGCTAGACATTTCATTAACCAGTCGCGTCATGTAGCTCGTAGGAAGCGGAATCTAGGAAAGATTGCCATTAAAATGGGCAAAACGGGAATCATTTCCCGTGGCTTTGCTAAAAAAGTATGGGACTCTTTATCTGCCAGAGAAATTGAATATTCAAGAGCCGTATCGCGGGAGCTTATTGAGTTTGCAAATCATTGGCGGGCAGACGTGATTAGCTTTGAGTATCTGGGAAATTTGCGACCAAAACGTGGGAAATATTCAAGACGCTCAAATCAAAAACGTGCTTACTGGTTGAAAGGCAAAATCTATGAACAAGTTAAACGAATTGCCTACCAAGATTATGCAATTCTCACAACTCGCGTTAGTCCTCGGAATACGAGCCGTCTTACCCCTTGGGGCGAGCCTGTCTGGAGAGGATGCAAATTCCCTTCAATTCCTCCAAAGTTTGATGGCTATCGACCGGGGGCTGCATTAGTAGCAACTGTTGATGGGTACAAAGCTCATAGTGGTTTAAATGCCGCTCGTAATGTGGCGTTAAAAGCAATCAAGCGCCATCTTTGTGAGGTGACGCTTCATCAAAAAAGCCTACAGCAGTAATGCTGGAGGTGTGCAATTAAACTAGAACGGTGTTTGGCGACTACCACTTTAATTGTACGAGGCTTGGGTAAACTGCCTAAAAATTCCTACCTCACTACGCTCTATTTGGTTGGGACTAGCTCCCACAAGCTGAAGGAAGCGATTATGGAGGAGTTGAAAAAGTGAACTATAGGTGGAATGTTGTGATTTATTCCAATTTACTCCAATTATGGGTTACTCCTAGCATATGGTTCACATTAAACGGATCGAACTAACTAACTTTAAATCTTTTGGTGGCACGACGGCAATTCCTGTGCTACCCGGTTTTACTGTGGTTTCGGGGCCTAACGGTTCTGGAAAATCGAATATTCTCGATGGTTTGCTGTTTTGTCTGGGACTTTCCACTTCTAAAGGGATGCGGGCTGAACGTTTGCCGGATTTGGTGAACAATGCTCAAAATAAACGCGGTACGATCGAATCTAGTGTAACCGCAACATTTGCTCTCGAAGGTGTTGGAGATGAATGGTTTGCTGATGATGAAGATGATGATGGATATGAAGACGCAGCAGATGACTTGTCTGAAGTAGAAGCAACAGCAGTAGAAATCGCAGAAATTGAAATTCCAGAAATTGAACAGAATAACGGAAAATCACCTGCTAATCGAAAATCCAAAATCCAAAATCTAAAATCGTCCGAGTGGAGTGTAACACGCAAACTGCGGGTAACTCGCCAAGGAACTTACACTTCGACTTATTATATTAATGGCGAACCTTGCACTCTAACTCAACTGCACGAACAACTGAACCGTCTGCGAATTTATCCCGAAGGTTATAATGTTGTATTGCAAGGCGATGTCACTAGCATTATCTCGATGAATTCTAAGGAACGCCGAGAAATAATTGATGAGTTGGCGGGAGTGGCTCAGTTCGATCGCAAAATCTCTCTCGCTAGGCAGAAATTGGATGAAGTCAAGGATGTAGAAGAACGTAGCCGGATTGTGGAGAAAGAGCTGATTTCTCAGCGCGATAGACTAGCAAACGATCGCACAAAAGCCGAAAAATATCAAAAACTGCGGGCAGAATTCCAAGAAAAGTCGCAATGGGAGATTGTCCTGAAATTCCGACAGTTGCAAAAGCAAGAATGGAAACTGCGAGAACAAATCGAATCAGGCGATCGCAATTCTACTGATCTCACCGAACAATTGCAAACAGCTAACACGCAAATTGAAACAGC
The DNA here is from genome assembly GCA_043718495.1 of Oscillatoriales bacterium. Classification (GTDB taxonomy): domain Bacteria; phylum Cyanobacteriota; class Cyanobacteriia; order Cyanobacteriales; family Microcoleaceae; genus Microcoleus. The sequence continues at coordinate 30,756 of JAYSVM010000175.1, read as the reverse complement.
CACCGCAGAACTTGACGCGCTGAATGCCCGCGTCAAAGCTTTGGGAGAATCAGAATTGTTGGCGCTACAATCGACTATGGCGACTCAAGAAGCCCAACGGCAGCAATTGCAAAACCGTAAACAAGAGTTGGAAACAACTGCTGGACAACTTGCTGCTAATATAGCACAAACTGAGCAAGAAGTTAGGCAATTCCGGCAAAGTTTGGAGCAAATTGAGATTGAAATATCTTATGTGAAGTCTCAGCAGGGGAGTTTTCAGGAACAGCGGGATGAAGCTGGACAAGTTTTAAATGAAAGTCGGGAAGTTGCAAATGCGATCGCCTCGACAGCAGAAGTTTGGGTGCAGCAGCAAACAGAATTGCACCGCCAAATTGAAATTGTACAGCAAAGTTTGGAACCGGAACGCGCGGAACAAGCAGCAATTGGAGAAAGAGTCGATCGCCTACAAAGTCAAATTCAAGAACAAAACCAGTCTTTGCAAGTATTGGAACAGGAGATTATCGCGAAAAAAGTTCAGCAATCAGAGCTTTTGACAACCAAAGGAATTGCATCTCTGCAAGTAGAATCCCTGAATCAAATTGTAGTCGGCAATGAACAAGAATTGCAACTACAACAAGAAACTCAAACTCGTTTGTTGGAAGAACAACGGGAAAGACAGCGGACATTGGACAAACTGGAAATGCAGTTTCAAGCAGCTCAAGAAGCAACAGGCACGTTTACTGCAAAAATTATTGGGCAAAGTGGAATTCCCGGAATTTGTGGGCTGGTGGCTCAACTGGGCAGGGTGGAACCGCGCTATCAGTTAGCCTTGGAAATTGCGGCGGGTGGTCGCATGGGAAATATGGTGGTGGAAGATGATCGCATAGCGGCCCAGGCGATTGAATTGTTGAAACAAAAACGGGCTGGTAGAATGACGTTTTTGCCTTTGACTAAAATTAGAGGTGGCAGATTTTCAGTCAATGAAAATTTGCGTAGGGCGGCAGGTTTTGTGGATTCTGCGATGAATTTGATTGACTGTGATTCGCGGTACAATGAGATTTTTGCTTATGTTTTTGGCAGTACGGTTGTGTTTGGCAATCTCAGTGATGCTCGTCGCTATTTGGGACAGTACAGGATTGTTACTTTGGACGGGGAAATTTTGGAGACGAGCGGGGCGATGACTGGCGGTAGTTCGACTAATAGATCGACCTTGCATTTTGGTACAGTTGATGCTAGTGAGGCGCAAGTTGAAGCGAGGACGATCGCATCTTTGCAAGAAAGGCTTGAGGAAATTGAGCGGATTTTGGCACGGTGCAAAATTGCGATCGAGCGCGCATCTGTTGCACTCAAAACCAGTAGTCAAGAATTGATGGAAGCCAAACAAAATTTGCGCGAAAATCAGTTGCGGCTGGAACAGTTGGCGGCAGAAACTCAGAAGTTGGTGGCGCAACAGGAACAAGTGCGATCGCAAATTACTAAAAATACTCAGGAATTAACTAATTCCCAATCTAGATTGCAATTGCTCGAACGGGAATTGCCCGTGAAAGAAACTCAATTGCAGCAGTATCGCCAAACTTTGGCGCAGTTGGAAGAGTCGAATAGTCACAGCGAATGGCAGCAAATGCAATCAGGTCTCCGCACTCAGGAATCGCAACTCCAAGAGCGAGAATTAGCTCTCAGAAACGTCCAGCAGCGCCTTGTAGACCTGGAAAATCAATTCGGGCGTTTGGAGGAGAAAATTCAAGCAAGCAGCCAGAAGTTGCAAGAATGGCAAATGCAGCAAAACACTAGCGCGGATGCCGTTAACCAGATTGTTTCTCAGCAATCGGCGATTGAGCAGCAAATTGCGGAGGCTAAGGCTGCTGTGGCCGAAATTGAGGAAAAATTGGGGGTGCAGAAGGGAGAACGCGATCGGGCAGAATCACAATTGAGAGAAAAACATTTAGCTAAACAGCAGTTACAATGGCAGTTACAAAAACTCCACGAGAGCCAGCAAGAACGGCGAGAACAATTGACCGCAGTCCGCGATTTATTAGCAGCTCAGCGGGCGGAAATGCCCGATCCAGTGCCCTCAATTCCCGAAAATGTTGAGAAAGGCAATTTGACTGAATTGCAGCAAGAAGTAAAGGCGATCGCCAAACGCATTCAAGCTCTAGAACCAGTTAATATGCTAGCCTTGTCTGAGTACAATCGTACTCAAGAACGCTTACAAGAATTGAGTCAGAAATTGACGACTTTGGAAGGAGAACGGACGGAACTGCTGCTGAGAATCGAAAACTTTACAACACTACGGCGGCGCGCTTTTAAAGAAGCTTTTGATGCTGTTAACGAGAACTTCCAAACTATTTTTGCGGAACTTTCCGAAGGTGACGGCTATCTTCAGCTAGATGACCAGGAAGACCCTTTCAGCAGCGGTTTGAATCTAGTCGCTCACCCGAAAGGTAAGCCGATACAGCGGCTGGCTTCCATGTCTGGAGGCGAAAAATCCTTGACGGCGCTGAGTTTTATTTTCGCGCTGCAACGCTACCGCCCGTCTACGTTCTACGCTTTTGATGAAGTGGATATGTTTCTGGATGGGGCAAATGTGGAGCGATTGGCTAGAATGATAAAACGACAGTCTGAACAAGCCCAGTTTATTGTTGTGAGTTTGCGGCGACCTATGATTCAATCGGCTGAGCGTACAATTGGTGTTACTCAAGCACGGGGAGCTTATACTCAAGTCATAGGACTGAAGTTGTAGTCCCGGAGTTTCTGTTAACGCTCGTGTTGAGTGATATATGTACTTAATAAATCAGGATTAAAGTTAGAATGACATCCGAACAAATCTGCCAACGCTCCGATATTCTGGGAACTCAGGTCATCACCCGCGACAGAGGTAAACGCCTGGGTGTGGTTAGTCAATTATGGGTAGACATTGACCGACGGGAAGTTGTGGCGATCGGTCTACGAGATAATATATTTGCAGTGGCTGGAATGCCGAGGTTTTTGTTCCTCAGCAGTGTCAGCGAAATCGGCGATGTGGTGTTGGTGGAAGATGAGAGTGCGATCGAAGATGATGTTGATGTTGAAGTCTACAGCATTTTGATTAACAGTGAAGTAATCACCGAAACCGGTGAACTTTTGGGAAGAGTGCGGGGCTTTAGGTTCGACCCCGAAGACGGTAAATTAGTTTCTATCATCATCGCTTCCCTGGGAATCCCCCAAATCCCGGAACAAGTGCTCAGCACCTACGACTTGGGAATCGAGGAAATTGTCAGCAGTGGCCCCAATCGGTTGATTGTGTTTGAAGGTTCCGAGGAAAGACTTAGACAGCTTAGTGTGGGCTTATTGGAGCGCGTCGGTTTGGGGCAAGCACCTTGGGAGCGGGACGAGGAAGAACAAGGTTATTATCCGAAACCTGTGGCTACGGGAAATCAATTGGGGCCTGGTGTACCGCTAGCTGCGCCGGAAATGCGCCGCAAAGCATCACCTGTGGTTGAGGAAGTTCCTTGGGATGAGGATTCGCAGTGGAAGCGGCCTCCGGTGCGGCAGCCGATGCGTCAGGCGCAACCTGCTCCCGTTGCTGATTATGAGGATCAGTATGAAGAGGATAATTGGGGTGGCGATGAGGATGATTATGAGGAGGAGTACGAGGAGAAGGAGTATGCTCGTCCTGATAGTTATCGCAAGGAGCCGGTGGTGGAGTATGAGTACGAGGATGATGTGGAAGCGGATGCTTGGGCTGATGATGAGGCACCGAAACCTTACAAGGCTCCTCGCGTGAATATACCTGAGAAGACTAAGACTCCTGAGTACGAAGAGGAACCGGAATATTAGAAGAGGAGACGGAGGAGACGGCACTGCCGTCTCCCTACGATTGATCGCGCGCGGTAGGGACACGGCACTGCCGTCTCCTCTATAAAGCTCTCCATAACTATAAGCTGTCGAGCAAAATAGATTAGAACCCTTTAACTTCAAACCATGACCAAAACCTTAATTCCCGTAATCCTCGCCGGTGGTAAAGGCGAACGTTTTTGGCCACTCAGCCGTAAACAGCGCCCCAAACAGTTTTTGAGTCTCGACGGTAGTGGCAAAAGTTTGTTGCAAGCCACAGCAGAAAGACTATTAACATTGGGTAACGGTTGGGATGATTTGTGGGTAGTAACCTCCGAAATGTTGGCTGCGGGAGTCCGCGAACAATTGCCGCTGCTACCTCCTGAGAATTTGCTGGCGGAACCGGAAGGCCGGGATACTGCGCCGGCGGTGGCTTGGAGTGCGATCGAAATTGCCAAGCGTTACGGTGAGGATGCGGTTGTTGGGTTTTTCCCGGCGGATCACTGGATTGGGGAACCGGAGGAGTTTGTCAAGACTTTGGAGGCGGCGGCTGAGTTGGCGAGAAAGGAAAGTGCGATCGCCACTTTAGGAGTCAAACCGAGTTATGCTTCCACTGGCTACGGCTACATCGAACAAGGCGAGGAAATTGGCAATTTTGGCGGTTTTCCAGCTTATCGCGTCGCTAGATTTACGGAAAAGCCCGATCGCGCCACCGCCGAAGAGTTTGTAAACAGCGGTAAGTTTAGCTGGAATGGCGGAATATTCGTATTTCGCGTTGGCACTGTCTTGACAGAATTGCGAAATTATGTACCAGAAATGATGGCAGCTTTGGAAGCAAAAGGCGCTGCTGCTTACTCGGAATTACCCAAAATTAGCATCGATTACGCGCTGATGGAAAAGACGCAAAAGGCTTGTGTTTTGCCTGTAGGCTTTAGTTGGGACGATTTGGGTGACTGGAATGCGATCGCCCGTTTGCTGCAAGGAGACAAACCGAATGTCGAGTTAGCAAAACACGTCGGAATTGATACGAAAGGTGGGATTTTTTATGCAGCCGATGAGAATGAAGTAATTGTCACCATTGGTTTAGAAGATGTGGTAGTTGTCAGAGATGGGAATGTGACTTTGATTGTGAAAAAAGATAGGACGCAGGAGATTAAACAGGTAATCAAGGTGTTGGGAGAAGATGAAAAATTGAAGGATTTGTTGTAAGGGCAGACACAAAACTAAAAAAACTGTTTCGTAGTAAGGACTTCAGTCCTTTGTTACCCAACGGGGACGCAAGGACTAAAGTCCTTACTACGAACTTCTGGACTTAGCCTACTTAAAAGCCCGCTTATTCACTAGAATCTACTTTCTTCTTGAAATGCTGAGCAAATTCACTTAATGAGCTATTTCGGGCGATCGTTCGATCGGTAATCTCTAGTTTCTCGGCAATTTTATCTGAGTCATTCTCAGAATATTGCTGTTTTTTTAAATCTCTATCTTTCAGTTTAGGATTTATCTTTTTAACAATATCTTTAGAAAAATTAACTAAATACTCTTTAGCATTTTTCCCTCCCGATTCAGCTTCAATTATCAAATCTGTTTGACCTTTTTGAAAAGTTTTAGCAAACTTTTCCCATTTCGGATCGTTTCTAGTTCCGAGATTTTTTGTAAAATAGCAACAAATACCAAGACAGTCTACCAACAACCAAGCTTCAAGTTCTTGACGTATAAGTATTAACAAACATTTGCCTTGAGATTGTTCTACAACTCTATTAATTCTATTGATTAGAGAATTAGGTTCTTGCAATCGTTGAGCTTGAGATTGTACACCATCTGCATCCAGTAAAAATATCACTAATTCGCTGTTTTGAAGATAAATATCAACTGCCTTTTTTAGACCATCCCCTCCGGTTTTTTTGATTGCTTGATTAAAAGCTACTTTAGAACTATCCAAAACAGTTATATTGGAGTCATAGTATTTAACAATCTTCTTAGCTATACAGCAAACAGTTTTACTATCAAAATCTGACTCTGGAGCCCAGATAAGAATATTACTCATACTATTGTTCTAAAATTCCTTGTAGTAGATGACTGTGATAAATTGCACTTCCTACTCCAAAGTCTCTCATCCATTCAGATAAATCATCCCGACTCTTCCCTAACTCATCTACGGGAAAAGCCTGTGTTCCAACGTCATCTATTTTGCTTAGAAGCAGTACAGAAACATCTGAGTTTATTTCATCCAAATTGAAACAATCAAGTAACTGGGAACTATGAGTTGTAATAATTACCTGTGTTTTTTGAGACAGTCTTTTTACTACAGATGCAACCTCTTTTAGCAGTCCTGGATGAAGATTGCGCTCAGGTTCTTCAATCCCAATCAGTGTAGGTAGCTGATCTTGATGAAGTAGCACGTAGTAAGCCATAATTCGGAGAGTACCATCTGACATATTGGATAAAGGAATCTCTAGACTATCTTTTTCCAATACTTTAATAATTTTTTCTCCTTCTTCGTCCACTAACTTTAAGCTTATACCCAGACAATTATCCAGTTCTTGACTAACTAATTCAAATTTTTCTTGATCGTTCTCAGCCCAGTATTGTAAAACATCTTGAATTTCCCTACCTGTGCTACCCAGACTGGGAATAGTTTCTGTGTTCATTACAATATTGTCGCCACCTCTCATCAACTCAGGATCTAAATCGTAGAAGTCCCAATTTATGATAAATTCTGCAAGTCGGCCAGTAAATGGTCTGTCCCCAAAATCACCGGCAAACTTTAATGCTAAGTTGCCAGCTTTAGATTGATATCTCTGAGAATTCCTTCCTTTTTCATCTCGCACTGTACCCTCGCCATTTTTGGCTTCTATTACTTTATGCTTACCTATCACAAGTTTCTCGCGCGAATAAGATAATTTTCCTTCTTCTATAGAAACAGATAGAGTATACTCGGCTGTCTTCTTAGCTTCTTTGACATTAATAGAAAAAGTAATATCTTCATTTCCCCCAAATCTCAAGAATTTTTGCATGAACTCCACAGCGAGGGGAGAACCAATTTTTAGCATTAAGCTGAGAATCGATAACGCCTGTAAAGAATTAGACTTTCCGCTAGAATTACAGCCCACTAAAATCGTTAAATCTTTAAAATTTAATGTGAGATCGCCTAAGCTCCTAAAGTTTTTAATGTTAGCCGATACAAGTTCAATACTCATAGGTAAATTTAATTTGTAGCACAATGAACTAATTAAGGGTCAACGTGAGGAAAGCCCGATCGATACTTTTTGGTAACATACCATTCATAAAACTATAGACCATAGAGTTCATAATACCATCAGGAGTAATAGCTTCATCCCGATCGCCCCCACACCCCCTCGAAGTTATTCCCCAAGACACTGGTCAGCTTGGTTAACAGCCCTATCCTAGTAGTTATATTGCCCTTAAACCCGATCGACCCGAAGGCCCCTTGTTTCGCCTAGTTCAAAACACTTCTCGCAAAAAATAAATTCTAGAGGTCGTCTTCCGCAACGGTTGGGACTACATGAAACCTGTGCTTGTCGCAGAAAAAACGCCATCACCTTTTTCAGCACACTATATGTAGTGTGCCTGCGTCCAGGACTGTAATTCACAAAAATTGTTGTACTCAAAATTCATAACTCTCTGTATCGGGCAAGCTTATCAGCGCAAAATTTTCCGATAGCGAGCTTCAATTACCGAGTAGATGCCATAGGCAATTAAACCCAAAGGTACTATACCCAAAATCACTGGACTAAAAGGCTGTTGTGCCAAAATTGCCAACACCTCGCCCAATCCCTTCGCTTGACTGGCATCTGATAGCCTTGCTGCTTGAATAAAGAAAATACCGATTATAACGAAAACAATCCCACGGGCAGCAATGCCAAATCGACCCAACCGTGTCGCCCAAGTTAGCTCGTTTTGGCTCATTTCATCTAGCTTGAAATGGCGGCGAAATTTGGCTTTATATGCTTCGTAGAGATAAGAAAAACCTACACCAATAACAATTGATCCCGCCAATCCTACCAGCCATTGTCCAAACGGTTGCGCTAAAAGTTGGGCTGTCAAATCTTCGGTTGTATCCTTTTTACCACCGCCCGAACCCATTATCAGTTTTACAGCCGTTAAAGCCAAACCTGCGTAAGCTAAAGCACTTAAGGCGTAGCCAATGCGTTGGGCAATTCGCTTGGCATCTATTTTTTGTCCTTGGTGTTCTGGGTCTAGAATTGTCTGAACCATACGCCAAAGGAAATAACCAATAATGCCAATCGTTACAAGAAATAGCAGAAATTTACCGAAGGGTTGCTTAACAATTGCTGATAATGCACCGCTAGTATCGGTTGTTCTGCCGCCCGTACTAAAGACTGCTTGTGCTGCCAGAAAACCAACAATAAAGTAAACTAAACCTTTGGAAGCATATCCCAATCTTGCCAGTCGCTCAAACCAGGGATGAGAAGCTGTCTGTCGAATTGACTGTTCAATGCTGTCGGTGGGTGAGTTGCGCCGTTTCATATTTTTTGACAATTTAGTTGTTAACGACTGCTGCCATAGGGAATAGTGCATTCCTTTCCAGTGAACGGAGTTGTTAAACCAATAATTTATGTTATTATTTATTTACTTAAAGATTAGCTTGTTTAGAAATAATTTTTATCTGTCTGGAGCGGGAGTGTCATCGGTAGATTAATTGATAACTCTCACCTTGTTTGGGCTTGACAAATATAGTTTTATGGGCTAGATAATGGCTGCTTTGAGCGATCGCACTTAACTGAAAGCGATATCATAAGTTTTTCCTCAATCATCTTCCATCAGATGGATATTTTTTTATGGCATTAGACAGATGGCCAAGTTGTGCTAGTTAGATTAAATGGAGATAGAAGCAACATTAACATCAGGCATCCTGCCTGTGCTGAACTGAGTTTTTAGGAGAAGTCTAATAGCTAACCACAAGGTGGTCGCTTGCGCCAGCAAGACAAGCATAATCTTTTTCTTGCCTCGTTTGTTTTGATGCTCAATTCAGCAATAAGGTGTATATAATGAATCAACCAGAATCCTTGTCGGAATCCTTGTCGGAACCGCTGACCAAAACCCAATTCGTCGCAACTTTTCGCTTGTTCAGTCGATTTAGCTTCTGGATACAGTTATTCTTGGGGGCTGTTTCCGGTATTGTTTTATTATTCGCTATGTTGGGTCGCAACATGAGCGAACAAACCAATAATAATGCAGGTATTGGTTTCGGGGTATTTTTAGCTATAGCAGGCCTTTTATTGCTGTGCTTTAGAATCTTTTGGGATTTTCGCTATCGGCTTTTAGGTAGACTTTTGCACGCCGAAAATTCCGAGGTATATCCCAGCAAAGAACATATTACTCACACCTTACAGATTGGATTAATTTCTAGTTTGGTGGGGGTATTAATCGCGTTTGTCGCTTCTGAAGAAACTGTTGCTGTAGTCCTAGCGAAAACTCTTAGTCAACCGCAAGCGATGGCAGCTTATGCGCCAGAAAATGTGATTCGTTCCCTAGATATTTTTGTGACAATGGCAAACGTGAATCTGATTGGGGCTCACTTTTTTGGAGCTGTTACTTCTCTTGGGTTACTCAATTGGGTAGAGGATTAGTTTGCAGTATAAAGAATCAGAACAGAAATCATGGAAACTTAATTTTTTAAGCAGTTAAATTTTTCATTGTACGGACGATCGCGCTTGTCGGAGAGAAAACGCGATCGCTCTTTTTCGGCACCCTATATGTAGTGTGCGTGCGTAATTCGTGTGTAGATTACGATGAGGAGTAATGCCAAAGCCAAAAACCGATCGCCCCCTCACCCCCCTCGAAGTTATTCCCCAAGATACTGGTGCGCCCGCTCAACAGCGCTATCCTAGTATGTATAGTCCTTAAACCCGATCGCTCCGGAGGCCCCGTGTTCAGCCTAGTTCAAACCACTTCACGCCAAGGAGAAATCCTAGAAGTCGTCTTCCGCAACGGTTGGGACTACATGAAAAGCCTCCTCACCGGCCGCAAAACCGACGCACCCAGTCTGCCGCCCCCAGCAGTCCTCCGCAACATCCTGATTGAATTAGGCCCAGTTTTTGTGAAATTGGGACAATTGCTGAGTACCCGTCCCGACCTTTTACCCACCGCGTACCTCGACACCCTCTCCTCTTTGCAAGCCGATGTGCCGCCTGTACCGTGGTCAGAAGTAGAAGTGATTATCCGCCAGGAACTCAAACTGTCGATCGCAGAAACCTTCTCCCAATTTAACACTCAAGCAGTCGCAGCAGGCTCGATCGCTCAAACCCACAAAGCCACCTTAAAAGACGGCCGCGAAGTCGCCCTGAAAGTGCAGCGTCCCGGCATTGATATCATTATTGAACGAGATATTGCCGTCCTCAAAGCCTTAGCAGAACTCGTTGCCCTCACAGACTATGGCCAACAATACGATATTGTCGCCTTAGCAGAAGAATTTGCGATCGCCCTACGTGCAGAACTCGACTTCATTCAAGAAGCCAGCTACACAGAAGAACTCAAACGCAACCTTTCTAAAAGTCGCTGGTTTGACCCAAAACAAATAGTCGTCCCAGAAATTCAGTGGAAATTAACCACAAAAAAACTATTAGTAATGGAGTGGCTGGACGGCGTACCAATTTTGTTGGGCGATTTGCAAGGACTTCGCCACAACGGAGATATAGATGCCGAACGGGAAGAAATTACCACACTACTTTCTCGCGCTTTCTTTCAGCAGTTATATATCGATGGATTCTTTCACGCCGATCCACATCCCGGCAACTTATTTTATCTCAAAGATGGACGCATAGCGCTACTAGACTGTGGCATGGTCGGCCGATTAGATCCGCGCACTCAACAAAGTTTGACAGAACTATTACTGGCAATTGTTGATTTAGACGCTCAGCGCTGCACTCAATTAACATTACAAATGGCAGAATTTGCTCAGCCTACGAGTTTGGCCAATCTAGAGAATGATTTGGCTAAAATGCTGCGTAAGTATTACAATGTTAGTCTGTCGCAAATGAACTTGTCAGAAATCTTTTATGAGATGCTGGCAATCACACGCAAAAATAAAATTCGACTGCCTAGCAATCTGGGTTTGTATGCCAAAACTCTCGCTAATTTAGAAGGTTTAGCACGCGCTTTTAATCCCAGATTTAACATTATAGAACAGGTTAAGCCCCTGATGACCGATCTATTTCGGCGTCAGTTATTCGGAGAAGATCCGGTGCAAGCTTTGCTGAGAACTGCACTGGATCTGAAAAGTTTATCTCTGCAATCTCCCCGGCAATTGGAAGTGCTTTTAGACCGAGTTACTTCGGAAACTTTGAAGTGGAATTTGACGGTGAAAGAAATCGATCCACTGCGCCGCACTTTGGGGGATTCGGCAAATAGACTTTCTTTTAGTATTGTGGTGGGTTCGCTGATTGTGGGGGCGGCAATTATTTCTTCTAATGCTCAAACTGCTCAATTATCTTTTTTGAGTAATGGTTTGTTTGCAACGGCGAGTTTTTTGGGTTTGTGGTTAATTGTGAGTATTTTGCGATCGGGCCGTTTGCGGGGATGAATGGACAGATCATTATTGTCTTAATTAAACTTTAGGAATTGTTAGACAGGTTTCGGTTGGTCGGCTGACCAGCCATCTATAGCAATCCTAAATGATTCAGATAAATTTGTAGGGGTAGTGCCCCCGTGCCTACCCTATCTATCGGGCAACCACGGGGGTTTGCCCTACAAGAATTATGCAAATGATTTAGGATTGCTATAGTCCTAAAGATGTATTGACAAGATGAGAGAACTATGAGTATAATCTATAAAATGTATTAAAAAGTCAAGCCTAATCCAGTGTTACGCGATCGCACAAAGTCGTGTCACTAGAGCGGAGGAACCAATTTTTGGGGCGAATCTCTACAGGATTAAAAGCCAAAATTAAAAATAACATCGTAATTTTTAATTTTTTAGAGAAGGACATCTCTCAGTCCTAGCCCGTCAGCTAACTTCGTAGGCATTGAGTAGAGACTGAAGAGTCAACTTTCTTTCACTAGATAGTTTGCCCTCGTCGGTGTCTCCGGTTGGTATTGTTCATGATTTCTTGTACCGCCCCTGACTCTGAGGAAAATTAAATGTTTATTCAACTTAACTTATCGGCGATTGCAGTTGCGGGAGTTGCAGCTTGGAAGCAGTCAAAACGCGCTGTTATCCGGGATGCTATATTGTTGCCTGCGGCGGGTTTCTTAGGTATTTTGATCCTGTGGTGGATTATTGCCAGCTTCAAAAGCGATTTGATTCCCACTCCGTATCAAGCACTAATCGCTAATTTGGATTACATACTGCATCCATTTTATCAGCGGGGCCCAGGAGATTTAGGTATTGGATGGCTGTTAATCGCAAGTTTACGCAGGGTATTACTGGGATTTTCTCTGGGTGCACTTGTGGCGATTCCCGTGGGATTTTTGATCGGGATGTCAAAACCAGCAATGATGGCGCTGAATCCGTTAATTCAAATCTTTAAACCAGTATCACCGTTGGCTTGGCTACCAATAGCACTATCGATTTTTAATCTTGCAGATCCGTCGGCAATTTTTGTAATATTTATCACGTCTTTGTGGCCGACAATGATTAACACTGCCCTCGGAGTTTCTAGCGTTTCCAAAGATTATCTGGATGTGGCGCGAGTGTTAGAAATGTCTCAATGGCGACGGATTACAAAAATAATTTTGCCTGCAAGTTTGCCTTATATTTTTACTGGTTTGCGGATTAGTTTGGGAATTGCTTGGCTGGTAATTGTAGCGGTAGAAATGTTGACGGGTGGCGTAGGAATTGGCTTTTTTGTGTGGGATGAGTGGAGTCGTTTGAATCTGAGTTCGGTATTTTTAGCTGTGTTTGTGATTGGTTTGACTGGTTTGGTGCTTGACTGGGGAGTTGGCAAAATTCAAGAGTTGGTGACGCATCGCCCGGTGGATAGTTAGTAGGAATTGGGAATTGGTAATTGGTAATTGGTAATTGGGCATAGGGCATAGGGCATAGGGCATAGGGCATAGGGCATAGGGCATAGGGTAACAACTGCTTTCGGAGTCAACAGTCAACTTTCAAATAATATGAATGATAGTGTTTTTCAGGAATGGAAGCGGCGAGAGTTTTTGCTAGGAATGGGTTCGGCGGCGGCGGGATTGGCTTTATCTGCTTGTGGAGTTAGCGCGGATCGATCGGCAAAAGGACTTACTGAAGAGGCTTTAGCCGTAACACCAATCATCGATTCCCAAACACTAGAGAAACCCAATTTAACGATCGGATATGTCCCCGTTAATGACTGTGCACCATTTGCGATCGCCTGGAAGAAAGGCTTTTTCCGCAAATACGGTTTAAATGTCACACTTAACCGTGAAGCAAGCTGGGCAACCTCCCGCGACGGCGTGATTTTCGGACGACTTGATGCTTCTCCAGTCGTATCCGGCGCAGTCACAAACGCCCGCATTGGGGCCGAAGGAGCGCGTCATGCACCGATGTGCGCGGCAATGACAATTCATCGCCACGGCAACGGGATGACGATGAATAAAGCGATGTGGGATTTTGGCTTGCGCCCCTGGCACGAATATAATGGCAATCTTGAAGAATTTGGCAAACAATTACGCGCTTTTTTTGATAGTCAACCAGCAGAAAAAAAAGTCTTGGCAGTTGTACTTAGTTCTGCTATTTACGAATATTTTGTGCGTTATATATCCGCCGCTGCTGGCATTGATCCGTTCAAAGAATTTCGGATGATTATTGTGCCACCACCTCAAATGGTAACGAATATGAGGATGGGAGAAATGCAGGCTTATATGGTGGCAGAACCTTGGAATACGCGGGCAATTCAAGGTAATTTGGGTGTCGGGTTTACCTTCGCGCAAGGTAAGGAAGTTTGGCAAGGACATCCCGATCGCGTTTTGGGAGTTATGCAATCGTTCATTGACGAAAATCCGAAGACTTATTACTCGCTGGTTAAGGCAATGGTGGAAGCTTGCCAATATTGTAGTAAGCCGGAAAACCGCGACGAAATAGCGCTGCTGCTAACGGAAAGATCGTTTACGGGGGCTAAACCGAAAAAAGGGGCGATCGATAAATTTACGCGGCCGGGAATTGTGGGCGACTACAACTACGGTGGATTTGATGGAAAAGATCGCACAGTGCGATCGGAGGATACAACTATTTTCTTTGACATCCCCCCTAATTTGCCTCAAATAGCAGGAAATCATTCAACATTTATGTGGCAATCTCATAGTATTTGGTTGATGACTCAAGCTGCTCGCTGGGGACATATTAAAGAGTTTCCCAAAAATGCTGAGGAGTTAGCAAAAAAAGCTTGGAGAACCGATCTTTATCGTAAAATTGTTGCTGAAATGGGAATAAATTGCCCTCAAGAAGATTATCAAATAGAACCTGCGGAGGTGTTTATTGACAAAAAAGCATTCGATCCTAGCGATCCAGTAGGTTATCTCAATAGTTTTGAAATTAGAGCAAGTCGCCCTCAATCTTTTTTTATGTTTTAAAGTTTGACATTTCTTATTACAAGCGATCTACAATTCCCAATTCCCAATTCCCCATTCCCAATTACCCATTCCCAATTCCCCATTCCCAATTCCCCATTACAAGGAACATCAAGTGACTCAACATACTACTACTTCAATCAGCAATAGCCAAGTCCCTAACTCCTCTGGCTTTTTGGAAATAGATAATTTATTCAAGTCCTACAAAAGTGCTGATGGCACTGAATCCTGTGTCCTCCAAAATATCAACTTAAATATTGGAGAAAATGAATTTATTTCTGTAATCGGACACTCTGGGTGTGGCAAATCTACGTTGCTAAAAATAGTTGCAGGTTTAGAAAAACAAACTACGGGAATGGTGCGGCTTCAAGGTAAGGAAATTCGCAAACCGGGTGCCGATCGGATGATGGTATTTCAGCACTATGGATTGCTACCTTGGCTGACAGTGCGGGAGAATATTCGGTTAGCAGTTGATGAAGTTTTGCAAAATCTGGGCCGCCCAGAGAAAATTAGTCTTGTCAACAAACACCTAGCAATGGTAAACTTAGTGTCTGCGGCTGACAAATATCCCGATCAAATTTCAGGGGGTATGAAACAGCGCGTGGGAATTGCGCGAGCTCTGGCAATTAGACCGAAGATGTTATTAATGGATGAACCATTTGGGGCATTGGATGCTTTGACTCGTGGCAAGTTACAGAAACAGGTATTGGATATCTGGGAAGATCATAAACAAGCTGTCATGATGATTACTCACGATGTCGATGAAGCTATCTATATGTCCGATCGCATCGTGCTCATGACAAATGGCCCAGCGGCGACTATCGGGGAGATTTTGTCAGTGCCTTTTTCGCATCCGCGCGATCGCCAACAGTTGCGGGAAACGAAGGAGTATTATGAACTTCGGAACTATGCTTTGAATTTTCTCGATCACCACTTTACACAAGACGAATGATTGTCAAGTCACCAAAAAATTTTACAGGATTTTGCATGGCTAGTGAGTAAAACTCAACAATTGTACGATCGCCTATTTCTCAGTTACAGGATAAGGCGATCGCAATATAACCATTAAGCTATATTATAGCCTCAAAAGATGTGACAGAAAACAACAAAAATTGTGAGTAATATCACGTTCAATACTCACTAATTCTGAACTGGTTTGACGACAAACAGAGTGACTGCAATATAAAGTTTTCTAAAGATTTGCGATCGGCACTTCCTCAACCAATTCAGCCAACTCAAACTTAAACACCCGCGAATAGAAATAGAATTCGCCATCCAGAGTTCTTTTAATATTTTCAGCACGCCGAAAACCGTGTTGTTCTCCTTCGTAAACTACATAAGCAACTGGCAAACCTTTAGCTTTTAAGGCATCCACCATCATTTCCGCTTGATTGGGGGGGACAACTTTATCTTCCAATCCTTGAAAAAAGATTACAGGACAAGATAAACGTTCCGTAAAGTGTATAGGCGATCGGGCTATATACAAATCTTTTCGTTCAGGATAAGGCCCGATCAGTCCATCCAAATAGCGCGATTCAAATTTATGAGTATCTGTGGCTAAAGCTTCCAAATCGCTCACTCCATAATAACTCGCACCCGCCTTAAAAACATCACGGAAAGTCAGAGCACACAAAGTTGTGTATCCTCCTGCACTACCACCGGCGATCGCCATTCTGTTGCGATCGACTAAACCGCGATCGGCTAAATACTTCGCACCGTTAGCACAGTCGTCAACATCCACAATTCCCCAACTATCTTGGAGTCTTTTCCTGTATTCTCGACCGTAACCAGTGCTACCACCGTAATTCACATCCAGGACAGCAAAACCACGACTTGTCCAGTATTGAATCTTCAAACTCATGCTGCTAGAAGTCGCAGCAGTGGGGCCGCCGTGACTTTTGACCACAAGCGGTGGTTTTTCAGATTCTGGGGCTGTGAAGTCTTGATTTTGCGGTGGATAGAAGAAGCCGAAGGCCGTCAAACCATTTTCTGTCGGAAATGCGATCGGCTGCGGCATCGAAAGATAACCTGTGTCAATAGTTAAATTACTCGATCGGCGCAATACATCGATCTGGCCTGTCCCTAAATCTAGTTCTACAATAGCACTAGATTCAGTCGGCGAAGCTCCCAGGAAAACCGCCATTTCTCCTGTTACCTTGACAGACGAAATATCAGTATAAGGAGTTGCGACATTTGTCAACTCTTTTGTTACCAAATCTAGACTTCCTAAATACCACTGTCCTTGCTGATTATAAGTACAAACAATCTTGCTTTCCGAGACAATAGCATAGGTAGACATCCCAAATACCCACTGAGGAAGACCGAATTCCGCAGCCATTTCATACAACGGTTCAATTCCAACTTCTTCACATCTCCCCATCTCCCCATCTCCCTCTCCCCCAATCATTTGAGTTTTTTGCTGAGAATGAAATAGCCCTGGGGAAGTGAGAGGCGTTCTATAAATATTCCACCAATTCGACTTATCAGAAACAAAATATAAAACTCCATCCGGCGACCATTCAGGTTGAAAAATAGACTCTTCTAATCCACCAGAAACTAACTCTTTTTCCCCTAAATTACCGTCACCATTAATTGATGCCACCCACAATTCAGTTCCATCCCAAGGCATATTCGGATGGTTCCAACTAATCCAACACAAGCGAGAACCATCAGGACTCAAACGCAGGGAAGCATAAAAATCATTCCCCTCACTTAAAATCCGAATATCTTCACCATCAGCCAAATCAATACTAACAATAGTATTGACAGATTCACCTTTCCCTGTATGGTCTTCGCGCACACAAATCAGGCGATTTCTTTCCCGATCAACGATGCCATCAGCATACCGACAATTAACCGCAGGCGTGAGAGGTTCTGGGTGAGAATCTAATGCTTGACAATAAATCCGCTGGTCGGCAAAATGAGAAAAATATACCACACCGCTAGCAACAGCAAAGGAACCACTGCCATATTCATGAACGCGAGTACGAACATTAAAAGGTGGCGGTGTCACATCACTGATTGTACCGTCGGGAGTGCGGCGCATGATGACGCTTCTTCCTGCTTCCGAAGGTCTGCCTTCTACCCAGTAGATATCATCACCGTCGATCGCAATTTGTCCCAGTCCTACAGTTCCCGAAACAATTAAATCTGAGGTAATTGGCGATTTCCAAGAGCCGTAAGGTGATATTGTGTTCATATAGTTGAAGCAGTTGTGTTTTTAGAACAAATAAATTTATATTTGCATTTTACAGTAAGATTGTGCCACTACCCATTTAAACTTAATCTAGACTAACTATCTGAAGGAACGCAAAAAAATAATGCGAATTTTATTTGTATCTGCCGAAGCAGCACCCCTAGCCAAAGTCGGTGGCATGGGGGATGTAGTCGGGGCTTTGCCCAAATTCCTACGACGCATGGGCCATGATGTCCGCATCTTCATGCCATACTACGGGTTCATCCCTGACAAAATGGATGTTCCCAAAAAACCGGTTTACGAAGGCGCGGCAATGTTTGAAACCTTCTCCGTTTTTGAAACTGTTTTGCCAGGCACCGATGTTCCTTTATACTTAATGCAACACCCATCTTTCTTACCCCGCCGCGTTTATGGTGGTTTAGATGAAGACTGGAGATTTACTTTCTTTTCCAATGCTGCTGCGGAATTTTCTTGGAATCACTGGAAGCCACAAATTATTCACTGTCACGATTGGCATACGGGAATGATTCCTGTTTGGATGCACCAAGACCCGGATATTAGCACTGTTTTTACTATTCACAATTTAGCATATCAAGGGCCGTGGCGCTGGCGTTTGGAGCAGATGACTTGGTGTCCTTGGTATATGCAAGGTCATAATACAATGGCTGCGGCGGTACAGTTTGCCAATCGAGTAAATACAGTTTCGCCAACTTATGCCCAACAAATAAAAACAACAGCTTACGGAGAACAACTAGAAGGTTTGCTGTCTTTTTTGGGCGACAAGGTATCGGGAATTTTGAATGGAATTGATACTGAGTCTTATAACCCAGAAACTGACAGGTACATTACTCAAAATTTCACTGCGGATACGCTGGAAAAGCGCCCTGCCAACAAAATTGCGCTGCAAGAAGAAGTCGGATTGGAAGTGAATAAAGGGGCTTTTTTGATCGGCATGGTGACGCGGCTAGTGGAACAAAAGGGGCTGGATTTAATCATCCAAATGCTCGATCGCTTCATGGCCTATACCGATGCTCAATTTATTGTACTCGGAACTGGCGATCGCTACTACGAAACCCAACTCTGGCAAATGACAGCCCGCTATCCCGGCCGGATGTCCACCCAACTACTCTACAACGAAGCCCTCTCCCGTCGCGTATACGCAGGCTGCGACACCTTCCTAATGCCGAGTCGTTTCGAGCCCTGTGGCATCAGCCAAATGCTCGCCCTCCGCTACGGATGCGTCCCCATGGTGCGTCGCACGGGCGGCCTAGTTGATACAGTGTCGCACAATGATCCCATAAATAATACAGGTACGGGTTACTGCTTCGATCGCTACGAACCCCTTGACTTGTTCACCTGCATGATCCGAACTTGGGAAGGTTTCCGCTACAAAGATAAGTGGAAAGAACTGCAACAGCGCGGCATGAGAGAAGATTTTAGCTGGGATATTTCTGCGAGGGAATATGTCAAGTTATACAGCGATGTTTTGGGATTGCCAGTGGAAGAATCTGCGCCGGAAGAATCTGCGCCGGAAGAACAGCTAGAATTGATTGTTGACAGCTAGAATTGACAGTTAACAGTTAACAGTTAACTGTTAACTGTTGTTAGTTGGTTCCAATTCCCAATGCCAATGCCAATGCCCAATGCCCAATTCCCAATTCCCAATTCCCAATTCCCAATTCCCAATTCCCAATTAAACAAATAAATCAAGAGGTAAATGACCATAAGTTTCGTTAATTCCTCCTTCTTCAGAAGACTGACAACACACCAAAACACCACGATAAGTTCCAATATAGCTATCAACATAATAGGAACCTTTCAAAGTATTAAACTTAATATAAACTGAGCTTGTAAACGAAGCAACAGAATTAGGATCTAAAACAGGTTGATATCCCAAAGCCTTTAAATAGGTTTCTAATGCGACAAAACCTTCATCTGTCGAAGACGCACAAACCCCCAGCATTTGGTAATCAGACAAACTTGCTACTAGCAAAATAGCTTGACGTAGTTCCTGTTTTTCCAGCGATGATGCTACAGACTGCATATCCAGACAAGTGAACTCTTTGAGAATTTTTTGTGCTTTTTCAAGGGTTAGGGTAGTCAGGTTTTGAGTAGACATCAATTGTATTGTTGACAGTTACAGTTGAAAGTGGATTATAGCATTATGCGATCGCCTGTATTGCAAAATTCACCTAAACTATAAAGAAATAGCAAAAATTATTTTACTATTACTGAATTTGCCTCCATTAATGGTAAACATAAATAAGAAACAGACCAGTGAGGAGACATATGAAGAACCAGCAATTGTTAGACAACGGCAAAATCCCGTTAAACTTTCTCTTTCGACTGCTACACAAAACCAAAACCATCTATTTAATTCTGATATTTTTAATCAGTATTGGTATTTCTGGATGGACTGTAGAATCTTATTTTGTTAGAATCCCCATTTTCGGCTTTCATAATATTGTAGATATGCAGAATCCTGCCGACTTACCACCTCGCAGACGCAGTTTTCCAACAGACTATAGCAAACAAGATTTGGCAGTATTTTTAGAATACTTAGTCAAACAAAACTACTGGTTTTTATCATCTCAAGACTTGTACACATATTTCATTAACAAATCAAAGCCAGTACCACCCCAACACCTGGGTCAAAAACCAATTATGATCACCTTTGACGATGGCTACAAAGGCGTTCATACGAATGCACTGCCCATTATAGAAAAACTATCATTTATCTATAAAGAAAAAGGCAAATTTGTTTTGTTTGTCAATCCGCACTTTTTGGGTGTAGATATGGGCAAAGCATTTCTACCTCACACTACCTGCAACGATTTAAGAGAGGGATATAAAAATGGATTTTATGATATTCAATCTCACGGTTTTACTCATAAAAACTTAACCACCCTCAGTGGGAAAAATTTAGAGTTTGAAATTGCTAAATCTAAGTCTGTTTTGAAAAAATGTATGAGCAATTTAGACAAAAATAAACTTGTCGGTGCTCATATAGCATATCCCTACGGTGCATCAGATTGGGAAGTCGAAAGTATTTTACCTAAATATCATTTAAGTGGGTTTTTGTACGATGACAAATTGTTGAGAGTTAGCCGACTAAGAAATAACTATCGCATCTCTCGGATGACTGTTAGCAAAGAGATGTTGCCTACCGATTTAATTCGGATAGCTGAAAGGAGTTCTACTTTAAGAAGTAAAAGATGGTTTTAGTCCAAAAGCTGGTTCACTTGTACCCTGAGTTATTGACAAATATAGCTGGTAAAATCCACCCCTATAGTCAATATCTTGGGTAACTTTTTCCCAATGCCCAATGCCCAATTACCGTTTATGCTTAATTCGTTGAACTTGTTCTAGAAATTCTGCACCTTTTTCAGGATTTACCATTGCCACAAAGTTTGCAAAGCCTTGAATCGATGCGATAACATCCTCCGAATTCCCCCAACGCTTCCCATCCGGCCCGTCTTTTTCAATTTGAAATAAAGTAGCGCGGAATCGTTTCAATACTTTTTTAGAAATACTGAGATGTTCGTTAACCACAATTCCAGTCACTTCTTGCTGTCGATTTTTTCGCAAAATTC
Source organism: Oscillatoriales bacterium (assembly GCA_043718495.1). Taxonomy (GTDB): domain Bacteria; phylum Cyanobacteriota; class Cyanobacteriia; order Cyanobacteriales; family Microcoleaceae; genus Microcoleus. Next base: position 9,652 of record JAYSVM010000175.1, on the reverse strand, counting down.
TAGTCTTTTCTTCGTTAATCACAAATCCTTCATGAGCGACAATCGACTCTGTGCGTCTGAGTATATTACAAATGTTTTGCAGGCTATCTCCTGATGCAGAAAATGTCAAATCATCGGCGTAGCGAGTGTAAACAAATCCTAATTCACCCGCCATTCCATTGAGCCTTTTATCCAGCCTGCGACACAGTATATTTGTAATAGCTGGACTTGCCGGAGAACCTTGGGGCAAATGGCGTTCTGTAACTGCCACAAAATAAGTTTTCCCGTCTAGTTCTAATTCTTCAATTTCTGGTTCTGTGCATAGCAATCCGAAGATTGTGGCTGCGGCTTCTGAGTACCCAAAAGATTGAAAAAGCCCCTTGACTCGCTTGTAAGAAATTGAGGGGAAAAAGTTTTTTAGGTCAAAGTTGATAATAACTTCTGAGCCCACATGAGGTTGAGCGTTTGTGACAATTGAATGGCTAGATCGGAAGCCGTGGGCGCAGTTGTGTAGTTCAAGTTTTTCTAAGATATTGACAAGAATCCAGTGCTGTGCTGCTTTGAGTCGGGGCATGGGAGCCGAAATTAGCCTTTCTCCCCCAGTTTTTTTAGGTATTTTAAACCGGATGTAGTGGGAAATATGCGACGTTTTGCGATCGAAGGCAAGAAATCGCAATTGTCCGACGCTAATTTCCATTGCAGTGGCAATTTCTGCTGCTGTATTGCAAAGCGGTAACTGATAGCTTTGCAACCGTTCTTCGTTGCAGCTAGTGTTGTTAAGTCCGGCGGATACACTGTCACCTAAATAGCAAATTTCTTGCTGTTTTCGCTGCTGCCAATTTTCGGCGCGCTCTTGCCGTTCTTTTTCGCGTCTTTCTTTAGTTTCCTGCTGTTTTTGGCGCGACAGAAGCAGCCGCTGTTTTAGCATTTCCTTGCGGAGTGCTTGTTCGTTTTGCAGCAGCGAATTTTCCCGCCGCAATTCGTCAAGTTCTCGCCGAATTTCTCCCATGCGCCGAATTTCTTCGGCTGGATCTTCTGGAATTTCGCCTGCTGCGGGCCAGAAACCGAAGCGGATCATTTCTTCGAGAATGAATTCTTCTTTGCTGGTTTCCCGGATGCGATCGTACAATTCTTGGCGAGTGCGCGGCTGATCTGTCATAGGGCAAAGTTGGTAGTTTTTACCTGTCTTTTCAAGTTTAAATCAATCCGCGTTTTTTCAGCCTAGCTAAAGCATCTTCGGCTGCATTTTTTTCAGCATCTTTCTTGCTGCGGCCTTTACCTTCTCCGAATTCTTTGTCAGCAACGCAAACTTTAGCGAGGAATTCGGGCGCGTGAGGGGTTCCTCCTGCTTGGACTGTGACGTATTTAGGCGGAGTTGTGCCAACATTGGCTTGCACCCATTCCTGAAAGCGGTTTTTCGAGTCTACAGTCGATCGCGTTTCTACAACATTTTCCGGCACCGAATCAAACATTTGTCGCACAAACTTACGAACTTTGTCCATATCTTGCGTATCGAGATAATAAGCGCCGATGAATGCTTCAAAAGTGCTGCTGAGCAAATTAGGATTAGTAATGCCACCTTCTCGATGAGCACCTTTTCCTAGGCGCATTCTGATATCTAAACCGATTTCAATCGCAAATCTGGCTAATTGTTTTTCATCTACTAGGGCTGAACGCCTGCGAGTAAGTTGGTCTTCTCCCATTTCTGGGTGGCGCTGGTAGAGATATTCGCCACTGAGAAAAGTCAGCAAAGCATCGCCTAGAAATTCTAAGCGTTCGTTATCTTCTTCGCGATAGGAGGGGTTTTCGTTGACGTAGGAACGATGGGTTAGGGCTTGGCGAAAGAGTTTTTCATTATTGAATTCTGGAAGGGTCATTTGTCTCTCTTTTGTTGGGATAGTTAATTGCATGGAAGTTTGTTTTTGAAGTTTTGTGCTGTGTGGTGTGGGTGAACATGAAACAGCCGCAGATGGCCGTAGGTTGGGAGAATCTAGTCTATCAAATAAACTGGATTTTTGCGATCGGTGGCAAGGTTGATTTCAGGGAAATTTAGGCTGCTAGTTTGTAGCTCTCAAGCAACTTCGGTAATTCATCCACAAAGTAGAATTCATTTGCGAGCCTTTCCAGATTTTTATTTTCACTATCTCGTCGAGCTACGATTATCACCTTTTTACCCTTGTCTTGCAGCTTAGAAATCAAGATTTCGTTATAGCCGTCTCCAGACCCAATGATAAATGTATGTGAATATGGACTAATTGCTGCTTCACCAGAACAGTCGAACAACAAACTAAAGTCAGCAGCATTTTTGATTGTCTGAAATACATTAACACATTCCCAGCCAAGATTAACTAAGGTTCTTTTGTTTTTTTGATAAACCTTGTGGTCTTTTTCCCAATAGTCATAAGCTTTTCTGTTGACTACATATCCCAATGAATTTCCCAAAAGCAATAAGTTGTTGGCTAGCTTTTTATCTGGGATATTCTGATAATCCCAATAAATTGAAACTAAAGATTGTTGCTGGCTGATTTGTTTGCTAATTACTAAATGATTGTCCGTCATTTTTATGTGTCCTACAATTATGTTGACAGGACAGCATCAATAAATTACGCATCTAGTCAAGGAAAGATTGTCTGTGGGTTCGCTCAAAAATGAAGTTTCCCATTAAACAAAACTCTTTACTTACACTAATTTAGTATGTACTTGGCTGGTTAGCGTCTCAGCGGTAGGGTGTGCAGATTTGGGATAGGCTCTCTAAAAACCCGTTGATACAGAAATTCAAACAAGTCTCGTGCCAACTGATCTATTAAACCTCAACCAAAAAATCTTAAACTTTTGCCGTGTCGAGACAAGAACTTAGTTTTTGGAGATGTCTATTGATTCCAGTGGAAACGACATTAACTGGAATGTCTGTATCAACGCGGATTTAGGACGCTTACCCGAAATCTGCACATCCTACCGCTGAGACGACTTAACCGACACTTTTTGCTTTTGAATGCGGGTGTCTATCTGAGCTGTATGCTTTTTAACCTAGCATCCTAAGCATCGGATGTCAAGTATCAAGTAAAAATAATTTAATTCCCTTCTCGCAATTCCTGAAACTCTTGTGGGGTGGGCTTCTAGCCCGCCCAAATATTCAATTTTAATTAGGATTACTATATTTATTCCCAATAAAAAAACCGCCCGCCGCCAATTGGTTGCCCCTTCGTAAACCCCCTAGGACTAGACAGATCAACTCCAGCGGGGCCAGGTACTATTGGTCATTGGCTTCACGGAAGCCAAACCGCAATACCAATAGTACCTGAAGCCCCGCACAGTCAAGAGCTGGCTAGTGATGCTTGTCTCAACTAAGCGCAAGGACGGCGATCCACCGCCCGGATTGCAAGGCCGTTTACCAATTGATTGCGTGCGATTTATTCAGTTATTGAACGCTCCGAGAGTGTTGCATTCGTAGCGCTAAAATGTGTTCGCAAGGACCTTTGTACAGCTTGTTTTGCTGATGCCAATTACAAGTACATTCTGCATTAATCATACGTTCGTCTGGATCAATTGTCAAGTGCGGATTGAAAGTTTTTTCCTTGTCCATGACAATTCCTTGCAAAGTCAATGCACCGGAGGAATCGCTAGTAAAATTTGTCACTTCTACCGCATTTTGACTCAGGAAACGAGTTGCTTGTTCTTCTCTTTCGTTCGCAAATCTTAACCGTTCCATTGGCAAAGGTTCCCGACTCAATTCTCGCACTCGATAAACCTGTTTGTTTAAATCATAAATTGCCCTTCCGGCTTGCGTGTAGGCACTTAATGTACCCAAGACTGCGGCCGGACTTAATCTTAGTCTGGTTGCTAAACTGTCGGCTGTTTCCACCCAATTTTCCTTGAGCGCATCAAAAATTAATTGCTGCGTTCCAGCATCAACATCTGCGCGTGGTGCCATCAAATCAAAGTTACCAGATTGCGACCAATCATTCGCCGACCATCCTGATAGTCCCAGGGTGAAAGACATATCGCCTAAATCGGCAACGTAAAAAGAAGGCATTCCCGTTCCTAACAGGTGAACTGTGAACTTTTTAGCGATGGGAATTAGTCTTTCGAGTATGTGAATTCGACGCCTTCCCCAAACCCGAATTTGCTGTTCTTGGGAACCAGTATAGATCGATCGCGCACAAACTACCTCTTTGCCCCAAGGATCAAAGATCACACGCACCGGTTCCCCCGGTTTCAGGTGGTAGCGCATACTCCGCGGCCCTTGTTTTTCCTTGTGGCGGCGCAAGATAAAACAAATATTGTAGATGTCCATCGGATGCAAATCGAACTGCACTGCTGGTAAAGACATTGCGGAACTGACTTGCAGAAATCCTCTCACCCAACTGTCGGGTAAGTCAATTTTTACTTCTTTAAATGACTCTTCATTTACTGTTTGAACTTCAAAACCGGAGGGGTCTACTTGTAGGGAAGTTGTCTTGTAATTGCGGATTTTTTGGAATTCATCGTAAAGGGCTGCGGAGTAGTCGATGTTAGTTGTGCCACAGGCAAATTCACTGATATTTTGAAAGACTTCGTAGCTGGCACTTAATCTGCCGTAACTCGATTCGTCTTGGCTGAAACACTCGAAAAATACTTCGTCTGGATGAACTGTAATTACGGGATCGAGTACGAACCAAGCATCTAAATCCTTTTTATAAAGGTAGTTGAAGTATTGTTGTCTGGCTTGATAAAAAGGTGCTAAACGTTGGGAACTCAGCTTGGTTAATTCGCTTAATTCTGATTGCAGTGGCTGAATTTTATTTGCGACTTCTTGGCGCTGTGATGCTACTAGCTGCCAGTCTATTTCTTGTTGTTGAGCAACCCATTCTTTGTAAGCTGTTTTGTCTTGCAACTTGAATCTCATGTCGGAAACCACGACATCGTGTAAAGCGCTTATGGCTTCGCGAAAGGCGACGTTTTGGCGCAATTCTCCGATAAAATAAGTTGGCGGACGTTTGGTGTCTGGGGAGAAAGACATTTGGGTGTTGCCGCCGCTTTCAGTGACTCCGGTGTTTCCTTTGTAAGAGTAGTTAAATTCCATATAGTTCAAGATGATCGTATATTTTATACCGCCAGCAAGGCCTTTCCAAATATCTGAGGTTCTGGTAGAGGTTTGCCATCTTCTAAGCATGACTCAATCAAAAGTTCTAAAACCTCTCTAGCATTTTTGAGTGCTTCTTCATAACTATTTCCGTGCGTGTGAGAAAACTCTCCCCATTCGGGAAGACTGACAACAAAACAGTCATCTTCGTTTGACCATTGGATAACTATAGTATAGCGACTCTTCACTGTTATTTTTCCTCCCGCTCTGTTTCTAGTTCCTGTACTTTTTTAATTGCATTAGTTACGTCTTTTTCCTGGTAAGCTTTGGCATCATCTCCTTCTTTGCCTGATAGAGTTGTAGGTTGGGTTGCCCTTCGACTCCGCTCAGGAACCGGAACGAAACCTAACTTCAATCTCTAAGTTGTTGGGTTTCGCTTCGCTTAACCCAACCTACTAAATAAAGTTTGACGATCGCCTTTAACTATCCTAACAAATCACCGCTGAGATTGTCGAGAAACTATACCGAAAATCAAAGCATCTTTAAATGCCAAGTAAATCAACAATAGGTGCAGCAACAATTGCTGAGTTGCCAAAATCGGATCTACCCGCCATCCATTAAACACTAAAATAAAACCGCCGATCGGCAAAATAACAATTGCCATCAATCCTTGAATAATGTAAAGAGTTATCCCCAAACCGCCAATGATTCGCGATCGCATTCCCGCATTTAATATCGCTGTAACTAGATATGCGATCGCCAAACCTACATCAACAATACCGAGGATTGACATCCAATTTAATCCAAGATTTACCATCGATCGCCCCTCCTAATATCAAAATTAAACAAATCTTATTGAAAACTAACTCCTCACCTCCAGTACGGGTTTTACCTGAATTGGTAACTCAAGGTGAGGATAACTCTTGCGGATTTTCAGCATCGTCTGAATCGCCGAGGCTTTATCTGCGATCGCAATTGTAGCCGATTGCCTGGTTAAAATTTCCGCTACCACCTTTGCCACGGCCTCGCTTTTTTGTGCTTCCCCATCCAGAAAAGCCAAAACTCGCTGTTTCGCAACTCTCCCCTTATTCACCCGCGATAAAACAGCTACAAAAAATGGCATCAATTCGCGAATTCTCTCAGGATTGTTTGCTGCATAACTTTCCAAATAATTCGTTGCAAACAACTGCATATCCGCTGATGGATGTTCGCTAAACTTCAGCAAATAGTCGTGTCCGCACTCATCTCGAAAATAGCGAATTACCAAATCTCTGCCAAACTGCCGCACGTCTTCCCGGATACTGTCGCAAAGACTAACCATGACATCGGGAGTCCAATCTTCAGCAGTTAATTCTGTCCGAAAAATCCTCGTGGCAAATTCCCGCGAATCCTGCCATTTCGCCTCTAGCATTCGCACCGCTGACAACATTTCTTGAGAATTGGTGCGAATCATATCTAGCTTTTGCAAAAACATTTGTCTCGCAGCTTCTCGCACAGACGAAATTTCGTGACTAGCAAGTTTCACTATGTCAATTGTATCAAAGTCTGCGGCCCAATCCGCGCAATTTGTACTTAGCACAAATCCACCTAATTCTTGTGCGGCTGAAGACTTAGTTTTTAACAGCAGCCAAGCTGTATCTCGATTCATACTTGGCATCCATCCAGGTAAATCTTCCCGCAGTAAATTGATTAAGTAGCTATGTACTCCTTCGTGCTTTTCTGGTAGCATTAAAATATCGATAAATTCTGCGGCTAACTGGGCGCTAAATTCGGGATTGCCTATTGCTAAACGATGAATTACAGGCTGGATTGCATTGCGAATATCGGCTAAAGCATTGACTGCCATTCCTAGGATCAAAATTCGCTTGTCGCCTATCAGGGTTGCATCGGAAAGTTGCCCGAACAAGCTGATGCCAATACTCCGAATTTGTTCGTAAGGCGATTCAATCAGCGATTCGATTAATTCTGGTGGCAAGTTAGCTGCGGTGATTTCGTGGTTTAGCAAAATTCTCGCGCCTAATTCCTGAATTTCTGCGATCGCGTGTCTGAGCAAATCCAGCACTACTCCTAATCCTAAATTTCGCAGTTGTGCCGGAAAACTGAACAGTAAAATTTCTGCTATCTCTCCTGCTAAAATTGGAGTATTTATGAGAGAAATAGATGGTGTTTCAAATGCTAGTAAATGAGCTATAATTCTACCAATTAACACTTTCGCAGTTCGATCGCTAATTATTGACGAACTCAAAATCCGGCGGGCAAACTGGCGCGTATCTCCGTACAAACTGGTAACTAAAGCGGCAATTAATTCACTATCTTCTAAAATGCGATCGCGTTGTTCTTCCAGCCAGCCATAAGCTGATTCTCGCCCGGCTTGAAACACGCAGTTAACAACGGCTAAAATAACTTCGCGGTGATCGGGATATCTGTTATACTGGTTTTGAATGACTAAATTGAAGCCAAATTCGGCGGTAACTTCGTAAGGTCGATCGATAATTTTAACTATTGTACTGACATCTATTTCACTCAAAAATAGCGGACAGGCTTTCAGTGCTTTAACGGCGAAATGATGCACCGGGCGGCAGTTGCTTTCTAATAATAGCTGCAAAAGGCGATCGGGATTTTGTGCCCAAAGTTCGGGGAAGGCTTCTTCTCGCACTTCCGGTTCCGGATCTCCGGGTTTGTAACCTTCCCGACAGCGCCATGCTTTGGAATTGGTAAAATAAACGTAGCGCGGGCTGTTTTCGTAGAGAATATGATTAAATGTTAAATAACCGGCAAAGACATCCCATGCAGCAGTGCCGGACTCAAATCGAGTCCAGCTAGAGTAATTCCATTGATAATAAGTGCTTTGCAAAACTGCTTCGGCATCGCTATCAACGTATTGCAGCAAAAGACTGACAGCCATTTTGACATAATCAGGATCTCTCTCTTCGCCTAATTGTTTGAGAGTCCGCCAAACTCGTTTTATGAAGTAGGCACGAGTGTTGCTACTGTAAGCAATTCTGGCATTGGGGCTCTGCATTTCATCTTGGAATTCACTGACTTTAAATTGTTCGTAATTTTTGGTTTTTTTGTTCTGTTTCCATTCAATCTTTTTCAAGTAACCGCCGCCGGGAATATAAACACCATAGCTGTTGCTTTGGTACATTGCTTGCTCTCGTTCTAGTCGATCGGCAATAATGGCAAATACTTCGGCATCGTGGCGGTATTCTGCTATTTTGAAGATGTGGCGGATTGGTTTAAAATAGTTAGGTTGAAACGGTGCTGTCCTTAAAATATCCAGTAAGACCGATCGCACACATTCGCTATCAATCTGATAAATAGTATCGAGTACAGCAAAACGGCTACCATCTGTGGTGTCAAGATAAGTTTTCAATGCGGCTGAAAATTCCTCAGTGCTGCCACTTCGGGCTAATTCGCGCAACTCCAGTGGTAGCAATTCAATTATGGACGATCGCATTTGCGATCGCGCTTCCTGATCCGCCAACTTCAGCAATCCCTCAAAAGTAATTCTCACCACAAACTCCGCAGTCGCAGTATTTCGATACAGCCGAGTTAGCGCAGCCACAGCACCCTCACCTCCGCACCAACCCAAACTCCAAGCAATACAGTAGTCTCGCAGCGGTTCTCCCGTACCAATTAAATCTATCAGTACCCCTGTAGCTTCGATAATCTTCAGTTCCCCAGCGCGCCAAATAGCCCGTTCCAGAGGCCATTTAACATTCCCACCACCGGCGAGACGGTTCAAAATAGCTTCCTCGCGCGTAGCTGCGTGTGCTGCATCGGGCTGGCTGGGGACCTCGGTAGCAACTTCCCGATAGCCTTTTTTCACCTTTTCGGCAACTAGCTTGTCGAAAACTTTCTCTGCTTGGGCTAAAGGCACTGCTGTATCGGTTTTTGTGCCTTCCTTGAGATTGGCACCACGGCGGCCATAGCGAAAGTTGACTGAGTATAGGTTTTCGCCCACCTGACACAAATCGACTTCGTATACTTTATTCGATCGATCGTCTTGAAAATAAAGAGCCGTCCGTTTAATCAGTTTCATCGCAATTTGCCATCATCACTAAGCTTGTCGGGGCTAGTCCGCGCACCAATTTTAACATTCCGCACCATCTCAGTGCAAACTGCCCCATCTCCCAATCTCCCCATCTCCCGATCTCTTATATCTGCGATCGAGAAACCAAATGTAAAAATATGTTGCAATGTTTCAAACGCTGTGTTACATTAATTTACATAAGGTTGAAATTAAACGAGGTTTCTGGTCATGGAAAACAAAGACGCAAAAGTTGGCTTCACTGAGTTTGCTGAAACCTGGAATGGTCGTTTGGCGATGCTAGGCTTCGTTATTGGCCTAGCCACCGAATATATCACCGGTCAAGGTATTCTCTCTCAAATCGGTTTGATGTAATCAGACTCAAAATATGTAGTTCTGGCGTCTATCGCTGGATCAAAAAGCCTCCTTCACCAATACGGAAGGAGGCTTTCACGTTTTTATCTAAAAACTAGCCTACCGATTGACACTCTCAGCGCTGAAGCGACTGAGATTCTTAAGAAATTTCGTTCTTAATATCCCTATTTCTAGGGTTCCTGGGCGCAATCCTATTACCAAAA
>JAYSVM010000174.1:0-11698 GCA_043718495.1 Oscillatoriales bacterium | reverse complement strand
ATAACATTGTAGGGACACGGCACTGCCGTCTCCTCTATCATTCCGATGCTTAAAACCCTTTCGCATGAACTTTAAAAATACGCGCTTTCTACCTTTGATTGTCGCAGCATTTGCGTCGCTAGCACTATTAATTAGTTGGAACTTGTTTCAAAAGATTTCCTCAACAACAGCACCACAGCGCACATATTTAACCGTGTCTGCGGCTATTAGTTTGTCGCCAGCTTTAGCAGAAATTAAGACTGTTTATGAAGGGAACAATCCTAATGTTATTATAACTTATAATTTTGGTGCTTCCGGTGCCCTAGAGCAGCAAATTCACCAGGGAGCTCCGGTGGATGTTTTTTTCAGCGCCGCGACTAAACCAATGGATATTTTGCAGCAAGCTAATTTGCTGATTAACGAGACGCGCCGCAATTTGTTGACAAATCGCCTGGTTTTGATTACTCCGACAAATGGCGTAGTTTTGAGGGATTTCCAAGAATTGACTGATGGAAAAATCAAGAAAATTGCGATCGGCGAACCTAAGAGCGTACCCGTGGGACAATATGCTCAGGAAATGCTGACTAAAATAGGATTGTGGGAGCAACTCCAACCGAAATTAGTATTGGGAAATAATGTGCGCCAAGTGTTGACGTTTGTAGAAAGTGGCAATGTGGATGCTGGTATAGTTTACACCACAGATGGCAAAGCATCGCCAAAAGTCGCAGTGCGCGCTACGGCTGCGGAAAATTCGCACTCGCCGATTGTCTATCCTGTAGCAATTATCAGAAATAGTCGTAATCCTGGTGCTGCTAAAATGTTTGTTGAGTTTTTGGCAGGCGATCGGGCTAAAATAGTATTTCAGAAATACGGATTTGGCATAGTCCGCTAAATATGATCGTTTTTGTTCTGTAGGTTGGGTTGAGGAACGAAACCCAATACTCATTATACCAAATCCGGGTTTGCCACCCCTTGATGATTTAGCGGTTTCAACCGCCGATCAATTTTTGAGAATACATGGTAACTGCAAGTCTGCAATTTCCTCACCATTTAATAATGGTAAAAATTCAGCCACTCTTTCCAAGCCAGCTTGCTGCAAAGCATTCAAGAGTTTAGCACTTTGTTGTAGCAAATTTTCCACAGCAATGCCTGCATAACTTGGTTGATAATAACTAAGCCGACTTATGCCTTCTCCCAACAAGATTACAGCACCGCGCCAGTTAAGATTTCCTAAGTGATAAAGTGCGACAGAAATTTGTAAGATTCCTTGATAGAATTTTTTTTCAGGCTCACCCGCTTCCATCCACAAAGCCTCTAAAGTATCATGACAAGCATAAAATTCTCTACTATTAAACTCTGCTATGCCTTGCCAAAACTCTACCGGCATTTCTTCTTCCATGCGGCTTTAGGTTTGATTTGTATTCAGACATGATAGTTTGGATACGGCAGTGCCGTTTCCCTACCCCGATTAATTGTAGGGACACGGCACTGCCGTGTCCTGATTTCGGGTAATATTAATACGGCACTGCCGTGTCCTGATTTCGGGTAATATTAATACGGCACTGCCGTGTCCTGATTTCGGGTAATATTAATACGGCATTGCCGTGTCCTGATTTCGGGTAATATTAATACGGCATTGCCGTGTCCTGATTTCCGGCAATATTAATTCGGATTAACGTCCGCCTCCCTAACTAATACATAGTCTCTCTGACTGCTTGAAGTTGATCCATTCCAATTTCCTGATTTGTTCCAGCAAAATCGTTATCTGGTGTCAAAAATAACATACAATGACATTCTTTGCGCTCGCGCATGGGAATGCAGGGACAATTCCAGTAGGCTGCTTTGACTTCCGCCTCTTTGTCTTCGTAGTGGCGACAAGGGCACAAGGGAGCACCTAATTCGTCTTTGTTTTTTGCTAGTCCTTCTATTACAACTGCGGTAACAGAAAGCTCGGAACAAAAGTAAGTTCCGGTGCGCTTGGCGTAGGTTTCGGAGAAATTTTTCATAGCCTCCAATGTTTTTTCATTGGAGAGTTTAGATTTTTCTGTTGTGTTCTCTGTTGTGTTCATAATTTAGGATCGGATTTGAGGATGTCACAAGCTTTTTATGATTGTACCGCAGAATGTGACTTTTATCACTTTTTAGTAAATAGAAAAATGTCATCCCGCTGATATTTCAGTTGAAATTGGGGATTATTGGTGAGTTGAGTTACTAGGTTTTGCACAAAATTGCGATCGCTCATCCAACCAGGATAGCGCAAATTCAGCAACACATACTCAAATTCTGTCAAGTTTCCAGGCGGTGTGTCAGCCTGAGTTAACTTTACCACAGAACGGTGAGTTAAATGCGGAGCAATATGAGATGTCGTTAAAATATTGCCTTTGGTTTGAACTAGAGCAATTGCCTCTTTCGTCGCTGACAAGGTTTCGGTTTCATTTAAATAAATCGTCCAGAAATAGCCGTACTTCGCCAAGCATAAAAAAGCGATGAATGACCAAGTTATAATCGCCTTCGACAATGGCAAACTGGGAATTCGTAATTTGTCGAATATTTTAGGTATTTTTACCTCGTGTAGATTTTGATGTGACAAATTTGCGATCGCAGCCACTAACAAAAACGGCAATATTGGGATAGAATATTGATGGATCAAATCTCGTTGAGCGGGAATATCCGAAAGAACATTCATCCCTAACATCGGCAGTGCACTAATTAAAGGTGTCAGATGCCGTGGAGAAATCCACCAAATTACTGGCAATACCAATAAAACTAAATATTCAAAAGTATCTAAGGAAAACAAACGCCCCAAAATCAGATGAGGTTTCAAGATTAAATTAGCAGCAATTTCTAAAACAGACTTTCCCAAATATTGATAGCGCCCGATTCCTGCGTGTTCTCTGCCTTGATTAAAATATGGGATAACTCCCTGAGTAGCTATCAAAAACCAACCAGCACCGAGAAATAGAGCAATCAGTCCACAATTACGATTTTTTTCAAAAAATAGCAGCCACAAACCCATCGCAGCCACAGTTAAAGATAACACGGCTTTGCAGCTCAAAACCAAGATAATCGCAGCACAAAACCATAGTGTTTTATTCAGTCGTGCCGCTAAGATTGCGGCTAACAATGCCGGTAAAGCAATGACTTCGGGGTGGAAGTCGAAGAGATTGACGTTAAATACTAATGGATAGAGCAGGTAAGTACAGGCGATCGCCCAAGATGTGCTATGATTTAATCCAGCTTGACGCGCCAAACTCCAACTAGGCAAAGCACCCAAGGCTAGGGACACGGCTTGCACCAACAATAACCAGTGAACATCGGGATATATTCTGTACAACAAAGCCACAGGATACATCACCCAAGCGGCGTGATTTCCCATGTGATGAATTTCCAGAAATGACGAAAATGGCCTTTGTCCCTGACTGATTAAATAGGCTACTTGATCATAAATTCCCAATTCAAAAGCATTGGATTGAAGCCAGGAGTGTCGCAGACTGCTGCACAGGAAAAATATTAGGGAAAAAAGTGCGACTATCCAAATTACTCGATTAGATTTTAAATTTTTGGTAGAGTTGATTGTATTCATTTCCATCTACTTAATTGCATATTTTTGAAACAACAGAACATCATCTTTTTGATAAGTTATTTTAAATAACGGAGATTTTTTAAGTTGAGTGGCTACACTCATCGCCGTTTCCTGAGTATCATGCCAAGGATGACGCATATTCAGCAAGACATAATCAAATTCAGTTAAATCTTGTTCAGTGGAAACTTGATGTAGCAATTTAATTATTGAACGATGGGCGAGATGAGTTGCTAGGGAATTATCTGTTAGTACACTACCTTGAGTTTGAACAAGATGAATTGCCTGTCGCGTCGCTTGCCAAGTATCAATAGACTCTAAATAAATAGTCCAAAAATATCCATATTTGGCTAAGATCAAAAAAACGAATAGCGCCCACAAAATCAACATTTTTGAAACTGAGGAATTAGCAAACAGTGATTTTCCCCATCTCCAAGTCCGGCGAATCGAAAGGCGACGCATCCAGATATGTTTAACAGATTTCACAGAAAAGTGTTTCGATACTCGATTCCAAACTCTAGGAGTCCAGTGGCGTTGATTCCAGAGATAATTTCGGGTGTTTATCCAAAAATATTGTTCCCTTTTTTGTCTATCAGCTAGCGTAGCAATTACGGCGGTTAACAAAAAAGGAAATATCGGCACAGAATACTGATGAATTAAGTCTCGTTGCGCCTCAATATCCGAAAGAATATTCATCACGAGTACAGGTAAAGCACCAATTAGCGGTGACAGATGTCGCGGGGAAAGCCACCAAATTAGAGGCAAAAACAACAAGACTAAATAGCCAAAAGTATCGGCGGAAAAAATACGTCCCACTATTAGCTGAGGTTTGACAACCAAATTAATGGCAATTTCCAAAACTGACTTTCCCAAATATTCATATCTCCCGACACCAGCGTGTTGCTGACCTTGATTAAAATAAGGTACAATGACTTGAGTTGCAATCAAAAACCAAGCCGCACCGAAAAATATGGCAATCAGTCCATAATTGCGCTTTTTCTCAAAGAGGAGTAGCCATACACCCATCATCATCACTGTCAAAGATAGCACGGCTTTGCAACTTAGGATTAGGATAATTGCAGCGCAAAACCAAAATATTTTATCAAGTCTAGCTGCTAGGATGGCTGCTAAGATTGCGGGTAAGGCAATTACTTCTGGATGGAAGTCAAAAAGATTGACATTAAAGACTACTGGATAAAGCAGATAGACTGCTGCTACGGCTATTGATTTTTGTTCATTTAAACCAGCTTGCCGTGCTAAACTCCAACTAGGCCAAGCGCCCAAGGCTAATGAAAATGCTTGGACAAATAACAGCCAGTGAACATCTGGATATATTTTGTAAAGTAAAGCCAGCGGATAGAAGATAAATGCCGTGTGATCGCCTACAATATTAATAGCCATTAAAGATGAAAATGGCGTTTGATTTTGAGAGATTAAATAAATTGCTTGGTCAAATATTGCTAAGTCGTAGGCGGTTGAATGAAACAAAGCGTGTCGCGCGCTACTTGCCGCAAATAAGACTATCGTTGTGACGACAACCATTAAAAATACTGGATGAGATTTTAGGGTTTTTAAGGTTAGCACTGGATTGGTTTAACTTATTGACTTAACTAGCGATGCGTTTGAATAGTAGAACTTGGTTTTTTTGATAGGTTAATTGAAATTTGGGAGTATTTTGAAGTTGATTTGCTAAGTCATTGCCAATTTTTTCGGTATCGGGCCAAGGATGGCGCTGGTTTAATAAGATATATTTGAATTCGGCTAAGTCTGTTTGGGGTGAAATTTGGGAAAGTAATTTGACGATGGGGCGGTGGGCAAAGTGAGGTGCAAGTCTATTATCTGTTAAGATGCTACTTTGGGGTTGAATTTGCGCGATCGCTTCTCGTGTTGCTTGCCAAGTGTCTAGTCTATTTAGATAGAGGAAAAAATCTTTGTACTCGCCGAGAAACAGGAATATGATTAATGACCAAATTATCATGGCTTTTGGTAATTGCATTCCCAGCCAGAGTTGAGGAATTTGGAAAATTTCTTCCCTTTTCTTAACATCCGTTAAATCCGCTACAAAATCCGTTGCCAAACTTTCCCCTTCCCTCTTGCCATCCGTTACATCCGCTACAAAATCCGCTGCCGAACCTTCCTTCGAGATGACTGCTAATAATAGAAAGGGAATTATCGGTACTGAATATTGATAGGCTAAACTGCGTTGAAATGGCAAGTCTGAAAGGATATTGATGGCGAAAGTTGGGATGGCTGGAATTAGTGGGATTAAATATCGCAGTCCTATTTTGCGGGAGAATGGCAAAAGTCCCCAAATCACTGGTAAACTGAGTATAAATATATATTTGAAAGTATCAAAGGAAAGGACTTTTCCTAAGACTAACTGTGGTTTTAATATCAGATTAATGACGATTTCTAGTACAGATTTGCCTAAATAGCTGTAGCGCCCGACTCCGGCGACTTCGCTACCACTAAATAAGGGGATAATTTTTTGGGAAGCAATGAGAAACCAAGCTATACCGAGCAAAATTGCGATCGCGCCACACGATCTTTTTTTCTCACACAACAACAGCCAGAAGCCCATTGCAGCAACGGTTAGAGACAAAACTGCTTTGCAACTTAGAACTAACAAAACAGCGCTACAAAACCAGATAATCTTATTTAAGCGCGCTGCTAAGATGGCTGCTAAAAGTGCGGGTAAAGCGATGACTTCTGGGTGAAAGTCAAATAGATTGATATTAAATACTACTGGATATAGTAGGTACATAAATGCGATCGCACGGGATTGCGATCGAGTCAGACCAGCTAAACGTGCTAAACTCCAGCTAGGCAAAGCTCCCAGGGATAAAGCAACTGCTTGTACGAAAAACAGCCAATGCACATCCGGGTAAATTTTGTACAACAAAGCCAGCAGATAATGTATGACCGCTGCATGGTCACCTAAAATGTGCATCTGTATCAAAGAAGAGAAAGGCGTTTGGTTTTGGCTAATGAGGTAAATCGCTTGGTCAAAAATGCCTAAATCGAAAGCAGTGGATTGAAACAAGGCGTGTCGCAAACTGCTAGATAAAAATAAGATTGTCGCAGAAATCGCGATCGCAATTAGCAAACTCGACGGTGGATGCGATCGACCTTCCTCTACATTTTCCTGATTCGAGACGTTACTCTCCTCATCAGAATCAACAAAATTGGACGAATTCTGCATAAAATTTAGAATAATCCACAAAACCTTAAAAAATTGTGAAAGCAATAACTCTTCTCGGTTCCACAGGCTCCATCGGTACTCAAACCCTAGATATTGTAGCTCAATACCCGGAACAATTTCGGATTGTCGGCTTAACCGCTGGACGAAATGTCACCTTGCTAGCCCAACAAATCCGACAGTTTCGCCCCGAAATTGTCGCAATTGGCGACGAAAATAAATTAGTTGAATTGAAAGAGGCGATCGCAGATATCGACCCTCAACCGATTATACTTGCAGGCGAGACAGGCGTTGTCGAAGTTGCCAAATATGGCGATGCCGAAGCCGTAGTCACTGGCATAGTCGGCTGTGCTGGTTTGCTGCCAACAATTGCCGCCATCCAAGCAGGAAAAGATATTGCCTTAGCCAATAAAGAAACATTAATCGCAGGTGGCCCCGTTGTCAACCCCCTGATCGAAAAACACGGAGTTAAAATATTACCGGCAGACTCCGAACATTCAGCAATTTTTCAGTGTCTCCAAGGTGTTATTCCTGGCAGTTTGCGGCGAATCATTCTCACAGCTTCGGGAGGTTCTTTTCGAGATTTGCCAATTGAAAAGTTAGCAGGAGTCACAGTTGCTGATGCTTTGAAACATCCGAATTGGTCGATGGGACAGAAAATTACCATTGATTCTGCGACTTTGATGAATAAAGGATTAGAAGTAATTGAAGCTCACTATTTGTTCGGAATGGATTATGACGACATTGATATTGTCATTCATCCCCAGAGCATCATTCACTCGTTAATTGAGTTGCAAGATACATCTGTTTTAGCACAATTGGGATGGCCAGATATGCGGTTACCACTGCTTTATGCCTTGTCTTGGCCGGAGCGAATTCATACTGATTGGAAACCATTTGATTTGGTAAAAGCTGGAGATTTAACTTTCCGAGAACCAGACCATGAAAAGTATCCTTGTATGCAATTAGCCTATGCGGCTGGACGAGCTGGCGGCTCGATGCCTGCGGTTTTGAATGCGGCAAACGAACAGGCAGTAGCACTATTTTTGGAAGAGAAGATTCAGTTTTTGGATATTCCGAAATTGATTGAAAAAGCGTGTGACAAACATCGACTTGATAACTGTGAAAGCCCTGGTTTAGACGATATTTTGGCGGCGGACCAGTGGGCGCGGCAGGAAGTTTTGGCGGAAAGTATGGAGTTGGGTGCGCGCATTCTTTCTGTTCGGTAATTGTATTAATATCAATTCCGGTTATACCGGAATAACAAGCGAGGAGACGGCAGTGCCGTGTCGCTACAATTAATTATGGTAGGGACACGGCACTGCCGTCTCCTAATTTATTCTCAATCCCTGGCTAACTCCCGACTTTCGCTGCAAAATCAGCCACACTCATCTTTTCATACATTTCAAAAGGTTGATGAATCCAAGGATTATCCGCCAAATAATCCACATAATAATCCGGTTTTGCCACAGAACAAGCCTTGTACCAAAGCACCGCAGTCCGAATTTCCTGAATATCCCCGCTGTATCGACTTTGCAACCAAACTATGCTTTGCTGCAAACTCACCCCCGAATCCACCAAATCGTCAACCAGCAGAATTATGTGGCCCAAATCATCGCCTACCATTGTCAAGTCGCGGGCAAATTTAATTGAACCTCGGACTTTATCTTCTGCCCCACCATAGGACGAAGCCGCTAAAACTGCTAGGGGTTTGTCGAAAATCCGGGAGAGAATATCGCCAACCCGCAGCCCTCCTCTGGCAATGCACACAATGCGATCGAATTTCCACTGAGATTCATGGATTTTTACGGCCAAATCCTCAATCTTGCGATGGTATTCTGACCAGGAAATGTAAAGGTCGCTCATGCCGAATATTATTGAAATGTTATAGATATTATTCAATATTTTGATAAAAATGACCCAAAACAATTTCATTCGGGTCTCCAGATTCATTCTTTATCCATTGAAGCGTCAAGAACTACCGTGGCTTTGATTCCGGGTCAGTATGTCAAGGGAGTAATCTAAAATCTAAAATTCAAAATTCAAAATTCAAAATTCAAAATTCAAAATTCAAACTCGGATTGGGGCTGATTTTAATCTACTACTTTCAGCCAGCCGCGACGGACAGCGTGCAGTAAACGGTTGATGGCTGTTTGGTCTTCTTCGGTGAGACAGTCGTTTAACAGCACTGTCCTGAGCTGTTGTCGGTGAGTCTGAGTTAATAAACCAGAGTGATATACCTGAAAGACTAGCTCTGCAATAGTAAATTGAGGTAAAAGCGTTTGTGTCATCATTGGATTTTTTTTGAACTCACTTTTGACAGTATTGACTGATTCATTTGATATTTATGTGATTCCAATACACGAGTAAATGTGATCTATTTGATTGAAGCTAGTGATTTGTGTCATTAATAATTAAGGCTGGGACTTATTTCCTATCGCCCCCGATAGCCCCAATACTAAGCTCTGTCCCAATTCCTAGCTCTGGATAACTATACAATCTCAACTATGTCTTAAAATAATGTTACACTTAATCTCTAATGGGTGCTGAGTGCTGGCTGCTGAGTGCTGGCTGCTGACAAGCCCCACAAATTAATCCGTGGGGAAAATCCAAAATCGACGTGAGATATAATCACAAATATTTCGATCGCACAAACAGGTAAGCGGGTAAAAAAAATGATAGTTATTGGCTACTTCTTGATTGCCTCAATCGTATTCTTAGTTTGGTTTCAACGTTTTTGGCAGGATACTACCACATCTAAAAAAGACTTGATCTCTTGGGTCGCCTTAGTGTTCGGCCCTCTTTTTTGGCCTATAGTTCTCCCTTTTTCTCTTTTACAAATTAACAACAAAAAGCCCGAAGTCGAAGCAACTCAATATGACGGAGAATCATGATTAATTATTGAGTTGAAAGTTGAGAGGGCATTGCTTGACGGAATAGATGTTGTTTTCTAGGTCATTAGTGAAATCTTGTTGCCGGTTACGCTTTTGACCCTCAGTGCGGGACTATTGCCAATTGTATCGCAGCTTACTATTGTTCGGATGTCAACAGCAATATGGCTGAGTTTCTAGTTCTGAGACTTGTAAGTTTTGACCTCCACAGTCGATCAATTTTCGATTTTCGATTGAAGAATTGAGTTCACGACTCAATGCGGGGGCGAGGGTTCCAATTGCTTGTGGTCGTGTTGGGGAGCGAATCTTAAGCTCGTCTCAACAATTTTGATTTTCTGGGAACTATTGGCGGAACTAAAAAGTCTGGTCAATCAGAAGTATTGAGAAAAGCAATCCCAAATGCGTTCAGCAATGGGATAGAGAGCTGCGTAGTTCAGCCGAGGCGGTTGAATCCGCTCGAAGTGAAAGCGAAAGGGGAGGGATTCAAAGCCTCCCATGTCATGTAATAGATGACTATACTTTTACCAGCTATACTAACCAAGAGCGCAACTCAGTTAGTGCCCATACCGGGCGATCGAACAAGTTGTGATCGACGATACCAAAATCTCAGGACTGGGTAAAGGATATTGTAACTGCCTGGAGCAGACAGGCGGCTGCCCATAGAGACCGAATAAGACCATCATCGCCCTTTTGGCGTTCCTAACATGGCATCGGTCGTTAAGATGAGAAACCTCAAAGACGCATCAGACCGTCCTAACCTTTGTGTTTGTTGGAAGCCCCAACCATAGCTAAGTTTAGTTGAGGTGGTTCAGATGACAGCCTATAGCAGATGGGTAAATTAGAGTCTCGACCGATGTCCGGTTTCATTTTTTGAATCCGTTTGGAGGGAAAAGTGTATTGTATAAAAATGATTCATCTAGGAGGAGTGTAAATGACACAGGTTACTAATCCAACGACCCCAACAAGTTCAGTCCCTAATAGCCAGGGCGGACTCAATGTTTTAGGTACCGCAGGAACTGACAGACTGAATGGCAGCAGTGGCAGCGACAGTATCCTAACTGGTGCTGGTAATGACACTGTTTTTGGTAATGGTGGTAATGACACCATCAAGGCTGGTAAAGGTGACGATTTCGTCGATGGCGGCGAAGGTAATGATGTCCTGTATGGGGATCTAGGAAACGACACGGTAGCTGGCGGTTCTGGAGATGACCTGATTTACGGAGACTCTCCCTCGCGTTTAGGTGGTGGCAATGACGTCATCAGCGGTGGCGACGGTAATGATACCATCATCGCCGGTGGCGGTAATGATATCGTCAATGGTGATGCCGGCAACGATGTCCTCTGGGGCGGTAAAGGCCAAGACACCGTAAATGGCGGTGCTGGCAATGACTTCATCTCTGGAGACTTGGGCAACGATCTCTTGACTGGTGGTGCTGGCAGCGATACCTTCTTCTTCGCTTCTGCTGGCGGTGCTTGGGGAGTGGATACGATCACTGACTTTGCACCTGGGGAAGACAAGATCCGTCTTGGAGTCCAGCCTGTGAAGGGATCGGGTGGTATATCAGGAACTGCCAGTGCCTTCGCTGTATTGGGCAACACCTTTGATGCTAGCGAATTTGTTGTGGTTTCTGGCTTCAACTTAAATTCTCCAGCAGCAGATACCAAGAACAAGGTGATCTACGACTCCGCAAGCGGTGTTCTGTACTTCAACAACGCTGGTACTGTGTTGACTGTGGCTCAGTTGACACCTGGACTGACTATCGGCACCAACAACTTCGAGTTGTTCTAAAACAATTGATGATGGTGGGACAGGAATCGATCGCGAATCGATTCCTGTTCCCACACAGTCTTGAGTTTTGGTTTTGTGAAAGTGTCACTCTGCTACACGCAGGGTGATACTTTTATGTATTATTGAGAGAGACAATTCTGATATTTTTAATACTATTAGTCTGAACGCACGAATAATATCAATTCCGGCTGCACCGGAATGATATAGAGGAGACGGCAGTGCCGTGTCCCTACAATTGAGCGTGGTAGGGAAACGGCACT
>JAYSVM010000173.1:0-11908 GCA_043718495.1 Oscillatoriales bacterium | reverse complement strand
GTCCCTACCCAAAATAATATTGTAGGGACACGGCACTGCCGTCTCCTCTATATGATTCCGGTGTAACCGGATTTGATATTATTTGTTAAAGTAGGGATAAAATAATTTAAAAATCCTAGTGAGTTTGATACAATAGAAGTAGTCTGAATCTAGTATTATAAAAAACTCAATGTAAAGCCAATGGTTGCAAATCAAATCCTAAATTACATTTCACCGGAAGAGTATCTGAAATTAGAAGAACTCAGCCAGCTCAAACATGAGTATATTCAGGGCGAAACCTACGCAATGGCAGGTGCAAGTGATGCTCATGTGACAGTCGCTGGCAACTTATTTGCACTTTTGAGAAATCATGTTCGGGGTAGTGGCTGTCGTGCTTATATGTCAGACATGAAAGCTAGGATTGAGTCTAGGAATATTTACTACTATCCCGATGTGATGGTAACGTGCGATGAACGGGACAAAGCATTTCAATCTTTTAAAAAACATCCTTGTTTAATTATCGAGGTTTTGTCAAAAGGAACTGAAGCATTCGATCGCGGAGATAAGTTTGCTGACTATCAAGAATTAGAAACGCTTCAAGAGTACGTATTAATTAGTCAAAAGCGGCAGCGGGTGGAGTGTTTTCGTCGCAATGCTCAGGGGTTGTGGGTTTTACATTCTTACACGCAAGGAAGCGTAATTCACTTAGCTAGTGTGGACTTTCGCACTAGCATGGATGCTATCTATGAGGATGTAATCTTTACCAACGAAGATATTGTGGTGAATTAACCATGCTATAATAAAGATAAAAATTCACCTCTGCAAATATGCCAAAATATTTGACAATTACAGAAGCGCAACAAGAAATGCCCAAGTGGCCTGATGACTTAGCAGCAGAGCCAGCTATCATCACTAAGGATGGGAAACCGGCAATTATTGCGCTCAGTTTTAAACAATTTGAATCTCTGTTAGAAACCATCGAAATTCTCTCTGATTCCGAATTTATGGCAGATTTGCGATCGGGCATTCAACAAGCCCAGAGGGGAGAAACAATAGACTTACAACAGTTAAAAGCAGAGTTAATTTTTTAGTCATATCAAATCCGTTGGTATCAGAATTAATATTACCCTCAATCAGGACACGGCAGTGCCGTTTCCCTACAATACAATTAATCTGGTGATATTTATCTCTCTAGCAAGCCCTTATTTTCGGGGTAAAGAAACGGCATTTCCCTGTTCAGAGTTGCTTATTCCTGACTCAATATTTCCAAAAACTATTGCACAACTATATTCGGTTGTTCGCTGCATCGTAATGCTTGACAAGACTAATGCCAGAATCTATCGAAAGCCCGCACATTTCATCTATCGTACTCACTTAAATTACCACATAAACAGTTCTTTGTCAACATAAACATACTTCCCCAAAACCGTCAGCGGCATCATCTCCCCACTGCCACGTAAATCAATTGAAACCCCATCTCGAATCAATGCAGTCAAGCAATTACCGTAACTACCCGTAGGTTCAATATCTGATATTTCCCATTGCTTTAAGAGGCGATATCTCGGCCGGGGCGGGTTTTTGAGATTGTTAATTATTAGCCGGTATTGTTGGTGAACCCGCCCCTACAAGAACTAGGGTAAATTGGTCGGACATAATATTACTTAATCAAATTATTCGAGGGCGATCGAGCTCACTCCTCCGATTCAGACTCAAAATCCACGCGATCGTAAATATCACCTAACCGCATCTCAAACTCCACACAACTCAATCTCAACACCGCATCAGCACCATCATACTCAGACAAAATCCACTTATTATCATCCGTCTTCACAAACTGTTCAACGTGCATCTCATATTGATCGATCAAAACATACTCCCTCAAACTAGGAATCGTGCGAAAAAGTTTAAACTTGCCACCTCTGTCATAATCCTCCGTCGATTCCGATAAAACCTCAGCCACCATCACCGCATTAGTAATCGTATCTTTCCTACCCTCAGCAAACTCCAACTTCCCCGCCACCAACATCACATCAGGATAAGTATAAACCCGCTTGGAAGGTATCCACAAACGCAAATCGTTTATAAAGACTCGGTACGGTTGTCCTTTCGTAGCAAAATTCAGTGTGCCATAAAAATTGCCAGCTATTTGATTGTGATTCGGTGTTCCGCCTGTCATAGGGATTATCCTGCCATCCTGATATTCACTTCTAAATTTTGCCACCTCTTCCAGCTTTAAATACTCTTCAGGAGAGTAATAAATCTGTGCTTTATCTTCAACTTTGTCTTCAATTACTTCGGCGCGGATTTCTGTTGATGTTGTCATAGTAAATCCTCATTTGCTCATACTCACAATTATATCCACATTATCTATAAATCAAAACTACTCCTCATCTGTGGTTTCAATTACCTCTCCCTCAAACTCAAAACCCCGCTCCATACCATCAAAATACTTGTCATAATTAGCCTTGATCCACAGTGCTGTTTCCCCATTTCCTAACTCCACAGCTTTATCAATTACCTCATCTGTCAGGTCAAATTTCATCGCTTTCATTGTATTGAAACAATCCCAAACAAACTTTGGTACGGATACGGGCGACACCGCATATCTCAACAATTCCTCAGCATCTTCTGGCAAAATAATCACATTATTCTTAACCCAAATCATCCCCGTATCCTCCTCTTTTTCCCCTTGCCAATTCACCTCGCCTCTCAAAACGTAACCCCAAGGTTCGATGAAATTTTCAATAAGATACTGCAACCATTCTATATAGTCATAAAATTTTTCTACGCCATTCCATTTAATCCCGCCGCCGTCAGCAGTCGGAACCCACTTACACCACAATCCGGGCTGAGTCTTGGGCGGGCGGTTGTAATCGACAATGGAAACTTCGGAGTCTTCATCCCATTGTTGATTCACAAAATAGCAGCCTTCTTCGCCCACTGGCAAGTTAACTGCTGCCCTCGCCGGATCGGGAATACTTTGCAAAATCGCCGGATTTCGCTTCATCCGTCGGGTTCGAGAAAACTCTAGTAAGTAAATAGCTTCGCTGTCTGATAACCCTTTGTTTAATTTAAATATGCCGTCAAAAGTTGTAGTGTATCCCATAATTTCTATCTATTATAAATTTAGGGTATCGAATTCTCTATTACAAAAAAGTTTATTCTTTGTGGAACGGGCTTCTAGCCCGTTGCTGATATTAGTCCAAAATGTGATTTTAGTTCGTTCGACTATTCTTAAGAACGGGCATCTTGCCCGTTCCACAAGAAGATTTAGTTTTTGAGGAATGCCTTCCAACTCTATTTAGTTTTGTCCAAATCTCGCGACTCCAACCAAATAGGAATTGCAATCCAAGCAACTGCTAACAGTAAGGCAAATACTGCAAATTGAGCGGCCCAAGCTACTAACTTTTCTAAAGACACAACTTGTCCTAGGAAGTAGGATAAACTTACCATTACGGATGCCCAGCTTGCGGCACCCAGAAGATTGAAGAATGAAAATTGCAAAAATGGCATTTCGGCGATTCCTGCTAGAGGGCTGGCAAAAATTCGCAGGAGTGCGATGAAACGGCCTAAAAATACGGCTTTAGCTGCATTTTGGCTAAACTTTTCTTTCAAGTCAAACAGTTGTTCTTCTCGAAAGCGGAAGATTTTTCCGAGTTTCAGCAGCAGGGGCCAGCCGCCGTATCTGCCGATCGCATAACCGAAATTTCCGCCCACTGTCGCACCGCCGATCGCACTTGCGAGTACAAACCAGTAATTCAGTTCCCCGCTACCAGCCAAAAACCCGCCAGCAATCGTAATCGTCTCACCTGGGAGAGGAATTCCCAGATTTTCCAGTAAAATTCCCAGAAATATTGCCCAATAGCCGTAATCATGGGCAAATTGCTGAATAGTCTCTAACGATAAAAACTCAAAAGACATTGGATCTTGCCTTCGTAAACTTTTGCAAAGCTCAATACTTTTACATATTGGCTTGATTTAGCAAATAATGCAATCTTTCGCAGTGATGAAAAACACACTAAACTAGCGATCGCGCGCGTAGGCAAAAATTAACTTTTCAGACATAATAAGCTCATCAAAAATTGTAGCGATCGTATCTAGACTGATCGCCAGCCAGTCATCTTACTTAATCTATCACATAGGACGATCGCCTTCTGAAGCTTTAGCTGGAATTATGCTGTCTCCTAACAGAACCAGCAACTCAATTTACTGATCCATACTTAACAATCCCAAATTAACATTTATGCCATTTTCCCACTTGCACAAACACATCGTCATCCAGCCTCAAAACTGCCTGAACTCCCAAACCAGCAGTATCCTGCAAAAACAGTTCGCAGAAATTGCGCCCGATTGCCACAAACTTTGGGTGATTGACATGACAGACGTAGACTTTATCGATAGTTCCGGGTTGTGTACCTTAGTCGGCGGACTCAATATCGCCCGCCACCAGGGATGTCGCCTCGTCATCTGCAATCTCTCAGCCAAAGTCAGGCTGATTTTTGAAATTACTCAACTCGTCCAACTCTTTGAAATATTCGACAGTTTTGAGGAAGTTATAGTAGAAGGAAAAAAGCCCTTCGACTTCGCTCAGAGTAGAAGGAAAGAAGCAATAAAATCAATATCTCAAAATCAACTCTTATTTTAGATCCCCGACTGCTTGAAGAAGTCGGGGATCTGAGTATTCAGGGCTAATTTGCAGATCGTAAATAGGCGCGCCTGTCAAGCAATGCCAATGACAGACAAACAAATCTGGTAGTTGAACGCCGATAGATGCGATCGCAGGTGCTGCCGGAAAAGGCCAAAGTCGATCAAAACAAATCCTTTCCCCTACAAACCCGAACTGCATCAAATAACTTGCAGGTGGTGCATTTATCAAATCTAGTAAGCGGTAAGCCAAGTCATACAACTGTTGTCGCCAAACATCCGACAAATGCACCGGTTGAAAGTAGCTCAACTCGCCCGACTCTTTGTCGGGCTCGGCACCGATCGCCTCAGCATACAAAGGGCCCCTCGCAGTCCAAACCACAGGGAGCCAAAAATTGCCATCGCCAGGGGGAACCTGCAACTGCTCTTGCACCCGATCGCGCGCCGCCGAGACATTAGCACAAAATCGAAACACATCTTGACCTGGAAAAACCAGATTGGACGGCACATCCAGCGTCAAAGGACAAACCATCGCGTCTTTGGGATCGATCGCCCCAGAATTAAGTTCCGAAATCGAAACGATACTTACTTCCGTGGAATAGTTGGATTGGGCGATCGCAGTCAACAAAGCGGAAGCCGTGCCAATCTTGGCATCCGCCACAATCAAAACCCTAGACATTGCCAAAAGTCGGCATCTGAATGCTGCGATTGTCATCAGGATCAACATCGGGCAAATCCAAACCTTTAACCTTGCGGCTGCGTACAGCCAGACGGTAAGTGACACTCTGCAACTCTGTGTGCAATTGGCGGTTTTCCTTTTGCAATTGATCCAACTTTTCCTTAATTGGCTCGATGCGCTCAGCAAACTTCTGGCGATAAACCCCTGGCAATTCCTGAACTACCTGTTCTAGCATTCGAGAGCGATCGGTCAATTCTTGCACTGACTGTCGTAATTGGTAAACCTCAGTATCCCGATCGGTGATTTGTTCCTGATAAAAACCGACCTGTTCTTCAACGGCTTGCAGTTGTTCCCGCATTGCCTGCATTTGAGCTTGGTGGCGATCGGAAACTTCCGGCGCGGGCACAAAACTCGTATTTCCCTTGACCAGTCTGAACAGCTCCTGAGACAACTGCTGCACTAATTGGTCGCGCATTTGCAATTCTTCGCTGAGACGAGATACCTCAGATTGCAGTTCTTTTGTGCTTACAAGTTTATTCTGGTTCACGATCACCCTCAGTTTTTACAATTAAATATATGTCTTTAAAATATCTTGCCCTTACCATAGAGGCAAGAGGCACTTGGAAATTTTGCTCCTATTGTCCAAGTTTTACCAGGATCTTTGCACAAGTCCAGGCGATCACGATCGACCAGAAATTAGGACACGGCAGTGCCGTCTCCTCTATCATTCCGATTCAAAACACCCGACAACACTTTGCCCGCTTCGTCCAAGCTGCTACCAAAACAGATAATCCCGTCCTCGTGGCCCGCCATCGCCAGAATTTTGCGATTGCCCAAATTCTCTTCCTCAAACAGCCTAAACATCTCTAAAGCCATCTCAGGAGTGCCGTAAGGTATCTCTTTTCTAGTAGTCGGAATCTTAAACAGCAGTTGCTGCCAGAGTTGAGGATTGTGAACATGAATAATCCCGCCCACATCATCTCTGTGAAGGTAAAGCGCCGCATGAGTCAGCGACTCGGAGGAAGCTTGTACCGGCCCACGACACCCCAGACAATTTTGTTCTAAGTCAAATTCGGTGACTGTACAGTAAAATTCAGGCCCCAGACTTGGCAAATGTGCCGTCTGGGTGCCTGAAATCATGAATTGGCAAGAATTTCCGAGTCTGACGCTGACGTTGCCAAAGCCGATGCCATTTTCGTAGACACCAATTAGTCCCCAAGAGTGGAGCCGATCGCGCAACTCCATCAAGTCTGCTATGTTCTCGACAGCTACAGGTTCTGTGTGAGTCCAGTCACAGCGGTACTTAACGACTCCTTCATCCATCAAATTTCCTGCAAGAGAGAGCATTCAGACAGATAGATTTAATATCAATTCCGGTTGCACTGGAATGACAAGCGAGGACACGGCACTGCCGTCTCCCTACCCAAAATAACATTGTAGGGACTAAGGCACTCGCGGTCTCCTCATTTCGACTTGAGTGCTTTCTCTAGTTTAGAGCCCACTGTCGCCGTAATTAGCTACGGACATTACCAAAAAGTAAAATACGAAAGAACAAGAAAGTATTCCAAACAACATAATTTTGCCTCTAGTGGTAATTACAAAAGTTGAATATCAAAACTGATAATTTCCGTCAGCAAGCTTTGTTCTAGGTTTTGCCAGAGAGAGTTTCCTCAGTGAAACTTTCTACAATCCCTAAATAATTTATCGCTTAAGACTCTAGCATTTATACTGAGGTGACAGACCCCTTATTATGATGTTGATGCTGTTACAGATCTATATTTGCTAAGTTTGCCTTAAGTCAACCGTATATTTACTGATATTTTGATTATACACATATTTCAGTAAACTGGCAAATAATAAATTATTTTTTCATAAACAAGCCGATCGAACTCTCGGATTGCTCGATCGGCTAAATTTTTCAATTGAGGGCGATCGCCCTCAACCGTTTAAATGTGGAAATGATAGAGTATGCTACCGTCGTCTTTAATTTCGCAATTAGCATTAAAGACTTCCGCTTGTTCGTTCAAAAAGCGCTGGGCGACATCCGGTGACATCCGCGTTTCCATCGCAAACCGCACCAGAGTGATTTCACCATTGCCTTCTTTGATCAGTCGGTACAAAGCGCTTTGGAGTCGATCGCTCTCTTCTCGCTGAAAAGCAGCTTTATATCTCCAATTCCCCACAGTTGGAATCAAACCGCGACTGACTAAAATCGCCAGCAGCAAGCCAATTCCCAAAATCAGAGGCACTGTAGGATCCGAGGTTGGTGTCGCCACAATTTGCGGAACTTGAGCAGCAGCAAAACTACTGACCATTTCTTTCTCAGACGCTTGCGTATCCGCCATTGCAAGCTGAGTTTTGTTGTAAAAGTCTTGCTGAACCTTGATTTGCTGCAAAAGACGAGCTTTCTCTCTTTCGTATTGGTCGAGTTTTTGCTGAGCTTGTTTCAGTTCTTGGGTGACTTGTGCCAACCGTTGATTGAGCGATTGATTGACCGATTGCCACCGATACTGGTTAATCAAGCGGCTTTTTTCAACCATCCCCTTCATCAACATATCCGCTGTTTGGATTGCCTGCTGCTGATCGAGCGATCGATACCCAACAGCAATCTCTAGCGGTTGTTCAGGCTTAGAAATCTTGACGCTAGCATTTTCTCTAACCTGTTGAGGCGAGAGCTTAACTGCATCTGCCACTGCTTTGACAACATTATCTGCCAGCAGAACATCCGGTGTCAGTTGTTCTCCTTGCTTAAGAATTGTCGTACCCGTACTCGAAAATTTAACTGGCGGACTATTGGAACTGAGAGTGCCTTGAGCCATGAATCCGGGAGGCGGGGCTAGGCGGTAGGCAAGGGCCCCTGAAATACCCATAATTACAGCAAAACTGCCTAGAGCAATCCATCTGTATTGATTGACTGGTGATTTAAAACGCAAATTTCCCATTTTGATAGTCAAGTCATAACATTCGCTTAGAACAGCTACTGCTAAACCAAAGAGCGATCGTATTTTTCTTGTTACTTCAATTGACTGCTGAAACAGCTCTCAGCTTGTAGCGAAAAGCTCTGAGCTTTTCAGATTTGTCAATCTCCATCAGCCGAAAAAACCGATCGCGCTTTTATTTTATCAGAGCTATAACCTCAGCTTTTGTCCTTAAGAATTAATCTGTTACCAGGATTTTGGAAGTTTACTGACACCAAACTGATACTTTTGGTGCGGATACCTCGCCGTGTTTGTTGACATTGAAAACTGTCACCTTTTCACCGCGCAGGCCGTCCTCCAATTATCTTACGTCTTGGCAGGAAGCCGACGCGGTTGAACAATCAAAAAACTTTAAATACTCTGTCCAAAAACTTCTCCGGCAAAAATTATACCACGCACCTGTAAGTTTGCTGCAAATTAAAAAAATTGTGGAGCCGATCGCCAGATCAACTCCACAAAATAATGATGATTCGATCAAATGACTAGCGATCGATCCTGGAGCAATATTCAGATCCCGATCGGCAAAATTAAGCCCTCCCGGGCCATCACCGCCTTCGGGAAAGCGACTTGCACCTCTTCGGCGATGCGATCGAGGAAATCGTCAGTATGGGCCGGATCATGGTGGAAAATCACCACACGCTTCACCCTAGCCTCCTTACCCATTCTCACCGCCTCCTGCCAAGTCGAGTGTCCCCACCCAATCTTCGGAGACTTCGGATTGTGATATTCCTCGTCAGTGTACATCGCGTCATAAATCAGCACATCAGCATCGAGGGCAAGATTGTAAATATTTTCATCAAGTCGATCGGGAAAATGCTCCGTATCCGAACAGTAAACAACAGATCTGCCCTGCCAAGTCACCCGATAACCCATAGCAGTATTCGGATGATTCAGGGAACCAGTCCGAATCTCAATATCGTCCAGCATCATCGTCTGATTGTGATGGAGTTCATGGAAATTCAAATCTGCCGGCAAACCCATCAGTGGCACCGGCGAATTCGAGTGCAGAACCCGTTCCACAAAGTGCCTTTTCAGGCAATCTCCACCAGGCGGAGTCGCCCCGTAAATATCAAAGCTATTGCCACAGATAAAAGCTGGAGCAAACAGCGGAAAGCCTTGGATATGATCCCAGTGATAGTGAGTAAAAAACATATAAGCTTGCACCGGCATTTCTTGCAGCAACTGATCTCCCAGCACCCGCAAGCCAGTTCCGCCGTCAAAAATCAGGCGTTTTCCGCCCACCCGCATTTCCAAACAAGAAGTATTGCCACCGTAGCGAAGAGTTTCTGATCCCGGTGTGGGAACACTGCCCCGCACGCCCCAGAACTGCACTACAAAATCATCTATACCTTCCATTGATTCAGACGGTTGAGGGCAATCATCAAAGGGAGTTGCCACTACAGAGGACAAGCTGATTTCCATTTTAAAATTCAGACTTTAAGGTTCCACATTGTCCGTGATGGCGCAGGAGATGGTCGCACAACACTAAAGCTACCATCGCTTCTACCATTGGCACAGCTCTTGGCAAAACGCAAGGGTCGTGCCGTCCTTTTGCCGCCAGCAGCGTTTCTTCTCCCTCGCGGGTTACAGTGCGCTGTTGCTGACGAATTGTCGCAGTGGGCTTGAAGGCTGCCCGCAGAATTATATTTTCGCCGTTAGCAATACCGCCCTGGATTCCACCAGAACGATTTGTCACTGTACGAATTGCACCCTGTTCATCAGTATAGTATTCATCATTGTGTTGGCTGCCTGTCAGGAGAGTTCCTGCGAAACCCGATCCGATTTCAAATCCTTTGCTGGCGGGCAACGACATCACAGCTTTTGCCAAGTCAGCTTCGAGTTTGTCAAATACGGGCATTCCCAGACCTTTGGGTACGTTGCGGGCGACGCATTCGACTACACCACCGATCGAATCTCCACTGTCACGAACTTTTTCAATCAGTTCAATCATTCTTTCGGCACATTCGGCATCGGGACAACGGACTATGTTGCTTTCTACTTGTTCTAAGGTAACAGTATCGGGGTCTGCAAAACATTCTAAGTGTTTGATGCGTTTAACGTAGCCGACAATTTCAACTCCGGCTACTTGTTTGAGAATTTTTTTGGCGATCGCCCCTGCTGCTACTCTACCTATAGTTTCCCTTGCCGAACTGCGACCACCACCTTGCCAGTTACGAATTCCATATTTAGCATCATAGGTAGCGTCAGCGTGGGAAGGGCGGTAGGTAGTAGCCATTTCATCGTAATCTTGAGACCTAGTGTCTTGATTGCGGACTAAAATGGCGATCGGTGTTCCCAAAGTTTTGCCTTCAAACACCCCAGACAGAATTTCGCAGGTATCAGCCTCTTTGCGAGGAGTTGTAATTTTGCTTTGGCCTGGGCGGCGGCGATCGAGTTCGGCTTGAATTTCCGATGCGTCAATCGAGAGGAGTGGCGGGCAACCGTCAATTACCACTCCCACACCACCGCCGTGAGATTCGCCAAAGGTCGATATCCGAAATAAATGCCCAAATGTGTTGCCCATGATGCTTTAGCCTGAAACCTGAGAATTCTTACTTTTACTGGAATAGAAATTTACTGTATGTCTGAAAAATATACCATTGACAAGTAGCCCACAGGCGATCGGCCCACAGAATCACTCCCTTCCCGGTATAAAAATATCTCCGAGGGAGGGAGAGAGGGAGAGAGGGAGATGGGGCATCGGGCCGAAGAGCATCGGGCATTAATCTGACTACGGACTACTGAACTGACTAATGACTAATGACTAATGACTAATCTTCGTGTTCTTCAAAAGGATCTCTCAATTCCTTCGCGGGGGGGCCGAAAGCCGTGTAGATCGAAAAGCCGGTCATTGCCACCAGACACAGGCCCAGTGAAATGCCTAGAACTGCTGCGGGTTCCATATTTTTGATAAATTATGAGTGCTCAACTCCATAATATTACAAAAAATAACAATTCGTCTCAAAGTCTGCTAATTTTAGGTGCGGTAAGGTATGGTCGTCAGCCGATTTTAGATTTACTCCCCTCTCCCCCTCCCGTCTCCCACTCTCCTCTCCCATAGGCCTGTCCCAAAATTGCGATCGCCATTAGCGCTAGAAATATGTCAAACTTCTTTGTAGAGATTCATTGCAGGTGACTTATGGCACAACGGACTTGGTTGGGAGATATACTCAAACCCCTTAACTCAGAATACGGCAAAGTAGCCCCCGGTTGGGGAACTACGCTATTGATGAGCGCATTCATTGGACTATTTTTCGTGTTCTTGTTGATTATTTTGCAAATCTACAACTCTTCGCTGATTTTGGAGAATGTGGATGTCGATTGGTCTAGTCTTGCCCGCTAAAATATTAGCAAGAAAAAATCAGGCTAAAAGTAAAAGTTGAGGGTAGAGGAGAAAAGGCAAAAGCTAAGTTTTTCCATTTTTCCTTGCCCTTTACCATTACTTTTACCATAAATAAATGATCACTAATTAAATTGGCAACAGGAGAAAAAAATGAATATTTTTGGCATTGGCTTGCCCGAAATGGCCGTAATTTTTACGATCGCCCTATTGGTATTCGGCCCGAAAAAATTACCAGAAATCGGTCGGAGTTTCGGGAAAGCACTTCGGGGATTTCAAGATGCCTCG
>JAYSVM010000172.1:0-11910 GCA_043718495.1 Oscillatoriales bacterium | reverse complement strand
ACGGCACTGCCGTCTCCTCTATATGATTCCGGCCCAGCCGGAATTGATATGAAATAGCGATCGCAATTAATGACTAATTTTAGGTCTCGGAGCCGGGGCGCCTCGCAGCATTCCTTCTGTACTGAGGTCTTCATCAATTTCTTCCCAGTGAATGCCATAGCCTCCTCCACATACTTCCCATTTTGTCCTTTGATCTGGCGTTGCATTAAACAATCTGGGATACCAAATTAAAGGCACGGTAATGATTCGTCCATCCATCAAATCAACACTAATTGTGTCTTCTGTAAAATGAATATGCTTAACTCTCTCATCTGCTCGAATCGCCAAAATACCCATACCAAGTAATGATATAGAGGACACGGCAGTGCCGTTTCCCTACAATTAATCACGGTAGGGACACGGCACTGCCGTGTCCTGATTTCCGGTAACAGCCAACTGTCAACCGTCAACAATCAACTATCTTCAAACCACCTCAGTCGAAACCATTGCCGGCTGCGGCTGGAATTGGAACAGTGAATAAACCACATTCCGACGAATATCCGTCATCATGTCCAAAAACAGCTCATAACCTTCAGTTTTGTACTCGATTAACGGATCTTTTTGACCATAACCGCGCAGCCCGACAGACTCACGCAAAGCATCCATTTGTTGCAAATGTTCCCGCCACAAAGTATCAATTTGTTGCAAAATAAAGAACCGCTCAGCATCCCGCATCAAATCAGCTCTGGTGGCATTAACTTGAGCCTCCTTCATGTCGTAAGCATTGCGGACTTGTTCGTGCAAGAAAGTTTTAATTTCCTCAACTGACAAATCTTCTAGTTGCTCCGGTATCATATCCTCCAGCAAATAAACGAATTGCTTCACCTTGCTGACAAGTTTTTCGAGTTCCCATTCTTCCGAAGGTAAATCGGGGTTGATATATGCTCCCACAATGTCATCCATTGTCTGTTCGCCATACTTAACTACCTGTTCCTTCGAGTCCAAACCTTCCAATACCCGACGGCGTTCGGCATAGATTGCTCGACGTTGATTGTTCATCACTTCGTCGTATTCAAACACCTGTTTACGGATGTCATAATAGTAGGTTTCGACTTTTTTCTGAGCGCCTTCCAGGGAACGAGTTAGCATTCCAGATTCGATCGGCATATCTTCTTCAACACCGAAAGCCTTCATCAAACCAGCCACCCGTTCGCCACCAAAAATCCTGAGCAAATTATCTTCCAAACTCAAGAAAAACCGAGTAGAACCAGGGTCGCCTTGCCGTCCCGCGCGGCCTCGCAACTGATTGTCAATCCGGCGCGATTCGTGGCGTTCTGTACCAATTACGTGCAAGCCTCCGAAGTTGACAACTTCATCATGTTCAGTAATCGTAAAAGCGTCATATTCACTGCGAATTAATTTGTAAGCTTCCCGCAATTTTTGAATTACTGGGTCATTTGTCGGTGCTTTTTCTGACGCCACAGCGATTTTATCATCAGCTTCCAATTCCGAGAGCGATCGCTCCCCATATTCCTTGACAGCCAAATCCACCGCCGCTTTCAACATTTGCTCAGCATCTTTCGAGATCAGCGTTGGGAAAATCTGGGGCGAAGCCTTCCAAGACTTCACCTTTTTGAGACTCGGTGCAAAACCTTGAGGTGCAGGGCGGCCGCTAATACCAGGGACTTGGGCCACGTTAAACCCTTCCTCATCGTCGGGGCGGACAATCCGCGGCATGAAATATTCGCGCAATTTCAGGCGGCCCATATACTCAGAATTCCCGCCCAGAATGATATCAGTACCGCGGCCTGCCATGTTAGTCGCGATCGTCACAGCACCTTTGCGTCCAGCTTGAGCAATAATTTCCGACTCTCGTTCGACATTTTCTGGTTTAGCATTCAGCAAGTTGTGAGGAATCTGGAGTTCCCTCAGCAACCGCGCCAGCAATTCCGACTTTTCGATACTTGTAGTCCCCACCAGTACCGGGCGGCCTTGGCTGTGCATTTCAGCGCATTCTTGGGCGATCGAATTCCACTTACCATTCTCCGCCTTATAAACCATATCCGACAAGTCTTGACGGCTGGGAATCCGGTTAGTCGGAATCAGCGTTACTTCCAGACTATAAATCTTGCCAAACTCCGCCTCTTCCGTCTTCGCAGTCCCAGTCATCCCCGACAACTTCGGATACAGCAAAAAGAAATTTTGATAAGTAATAGTCGCCAGAGTCTGAGTTTCCGGCTGAATTTCCGCCCGTTCCTTCGCCTCAATCGCCTGGTGCAAACCGTCACTCCAACGTCGTCCCGGCATCACCCGCCCAGTAAACTCGTCAACAATCACCACCTCATTTTCACGGACGATGTAGTTGACATCCTTAATAAACAATTCCTTCGCCTTAATCGCATTAAAAATGTAATGCGCCCAAGGATCAGCCGGATCGTACAAATCCGTGACTCCCAACAAATTCTCAGCTTCGCCAAACCCTTCATCGGTCAATAGCACATTCCGAGCTTTTTCGTCAACTTCATAATGTTCATCATTTTCCTTTCTCAGGGCAGCGGCCACCTGAGAAGCGCGGATGTACTTCTCGCTAGGGTTTTCCACCTGGCCGGAAATAATCAGAGGTGTCCGGGCCTCATCAATGAGCACCGAGTCAACTTCATCAATCACGCAGAAATTGAAAGGACGTTGCACCACATCTTCCATGACAGTAGCCATGTTGTCGCGCAAATAGTCAAAGCCGACTTCGCTGTTTGTGGCGTAGGTAATATCGCAGTTATAATTTCTCTTTCGTTCCACCTGATCCATGCCTTGCTGAATCAGTCCCACAGTCAATCCCAGGAACCGATGGACTTGCCCCATCCATTCGGCATCCCGTCTAGCGAGATAGTCGTTGACGGTGATGATGTGTACGCCTTTGCCGTTAAGGGCGTTGAGATAGGCCGGTAGTGTGGCTACGAGAGTTTTGCCTTCACCGGTTTTCATTTCGGCGATTTGGCCTTTGTGCAGGATGATGGCGCCGAGAAGTTGGACATCAAAGTGGCGCATTCCTAGGACTCGCTGTCCCGCTTCTCGCACGACGGCAAAGGCTTCTGGGAGGATTTCGTCTAGGAGTTCTTTCTCATCGTTGAGAGATTTAGCTTTTGCCAAACGTTCTTTAAACTCAGCGGTTTTGCCTCGGAGGCCGTCGTCTGAGAGGGCGTGAATTTCTTCTTCTAAGATTGCGATATCAGCTACCCAAGGCTGAAATTTCCTAAGCTTACGTGCGTTGGGGTCGCCGAGTAGATTTTTAAACATGGCAGGAGAGGCAGATTTTTAATAATTTAGCTAGTAGCTTGCAGAATTAGGGGCTGTAGTGTTAGCCACAGCGTTTACCTTTCCCGATTGTAGCAATCATTGGTTCTGCTCAGGAGTCGAAGGAGTGGTTGGGGGCGATCGGGCGATTTGGGATTTGGGATTTTGGATTGAAGAATTGAAGAGTTGACTTCTCTTGCCCCCTCCCGATCCTGCCTAGATTTTCGTAGGGGCTAAGCATTTAGGCGACAATGTGCCTGTGTTATGGAGTTGCGGGATCATCATTTCCACCAAGCAGCGTGCTTATCAGTCAAGATTTTGCAGTTAGGGACAAAAACATCTCCCCCTTCCCAACCTTGTCGGCTCGTGGCTTGAAACTCTTGCAAGATATTTAGAGTAAGACCATGATTAGGCGTGCGATACCTTTTTGACCTTTTGAAGTAACCACCTGCGGACATTTCGTCACCATCTGAACTATACCAGCTTGATTCCTCTACCCAGAGTTGATACTCGTCAAAGTGAACAGCCGCTACGTTCAGACCATGAAGCCAGTAGTAAACCCGACCAGAATAGGCAGCGTGCAACCATTTTTCCCACTGCTTTGGTGCATACCTTTCAGCTTCTAGAGCGTCGCCGAAAACTGGCAGCCAAAGAACATAGATGCCTAAGCGATTATATTCTTTCGTCCGATCAATTATTTTGCTCATGGTCAAGCTGCTAACCTGAACCTCGATAGCAACCTTGACCGTGTAGCTCTCAAAGTAAATGTCAGGAACAACCTTGCCTAAATCTTTTTCCAACTCGCAACCAATCACGCTTTTATCTTGATTCAAACAGTCAAAAATAGTCTGCTTGCATACCCGATTTGAGTTTGTTTATGTTCGGTTTCTAGTAACTGCATCAATTGCTCTGCTGCACTATTAGAATTATGCACTGCATACATAATTTCAGCAGATTCATTGCCCATGACAATTCCTTCTTCTTTTGCCAATTCTGCTATTAAAAACAGCATCATTTGAAATTTCTCAGCACGGGACAATTGCTGAAGTTGGGTTAATAATTCAAGATTTGGCATAAAACGCCATTGAATTCGTTTTTCTATTTTACCACGACCTTGAGATTTCAACTACTCTACAACTGTCATTGTTCCCTTCAACCCTTCGACCCTTTAAATCGAAGCGAACGACTACGCTCAGGGCACTAATCGCGGTTCCCGATCGAAGTTTTTGGTAGGGTGCCTCGCTGCGATATCTTGGATAAAACTTGCAGATTATAGATTGCGACGCACCTTATACGGGAGTTCGCAACATTGTGTATACCACATATACATTGAATATACTGTATATTCAGTGACCTGAGATTTTGAAAGGTGCGTCGCTATGAGATTGTCGATCTTTTTGAGAATTTTTGATGGCGACGCACCCTACAGATAACTCATTTTTACAAGAAATGCTATGTAATTGATTGATACTTGCTATGATAGGCTTAACAAATAACTTAATAAATGTATGAAAATTAGAGCAATCATTCATCCAGCAGAAGAAGGTGGCTATTGGGCAGAAGTTCCCGCACTGCCGGGGTGCATTACTGAAGGAGACACTATCGAAGAAGTGATGATTAATTTAAAAGATGCTATAGTCGGCTGGCTCGAAGTTGCTAATAGTCGTGAAGCAGTTGCCTCCACAGATAAAATTGTGGAGATTGCTGTATGAAATCTATTTCTGGCAAACAACTTTGCAAAATAGTAGAGCATAAAAATTGGGTTTTGAAAAGAATTACTGGCAGTCATCATATCTATGAAAACCCAGAATTAGAGCAAATTTTGTCAATTCCTGTTCACCGCAATCAAGATTTGAAAGTTGGAACCTTGAGAGCCTTAATGAAAATAGCCCAGCTATCTGAAGAAGATTTACTCTGATAGGGTGCGTGTACTCTGATTTCAGTGAGGGAAAAGACATGAAAATTCGAGAATCAGTTGGTCAAAGTGTATGGAACCATTCTGAGGGTTGGTGCTGCGAACCTCTTGAGCCCATACCGCCCGGTCATATTGCCCTAGCCGTTGAAGCAATTTCTCTAGATCTTATAGACTGGGATATCGAAGAAATTGGCGAAAAAGCAGGTTTTGATATTCAGTACAGATATACGGGAGTCAATGACCCGAAAGATGAATCTTTAGCTTGCGTAACTCAGTTTGTTGGCATCTATGAAGACTTCTCAAAGCTCGATCGCGATTTATCAGCTTTGATTGCAGCAGGCATCCCCTGGCATTTATTCAAAATACTGACTTCCAACGATGACATCGATTTGAAGCCTGTAACGCAATACCTCCAAGCTGTCTCATAATGCTTTGAGTGTAGCGCAATTGTTTCTTTTTCCGAAAGTGCGTGAAGCGAAGCTATCCCGTAGGGAATCGCCCTTTTTGTCCGAAAGTGCGATCGCCTTTATCGAACTTTTATTCCGCTCACATTACTAAGCAACTGCAAGTTCATATTGCAGAACTAAAATTTCATCTGCTTTCAAAATAGCCATAGCATATTCAATTCCTTGACTATCAGCAAACTCCACTAAATACTGACATTCCTTTCCCGTATCATACACTTCGACAATAGTTCCCACAAGTCCTACTGGCAAACTAGAAACAGATTCGTATTCCGGTTCCACTAGAGTTAATCGCGTATTTAAAATCGGCTTGAGAATCGCCACAGAATCCAAAAGTCTAAAGTTTTTTATCATGGTTTAAGAAAGCTGAAATCAAACGAGGGTTAGAATTAGTCCGAGTAATTTCCCAGATTGTCCGAAGCTCAATCCCCGCTGTATCGGGTACAGTCCAATCAACTTTAAACTGTTGCCCAAAATCAGTAGTATTTTCTTGGACAACTTCACCTTCAATGGCTGCTTTTTGAACAAGCTCTTGCAAAACTTCTGCATTATTAGCCGTGATTCCCAAAACAGATGCAAAGACTCTGGCTTTGTGTTTTCCACGAGAATGCTCTGGATTTAAGCAGTAGCCGACCAGCTTTTGCAGAGAAACTTCAGCCCGATCGCCATTAGGTAGTTTCATTATAACTCCTGCTCACCCCCTAATTAGTTTCAATTTTTATTGTAATGAATCTTTAGCTTGCGTAAGTCAATTTGTCGGCATCTGTGAGGACACCTCAAAGCTCGATCGCGATTTATCAGCATTAAATAATCTTACTCTTCAACAGGCCTGGGTACTTCGTAAGTCAAAAAGTCATAGGCCATTTTCGTATTCGGAAAAATTGCCTGCGCTTCCTTAAGCAAATCATCCAGGACGATCGCATTTCCGGGAGCATAGCGCGGGCTAAAATGCGTCATAATCAATTGTTTCGCCCCAGCCATCAAAGCCACTTGAGCCGCCATTGTCGAAGTTGAATGCAATCTATCGAAGGCCATTTGAGCATCTTGATGGGCAAAAGTCGCTTCGTGTACCAACAAATCCGCATCTTTTGCCAACTCCACCGCGCTGTCACAAAAAACCGTGTCAGTACAGTAAACAAACTTTCGACCGACTTGATCCGGGCCACAAAAATCAGTACCTTTAAACTCCCGCCCATCTGATAACTTGACCGTCTTTCCTTGTTTTAATTCGCCGTAAACTGGCCCCGATGGAATCCCTACGGCCTTCGCTTTTTCGACATCAAAATGTCCCGGACGGTCTTTCTCAGTGATGCGATAACCAAAAGCAGTAACTCGATGCTTTAAAGGAGCACAACTCACAATATATTCGTCATCTTCATAGATAACTCCCTCGTGACTTTTGTGCACTTTCACCGGATAAGAAAAATGAGTTTGAGAATAGCGAACACCAGCTTGCAAATATTCTTCAAGTCCCGGAGGCCCATAAAGATCGATCCGCTTGACATTCCCCGCTAAACCGCAGCTAGCCAGTAAACCCATTAAGCCGAAAATATGATCGCCGTGCAGGTGAGTGATGAAAATGCGACTCAGTTGGCTGACTTTTAGCTCGCTACGGAGGAATTGGTGCTGGGTTCCTTCGCCGCAGTCAAATAGCCAGAGTTCGGCTCGCTGGGGCAAGCGGAGGGCGATGCTGGAAACGTTGCGCGATCGCGTGGGTACGCCTGAGCTTGTTCCGAGAAATGTAATCTGCAAGAGTTAAATCACCTCAATTAAAGTTAAAAAATATGTTAAATATATCCAGAGTATGCCCGATCGCCCTTCCTGGAAATAGTCACAGCCAAGAACCGGGATAAATCGCTGTCCCTGGAAGCATCTACTTGCTAAAATCATTTCTGACCAGCGTTCTTGATGCCCAAGCCAATTCTAGCGTTTTCTTTCTTCCATTCCCTCCCTTTTTCCCTTCCCAATCCGTCTAAAATTTAAAAATTTGTACATAACAGGAGGAAAATTATCAAATGCAGCTACGAGTATTCTTTGCTTCCGTTCTTTCCATCTTAGGAAAACGCTATTTTTGGATTTCGCTGGTGTTTTCCCTGGCAATGGTAGCCCCAGCACAGGCGGCGCTGATCTTGCGAGTTGCAGTCCAAGAAGGCGCTTCTCAGCTAAAGGTTGGTAGTTCCACTAAGGCTGCAATCCGTGATGGTAGTGGCCGTAATTTGGGCGAACTGACAGGAAATAGCGCTCAATCTGCTCAGTTGCGATCGGGCAAAGTGGCGATCGGTTCCTGGGCGGCAAATCAAATTTGGATCGAGCCTGCGGGGAACGGCTATGTTTGGATTGGCGATCGATGGTATCGTGGTCGCACGCTTCTACTTCCCCAAAAATCAGGGCTGACTGCCGTCAATTACGTCGATATCGAACAGTATCTCTACAGCGTTCTCGGTGCCGAAATGAGTGGCAATTGGCCTCAAGAGGCTTTAAAAGCCCAAGCAGTCGCCGCCCGTTCCTACGCTATTCACCAGCGCCTCAAAAGCGAAACCGATATTTATGATGTAGACAATACCCAATCTTCCCAAGTTTATAAAGGACTGCAAACAGAATCTTCGGGCACTTACTCCGCAGTGGATGCCACCGCTGGTCAAGTTCTTACCCATAACAGTCAAATTATCTTAGCGGTTTTTCACTCTGCTTCTGGCGGACATACTGAGAATGTTGAGGATGTTTGGACTGAACCTCTTCCTTACCTACGGGCTGTTCCAGATTTTGACCAAGGTGCCCCGGTTTACCAGTGGAAAGAAAGTTTCACACGGGATCAACTCAGTAACAAAATTTCTGGTGTTGGGAATGTGATCTCGATGAAGCCAGAACGCACTACTGCTTACGGTAGTATCCTGACTATGAAGGTAGTCGGAGATGGCGGTTCTAGGGTGATGAGTGGCGCTGATTTGCGTCGGGTTCTAAATTTGAGGAGCACTCGCTTTACGGTGATTCCTCAGTACGGGGGAATTTTTAGTGGGAGAAATAGCGGTAAGCCTCCTACGGGGTTTCAAGTTGCTGGTAAAGGTTTCGGTCATGCTGTGGGTATGAGTCAGTGGGGGGCGTACAATTTGGCAAGACAGGGATATGGCTACCAACAGATTTTGCTGCACTATTACCGGGGAACTACTTTAGCAAGAATTGCTGTGCAGTAATTGGAATTGGGCATTGGGAATTGGGCATGGGGCAATGGGAATTGGGCATGGGGCATGGGGCATGGGGCATGGCATGGGGCATTGGTAACAGTCAAAAGTTAACTAACCAATAACAAATAACCAATAACCAATAACCAATAACTAATAACTAATAACTAATAACTAAATTAAGGATTGCTATGCAAAAGTGGGAGTATTTATTTGTGGATGCGAATATGTATCC
Source organism: Oscillatoriales bacterium (assembly GCA_043718495.1). Classification (GTDB taxonomy): domain Bacteria; phylum Cyanobacteriota; class Cyanobacteriia; order Cyanobacteriales; family Microcoleaceae; genus Microcoleus. The sequence goes on along the minus strand of JAYSVM010000172.1, from coordinate 2,847 downwards.
TTTTGGTAATAAATTGATTAGTTTATATGTAAATGGTGAAGAAAAACGAGATTGGAAACAAGGATTTTTGCCTCTCTTTATTAATGAATTGGGTGATGATGGGTGGGAACTTGTGGCTCTCCGCCATGACTCGAAGTATGATCAGAATTGTTTGATTTTCAAACGCCGTAAAGTGGTTAAAAGAATTAGGAAGATATCAGAGTCTCCGGCGAAAGTGTCCGGCGGTTGAAACCGCGACTACACAAACAAAGTCCACCTTCTTTGACTTCGGATATCACCTACAACACCGCAACGGAGGACACGGCAGTGCCGTTTCCCTACCTCAAAATAATCATGAACACTCTCGTGAGAGATGTAACCATCGCCCGATTAATTCTAGGGAAACGGCACTGCCGTGTCCTGACAGTTCGACAAGTCGCGGTTCCTGAGCGTAGTCGAAGGGCAGTGCAATGCTTCGCACGCGCCTACCACTGTGGGCGATATCAATTCCGATGCCACTTCTGATATATTACAAATTGTCCGATCGCCCAATCCGGTTTTGCCACTCCGCATCTATCTTAGCCGACTGCTCTAATTCTTGTTCAGTTAATTCCGTTTCTGTGCTATAAGCTAAATCTTCTCCATTCAAAACCTTTTCTGCTGCAAACTCGCGGGCATAGGCAAGTTTTTTCTGCAAATTAGCATCCGGTTCATTTAATAACATTATTCGTTGCTGCCGCTCTTGATTGCGCGTTTCGATGCTGCTATTTTTCCACTTAACCCAGAAGTATCGAATTAAGGGAATTGTCAAAAATCCCACGCCGTAGATTAGAAGCATTGGATAAATAGTAACGACTAAACTGAGCGATCCAGTGCCGATCGTACTTTTAGTCAATAAACTCCCCAAAAATAGGGCACCAACCAAATTAACCGTTCCCAAACCCGCAGCCAGTATAATTTGTCCAGAACTAGCGTGGCTAAAACGCCACAGCATTTCTCGCAAATAAGCCGCTACTGGCTCAGAATTTCTCTCAGCGGCTGTGGTTTGCAATTGTGGGAAATGGTAGACTATTTGCCCTTCGGGACTGACTTCGGGACGGCCGTCAAAACGGGCTAGGGCTGGTAACATATACTCTTCGTATTCAAAGGCGTATCCCTGTCCGAGGTTGTCGAGATAGGGCGCAATTTGTTCAGCAGCGATCGCACCTTTGTTGTTGCGAATAGTAGCAGCAATGTTACTCCATTTACGATCTTCTAAATTGTAATTGGGATTACCATCTCCAAATAGAAAAGAGAAAACTCCTTCCAGAAAATTCATCTCCGGTTTTTGGCCTGTTGAGCGCGATCGTCTTTGGTAGTAAGATTCATCGTGATTCCAATAAAATAGCCAAATTAAGTCGTTCGAGAAGTAGGGAAAGAAGGAAAAGCCACCGCCCTTGTCGCCCCCTCCGCCTCCACCTCCATCATTGTTATCGCTACCGCTGGAGAGTAAAACCGCGATCGCAACAAATATTAATAGCAGGGAGGCTACTAAAACTAAGCCAAAAGATATCCGAATCAGGTAAAATAGGACTCGCCAAATTTTTTGCCACCATTCCTCTAACTGCAATCGTAAAAATTTATTTCGCAAAACATCTGAAAAATTTTTGGGAAATAAGTAGGCAATGTCACCAGATTCTGCTACTTGTAGGTGTCCGCCTGCTTCCGAGGCGAGGGTTAACAGTTCTCGCTGGGCAAAATTGACATCTAGTCCAGCTTTTGCCGCCACGTCTCCAACCGTAACGCGGTAGCCAAGTTCTTTGACGGCTTGCATAACCTTGGGATTTGGAGTCATGTCTTTCTCTGTTGTGAAAATTAGTTATATTTTTTTATTATAGATTGTCGGAATTCCAGGTGGTTTTTAAGCGCCAGTTTATTGGTTTTTTTGAAGCTGGCCTTGACTTTGGGGCAAAATATTGGTATTATTTTCAAGTATAACTTTTCAGCGTTGGCTGAACTTTGACAACTTAATAAAACTTTAAATAGTCCGAACAGGACTGAGACATTGTAAGTCCTGTTAAAGAAATCTGTTTTTTTGGCAAGTCTGGCAATAGTTCTCTAAAATAAATAGGACTTGCGCGTGTTTTCAGGTTTGGAGTTGTGTCTCAAAAGTCTTTTTAGCGCCTTCAGCACAACGATACACCCAAACAGTTGCAAAACTCTTAATAGGAAAACTTTACAGGCTAATTTTTTTGATTAGCTACCAACCAAAGAATCACATATGCCAAGAACTCAACGCAACGATAACTTTATTGACAAAAGTTTCACGGTAATGGCTGATATCATTCTGAAGATTATGCCAGCCAAGAAGCAAGCGAAGGAAGCTTTTGCTTATTACCGAGATGGTATGTCAGCGCAATCCGATGGTGAATATGCTGAAGCGATGGACAACTACGAGGAAGCGCTGAAGCTGGAAGAAGATCCTTACGATCGCAGTTATGTCTTGTACAATATGGCGCTGATCCATACTAGCAACGGCGAACACGATAAAGCTTTGGAGTATTACAGCCAATCTCTCGAACTTAATCCCAGAATGCCCCAAGCCCTGAATAATATTGCTGTGATTTACCACTATCAAGGGGAAAAGGAAAAGGAAGCTGGGAATGCGGAAGCGGCGGAAGGGCTCTTTGATAAAGCTGCGGATTATTGGAAGGAGGCTATTCGCTTAGCGCCCAACAACTACATTGAGGTGCAAAATTGGCTGAAAACCACAGGTCGATCGCAGATTGATGTGTATTTCTAAATATTGATGGGAATGGGAATGGGGCATAGGGCATTGGGCATGGGGAATCGGTAATCGGTAAGAATTAGTAGTTAGTAGTTTTTCTA
>JAYSVM010000171.1:0-11960 GCA_043718495.1 Oscillatoriales bacterium | reverse complement strand
TTGGGAATTGGGAATTGGGAATTGGGAATTGGGAATTGGGAATTGGGAATTGGGAATTGGGAATTGGGAATTGGGAATTGGGAATTGGGAATTTCTGCCAATAACCAATAACCAATAACCAATAACTATTTAAGGCATTCCGATCGCAATCAAAGCATCTTCCGGCAAACAGCTAGAGTAACGCTCCTCTTCCGATAAAACCGCAATCAAGCGCAGTGACCAGTCCGGCATAATCTGCAAATCCGCCCAAGGAACTGCTACCTCCAAACATTTATCCAACCCAACTTGAGCGCGGCTGATATGGGAATGCCACTCATCGCGTTCTCCGGCTTGCTGAAACAAAATCGATTTCGTTAGCAAATTAATCCCTAACTGATGGTGGAATCGATAGTTTAGGGGTGCTGTATCCGACAAATCCGACAACGGGATGAGACTATTCTGCATCGTGCGATCGGGATAAAACCAGAATAAATTCAACTCCGGCGGACAGTCAATTCCCGGACGAATCCCGGCATTAAAGTCAACCCGAATGTAAAAATTCAAGTGGTCAACCCCGTACCAAATCCGCTGAATTGCAGAACTGCGGTGCATTGTCCCCCTCGCGCCCCCAACTTCAATCCGGCCAGCCTTGTCCCAATCCTGTTCGTTGCCAATACCGTCAATTACCGGGTGAATAAAGCTCAGTGGACCGTGATCGCCTTGAGCTTCGTGGGCCTCTACTTGACTGCGTATTTCCGGGGGTACAGGCTCATTTAGAGCTTCATAAATTGCTGCTACGTGTTCCCGGAATAGCTGGTCAAACATAGCATCTTGGTTCGAGGTGTGACCTTCGCCAAACCACCAAAACCAGTCGGAACCTTCGGCGGCATAAAGTGCTTCCCAAGCTTCGGGATTGCTTTCTTCAGTGGCTTCTGGATGGTTGGCTAATACTTGCCTTGCTGCGCCTAACAAATCCCAAGCGCGATTTTTGGCGGGGTCTCCAATCCAAGTAGTCAGGGAACCATCAACCCAAGAACCGGTATGGAGTTGGGCTGCGGGAATTGTTTCTGTGGCTGGGAATTGGTCGAGAAATTCGGAGACTGTCACCAGTTTAATATCTGGGTCGAGACTGAGGGTTTCATAGAGAGCTTCTAGGAAAGGTTTGCCGTCTTGGGGATAGAATTCCCAGCAATTTTCGCCGTCTAGGGCGATTGTTACTAACCACGGATTTTCTAGGGTTGTGGTGCCGCTGGATTGTCGGTGTTTGAGGGTTCGCGCGATCGCCTCTAAGTGTCCAACTAAGTCTGACGCCGCTTTTTTCGGTTCCATCGAACCATAGGTAAATCCGATCAAATCAGACAATCTGTGGTCTCGAAATACAATAGATAAATCGCCGTCAGGAGTTTCTAATCGGTAAGGGCGATATAACAATTCTGGTTCGCAAACATTCCCAGCCCCATCGCGGTTGAAAAAGTGTTTAATTGTCCACCCCAATACCGCTTCGTCCGAGACAATCCATTTAAAGCCTTGTTTAGCAATGTAGGGCAAGATTTCCGGGCTGACTGCCTGTTCCGATGGCCACAAACCGCGAGGTTCACATTGGAACCTATCTTGATACATTTCCCAGGATTTTCTGAGGTGTCTGGGAATATCTTCTGCCCACTGAAACCGATGTTGTGGCAGTGTCATATTGGGGATAGCTACACGACCAACATTGGTGTCTGCCAGCAGGGGCAAAATCGGGTGTGTGTAGGGGGTGGTGGAGACCTCTAATTGTCCGTCAGCTTGCATTTGGCGGTGCTGGGGAATGATTCTGGCGAGGATTTGTTTCTGTTTGGAATAGATTTTTTGGCGATCGGTCAATCTAAAGTTTTCTCCTTGTTTGAGCCACCCAGCAATCTCCGGGTCATCCCAAAACAGCGGGTCAATCCAAGCTAAATTATGCCATGCTAATAAGTCACCAAAATCATGCTGATTCCAATTTTCCAAACACCACTGAATGCCGTTTTCTTGCCGCTGGGTGTAGAGTTGATCGTAACGGGGATGGGGCTGAATTAGGGTGTGGTAATTGGCATCGAAAAAGTGCTGTAAAATAAATTCTTTTTCTGATCTATTTAAGTCTTCGACTGGCTTCAGAGCCGCAGCCAAATAAGGGTCTAATGCCCGGTCTGCGATGCAGTCTTCTATCTGCAAAATCAGCGACGGCACGAGATTTACGGTTTGATGCAGCTTGGGATATTTTGCCAGAATCAGCACTAAATCCAAGTAGTCTTTAACTCCGTGTAATCGCACCCAAGGCAGTCGGTATTGAGCCTCTTTTGCGTTAGCAGATACTCTGGATTTGTACAGCGGTTGGTGTTGGTGCCAAATGAAGGCTACATATAGGGGGTGAGACATAGAAGTTGGGAATTGGTAATGGGTAATTGGGAATTGGGAATTGGTAATGGGTAATTGGGAATTGGGAATTGGTAATGGGTAATTGGGAATTGTATAGCATTCACCAAGGCGCTTTGAGCATCGTTCCCTGAGCGTAGTCGAAGGGTCTTAACAGCCTTGGCGGTTGTTATAATTGGTAATTGTAATTGGTAATTGTAATTGTAAAAAAAGGTAAAAAGGAATTCAAAAAAAAGGTAACAGTTAACTGTTAACAGTTAACTGCCAATTGACTAATTACATTACTTGTTCAACTTCGGAGATTTCTGGGATAGCTTCGCGCAGGCGACGTTCTATGCCCATTCTCAGGGTCATTGTAGAGCTGGGGCAAGAGCCACAAGCTCCTTGTAGCCGCAGGTGTACGACTGGGCCGTCGATTTCTACCAGTTCCACGTTGCCACCGTCGGATATTAGGTAGGGGCGCATTTCATCGAGAACTGTTTCGACGTTATCTCTTGTTAGTGCTAGTGTCGTCATATTTCACCTTCTAGATTATTTACTGCTGATCTCGATCGCACAATTACTTACTGCTGATGCTCATATGGTAATCGAAAAACCTGTTTTATTTAGGAAATTAGGTTTTTCGACGGGTTCTAAACTACTGCTGGCTCTAGCATTTTGACATTTGAGTAGTTGAACTCGGTTGTTGTCGATTGACCTTTTTCTTTCGATCGCACTACTTGCTTGGTCATCACATAATAATCACCTATTTTCTCGAAAGTGTCTTCAAATTCGAGTTCTCTGATGATTTCCTTAGTTTCTGGGTTGCGGAAAACAGCATCGTAGTGACTAGCCAAAGAACCTTCCGGTGTCTCCAAGCTTTTGTGAGTATCAATTACGAAAGCCATCCGGCCCATCACCCGGCTGACTTGACAAATTGACAAACCTCGGATCTTATAATTAGATCCCATTGAGTCGCCTTGCACCAAGATGTCCACAGCATCCGTGTTGTCCTTCTCGCCGAGGGTGAAGTTGTTTTTCCCGTGCGATTTTTCAAATGTGGAGCGTTTGCGGTGAGTAACAATGTCACGCATTTGGGTATAGGCACTTTGCTGAACTTCCTCGTCTGCAATACCACTCACTTCCACCGTCATGTCTGGCTTAATGGAAACATTACCCGTGTATACTTCGTCCCCTTGCTTGAGTTCGAGGTCGGCACTGTAACCGGGAAAGTTGGCATCCCAAGTATAGCGGTGTTCGTAGGCAGCGCGAAATAAATCGCGAGCGTTGGCTGTCTCTGTCATGAATCTCTCTCTTTACTATGTACACGTATCTATACTCTAGATCCTAACCGAAAGTCGCGCGCTTTATCCGATCGAGATTGCTGGATTTAGCGTCATTTGCCGATCGCAAGTAGCTATAATATTAAAGCAGAGTCAAAAAATTGTTAGTTATTTGGCGATCGCTATACCAGGGTGTTTGTTGTGGGCTATCTCCAAAAAAATTACATCCGGTTCTTAAAACTGACGGCGATCACAACTATAAATTTAGATTTTTTTAAATGCTAGAAAAAACATTTCAACACCTACAAGCGTTGCAAGCACAAGCCAGTCAACTGCCATCCGCACAACAGGCTATTTTAACAGCTACCTTGGAAAATCTGTCTAATTCTTTGCAAGAATTAGCAGCCAGCCGCCAGTTTGAAAGCGCGATCAACAATGCTGCTAAGCTGGTACAATTAGAAAAGTCTAATCGTCTTTTAGAACGCACGGTGGCGCAACAAGCCTCTCAGCTCAGACAGTTACAAGAACAATTCCAAAAAGAACTCAGCCAGTACCGCCGGGATAATCTAGCACTAACCAAAAGCGAAGCAAAAATAAAAACAGTGCTATGCAATTCCCCCGATCTAATTAGCATTTTAGAGTCTGATGGGCGAATTAGATATCATAATGATGCAGCACAGGAACGAATTTTGGGTTACAAGGCACAAGAAAGAATTGGCAAAGTTCATGGCGAGTTACTTCATCCAGAGGATCTGCTAGCTTGGCAAGCATATTTTGGTAAGTTGTTGGAATATCCGGGAATTGCTAAGCCCATCGAATATCGGAAACGGCACGCTGACGGTTCTTGGGTACATATGGAGGCGATTGGTAATAGCTTGCTTCTAGATTCTAATGTCCACGGAATTGTAATAAGTGCGCGGGAAATAGGGGAACGTAAGCAAGCAGAATTAGCAATAAAGGAGTCGGAATTTCACTACAAAATCATGTCGCAAATTACTTCGGATTTTGCCTATTCTTTTAGGGTGACACCCGATCGCAAGTTTGTCTGCGAGTGGGTAACGGAAGCTTTTGGGCGCTGCACTGGCTACTTTCCTGAAGAATTAGCAGCGTCGGGGTGGTGGAACTTAGATCTAGTTCATCCTGATGACAAGCAAATGTTGATCGAGCAATTACAAGAGTTTACCTCTATTCGCATGGGAACCAATGAGTATCGAATTGTTAACAAAAAAGGCGAGGTGCGTTGGGTGCGCGATCGCTGGCAAGCCGTTTGGGACAAAACTGAGGGACGGATTGTGCGTTTGTGGGGCGCTTGTCAGGAAATTAGCGATCGCAAGCAAGTAGAATTACAACTACAACTGGCTCACCAAGTATTGCAAGCACAAATAGAATCTTCGCCACTGGCAATTAATTGTACCGATAACGAGGGCAAAGTAACTGTCTGGAACCGCGTCTCCGAAAAACTTTTTGGCTGGAGTGCTACAGAAGTTTTAGGAAAATATCCGCCTCATATTCCAGAAGGGCAAAAGCAAGATTTTCAAGCCATACTAAAGTCATTGTTCAACGGCAAAGCACAGCATGGTTTTGAAGTGTCTTTATTGCATAAAAGCGGTCGCTGGATTGATCTCTGGCTATTTGCTGCACCAGTTCAAGATGCTACGGGGCAGACTATCGGTAGTATAAAAATATTTTCTGACCTTTCAGAACGCAAACGAATAGAGGAAGAGCGTAAAAAACTAGCAGGGCTGCAAAATATGGAAGAACCATTTTGGGCGCGCTATATCACTCCTCCAAAAATTAGTAAAAAAGATACTAACAAATAATTAAAGATTAATAATGTGACGGTAAAAAACCCTGATGACTCGATCGACAATTAAACCATTTACAGGTTCGACGATTGTTCCTTGAGTCTGGCGGCAGACAAATCAGCATGAGTCTGGCAAGCATCACTTAACTGAATGAAATCTAAGACATTACCAATTACCTTAGAAAGGTGCAAGGCGGAACGATGAGCTTCTTGGATAAAAGCTCTCTCCTCTATGGGATCGTCTGCCATATCATCTACAGTCAATTGTAGATAGCCAATGATGTGATTGAGGGGTGTGCGGAGCTCGTGGGACGCTTTCAACATGAACTGCTTTTTGAGCTGGGAAAGTTCTGTCACTCGCTCACTGCGCTCTTGATAGAGGGTGGCTAGGGCGATCGCACTTCCGACTTGATCGGCAAGTTCTTGGGCGAATTCGATTTGGCCCTGAGTCCAAGTGCGATCGGCTATATTTCTCTCTAAATTGTCCTTACCGCATCGATGCAAGCTGATGATACCATTAGCTTGCTCTTGATAAGCAGTAGCAATCACTAACATCGACTGTCGGCCGAAGGGGTCATCGGTTGCAAAAGACTCAACTATCACCGGTTCTAGGGTGGCTATAGCCTCTATGAATTGAGGTGCTTCTGTTAAGGAAATTTCTAATCCCAGCATGGCTGGAAAAGACTCTTGACAGTATTCAGCAGCGACTTTAACTTGTCGGCTAGAACTTTCATAGGGACAAATGATACAGCGGTTCGCGTCAAGCGTTTGTCCTAGACTATTAACTGTTTGCTGCCAAATAGCATTGATATCCAGAGTTTTACGAATTTTTCTGCCAATTTGCAATAAAAGTTTTTGCGATTGAGCCGATACTTGCTGATTCATAGCAACCCTTGTTCTACTGGAATGGCAAAAGTTTACCACTTCGCCGACAGAGGAGAAATTTACTGGATGTGCCAGTCTCATGCTGTCTAATTTCGGACTTCCGTAATTACACTTAAATATTCCCACAGGCTTTCAGAAATTACTGGATAATTGCAATTATTTTTATAATAACATATTTATAGATCTCACACGTAACAAATTTTGTCAATTTTTTGTAAATTTTCTTAATACTACGCTTCGGGCAAGCTGAATTTGTCGTACATTGAGGATAAATTGGTTGCAGAAGCTATACTTGCCGACATCAATTGAGGGGTCTTATAGCTGCACCCCAAATACCTTTTTGGCATCAGTGGGGCAAGATAACTGCGGGACAATCGTCCTAACTAAAGAGTTGCAAAAGTATAGATAAAGCAACTAATCAAGTAAAAATTAATACTGACTACTGATGGTATAGTGTTGACTCTTGACTAAAATATAAAATTAATTAACTACTCAAAACTGATTAAATAGCGGTTCTTGATAAAGCGGCACAGTGAAAGTAACCGTCGATCCTAGTCCTTCCCCCATGCTATAAAAATTTACAGTTCCCCCCATTGCTTCTACCAGTTTTTGAGAAATCGCCAATCCCAAACCGGTGCCACCGTATTTTCTGGTACGATCGCCATCTACCTGAAAAAACGACTCAAATAACTTATCCTGCTTATCGAGAGAAACCCCAATCCCAGTATCCGCGACTCGGATTTTGACCATGCCCGGAAACTGCTGATTCTGAAAAATCACTTTTTTCTTAATCACTTCGGTACTAATCCGAATGCCACCTTCATTAGTAAACTTAATCGCATTGCCAGTCAAATTCAAAATGATCTGAAGCAGACGTTGGTAATTGCCATACATAATAATATCCTCTTCAGCAGCGAGAGTTGGAATTTGAAACTGCAATCCCTTAGACTGCATCTGAACCCGCGTAAAATCTTCAACTTGCTGCAACAATTCTCCTAGTTTAACAGGAGCGAGGTCTAACTGCATTTTGCCAGCTTCGATTTTAGCGACATCCAAAATATCGTCGATGATGCTGAACAGATGTAAGGCTGAACGATGAGCTTCCAGGATAAATTCACGCGCTTCTTCCGGATCGTCTGCCATCCCGTCCATCAGCAGTTTCAGAAAGCCAATGATGCCATTGAGAGGAGTGCGAAGTTCGTGAGAAGTATTGGCAAGAAACTGACTTTTGAGCTGCGAAAGGGCAACGGCTTCGGCGCGGGCTTTTTCTAGTTCTTGATAGAGAGTAGCATGGGCGATCGCACTTCCGACTTGAGCGACCAATTCGCGGGCGAATTCAAGTTCGATAGGACTCCAGCGTGGAGAATTTCCGCAGCGGTGCAAACCTATCAGTGCATTGGGTTCGCCCTCATAGGAGGTAGCTGCTACCAGCACCGACTGTCGCTGGAAGGGGTCGTTGGAGGGGTAAGCGTACTCCACTGCTACTGGATTGAGGGTAGCTAAAGTTTCAATCCACCCCGGTTGTTCAGCGGCGCGCAATTCTAGTCCCAGCATGGAAGAGTAAGGTTCTTGACGGTACTCAGCTACCACTTTCAGGCTGGTTGATTGGAGATGTTCCATAGGAAGTACCAAAGGTGAGGGAAATGGATTTTCCTGGGCAATTGACATTGGCAATTCTGGTGCTGGGAAACCGGAATTTTGGTGACTTTGAGGGGTAATGAATGGGGACGAGTCAGAAATTTCGCTTGTTTGTTTGTAGGAACAGATGATACAGCGACTCGCATTTAAAACTTGACCTAAACTATTAGCTGTCTGCTGCCAAATTGTCTCTAAGTCGAGGGTTCGGTGCAGGTTTTGAGCTATTTGGGAGATGACTTTGCGATCGATTTCGGAGTAGGGAGGGGGCGATATAGCAGGGATTGGGGTTTCTGGAAGCATCACTGTTTTCTGCAACTCCGAGTCAAATGCCTCGTAATTTGGCGACTCGTCTGTTGGTTTGTCTGACAGCAGGTGTCCCATGACTAAAACTTTTGCAGCTTGTCCGTTTGAGGCGATGATCGGAGTGACTGTCAAATCGAAGAGAAAATATTTTTCGGCGTGGTGAAATGAATAGCTAAATCTTTCTGGTACTAGGGTTGCGAGGACTTGTTGTAGTCGATTGAGATACGGTGTCGCAGGAAATGGTTGCAAATAGTCGATCGCCCCGCGATCGACTATTTGTTCTACTGTGAGATTGTACTTCTCGGCTTGTTGCCAATAAAAAGATAGATATCTGCCCTCTCTGTCTTGGGTAAATATTAATTCTGCCCCTAACTCTTGGTAAAAGGCTGTAGAGGCTGGGTTTGATCGCCGAAAATCTGTGTTAGAATCCATCAAAATAGCAGATAAAAGTAGTTAGGCTATTAATATTTACTATTTAGGAATTTTTATGGATCAATTATAGCATTTCTTAATTGAGTGAAATACAGTCCTGTAGGGACACGGCAGTGCCGTCTCCCTACACCAGTCGTCTCCCTACACCAGTCTGCTGTATTTCATCCAATTTAAAACTGCTATCCGGTTTTAAATTCCTAAAAAATTTGATGCTTTCGGCTACTGAAGCTGGGGACTAGCCATCTATTCTGTCCCTCACCTTTAAACATCCCCTGACTTTTATTGTTCTAACTTTATGGTAGCAAATTTATGACTTTTGTTGCAAAATCTGCCTGTGATCGCAACGGATCTAAGCAGGGCGATCGCAAATTTCACACTCAGCAGATTATCGCCAGAATTCGCGATATGGCCTCAGTCGTTCCACTCACCACGAGGCGGAACGGGGGGGTTGCGACGCAAGCTCAGAGCTAACTCGTCTTCGCGGCGATCGCCTCTTAACCACTGTCTAATTGCAGTTTCAATGACTTTGCTGGGGTCATTGGTCAAGTGCTTAATTTGGTCTAAAAGTTCAGCATCTAAGTGGATGGATAATTCCACTTTTTCTGACGAACCATGGGAAGGTATGCTTGACTCGCTCATAGTTAAAAAATCCTAGTTTTAATTCTTAAGTTTCAATGCCTACAATCTGATTAGATATTTGAAGTCGAAGATTTTCACCCAACCTTTCCCCAACCGCTTTCTGTACATTGACACTCTCAGGTCTAAAGACACCCTCGATTTTGCTGACAGAGTAAGACTCTCGCTACGGCCGTCAAACGCCGTCTACTTAGTCACCAATCGTCAACCGATAGTTACTAGCTACTTTTTTTTAATGCTTTCAGAATCCATCACGATAGGCCAAGACGCGGTACGCTCCACAACCTGCCATTATCTGCTCTTTCCTGTCATACTGACATCAGGACTTAAACCTAACCGTTGTTTCATAGGAGCCGGGATTTCTCCGATACTAGGATGCTTCAGCACGTAGATGTTTTTGTTCTTACTCACAATCAAATTCTACCATAAATACCACGGCGGTTAAAACCGCACGAGTCGCTTCCCTCTCAGGACTCAAGTCTTTGAGTTTACCGCATCCCGTATTGGTTTATGAGATAGAAAGAAGTTTTTCTCTTTTGGGTGTTCTGGCCCGATCGCACGCGATCGAGGATATTGACGCTTTTGGGGTTTGCCTTACTTGTGGTTTGACTCAATCCACAGTAAGAGGTTTAAGCAAGCAGTGTACTCTTGCTTGTGTAATCATACAACAAAAAGTATCCTTTGCCGATTAGGTCTCTGACAAAAAATATGACTAACGTCCCTGTATCTCGGATTCGCAATTTTTCGATTATTGCTCACATTGACCACGGAAAATCTACTTTAGCCGATCGCCTCTTACAGGCGACTGGGACAGTCCAAGCACGGGAGATGAAGGAGCAGTTTTTAGACAGCATGGATCTCGAACGCGAACGTGGCATTACGATCAAGCTGCAAGCCGCTCGGATGAATTACACTGCCAAGGACGGTCAGGAGTACGTGCTCAACCTGATCGACACTCCTGGACACGTAGACTTCTCCTACGAAGTTTCGCGATCGCTGGCTGCTTGTGAAGGTGCGCTGCTAGTGGTTGACGCATCTCAAGGTGTGGAAGCACAAACCTTGGCAAATGTCTACCTTGCTCTGGCAAATGATTTAGAAATTATTACAGTTTTAAATAAAATTGACCTACCAGGGGCTGAACCAGAACGGGTAAAAGGGGAAATTGAAGAAATTGTGGGACTAGACTGTAGCGACGCGATTCTAGCTTCTGCGAAGGAAGGTATCGGCATTGATGATATTTTGGAGGCGATCGTTGAAAAAGTACCGGCGCCGCAGGATACCGTTGATAAACCGCTCCGGGCGCTAATTTTTGATAGTTATTACGATGCTTATCGGGGAGTTATTGTTTATTTCCGGGTGATGGATGGCAGTGTCAAAAAAGGCGATCGAGTCTTATTGATGGTTTCGGGTAAGGAATATGTGATCGATGAATTGGGCATACTTTCACCCACTCAAATTCCAGTAGACGAACTGCACGCAGGGGAAGTTGGTTATTTGGGTGCGGCAATTAAGGCCGTTGCTGATGCTCGTGTTGGAGATACAATTACTTTAGCCAAAAAGCCTGCATCGGAGCCTTGGCCTGGTTATGCTGAAGCGACACCGATGGTTTATTGTGGCTTATTCCCGATCGATGCTGACCAATTTCCCGATTTGCGGGAAGCTTTAGAAAAACTCGAACTCAACGATGCGGCGCTTTCTTATGAACCGGAAACTTCGAGTGCAATGGGTTTTGGTTTCCGCTGTGGTTTCTTGGGTTTACTGCACATGGAAATTGTGCAAGAAAGACTGGAGAGAGAATACAATTTGGATTTGATTGTTACCGCTCCTTCTGTAGTTTATCAAGTCACCACAATTAAAGGAGAAGTGTTAACAATTGACAATCCGAGCCATTTGCCAGATCCTCAGTATCGTGATAAAATTGAGGAGCCTTATGTGCAGGTAGAAATGCTATCCCCGGAAACTTATGTAGGGACGCTGATGGAATTGTCTCAGAATCGGCGCGGCATTTTTAAGGATATGAAGTATCTCAGTCAAGGGCGGACGACATTGATTTACGAGTTGCCTTTGGCAGAGGTGGTAACAGACTTTTTCGATCAGATGAAATCGCGATCACGCGGTTATGCGAGTATGGAGTATCACATCATCGGTTATCGCGAAAATCCGTTGGTGAAATTGGACATTTTAATTAATGGCGAACCGGTTGATGCTCTAGCGATGATTGTACATCGTGATAAGGCTTATAATGTGGGTCGCGGCTTGACGGAAAAACTGAAGGAGTTGATTCCCCGCCACCAATTTAAGGTGCCGATTCAAGCGACAATTGGCGCGAAGGTGATTGCTTCGGAACATATTCCGGCTTTGCGGAAGGATGTGTTGGCGAAGTGTTATGGTGGCGATATTTCGCGGAAGAAGAAGCTGCTGCAAAAGCAGGCGAAGGGTAAGAAGCGGATGAAGTCTGTGGGTACCGTGGATGTGCCGCAGGAAGCGTTTATGGCTGTGCTGAAGCTCGATCGCGATTCGTAATCATCTCCGGTTGCACGCGAATGATATAGAGGAGACGGCAGTGCCGTGTCCCTACCGCCAATAATACTGTAGGGACACGACACTGTCGTCTCCTAATTTCACTA
>JAYSVM010000018.1:0-8189 GCA_043718495.1 Oscillatoriales bacterium | reverse complement strand
TGATCTGTTTTTTTAACTGTTTGGCAAAAGGATTAGGTCTTTTTTTCATTTTTGAAAGATCGTATTCCGGTTCCATTGTTTTATCTCCTATATTCTTTTTATATGTACTTGTTCAAGAAAAGGGGACATGATATAATATAAACTAGGAACTCAATTTCCACCAACTTTAAAAAAAGTATTCGCCCATGCAACTCGAAGACTATTTTGACTTTCAGCGGCCCGATGATATTCGGATCAAAGGGACGCGAATCGGCATTGAAACTATTCTATATGATTTCATTCATCGCGCTCGCACTCCCGAACAAATTGCTCAAACTTATCCATCTCTTAACTTGGAACAAGTTTATGCCACTATCCTTTACTATCTGCACAATCAAGAGGTAATTAGTAACTACATTGCTGACTGGTTGGACTGGAGTCATCAGCAACTGAAAGCACAAGAACTTAACCCGCTCCCCTCTGCTATCCGCATGAGAAAACTAAGAGCAGAAAGAGAGGTTATTCAGAAAGTATAATGCCTTTAAAATATCTTCTGGATGAAAATGTAGATCCGATCTACAAAGTGGGATTAAGTAAAAATGAGTCGGATCTAATCGTTTGGGCTGTCGGTGAACCTAACTGTCCCCCCAGAGGTACCTTAGATCCAGAAATTTTACTTTGGTGCGAGGAGTATAATTTTATCCTGGTGACTAACAATCGTAAATCTATGCCTGTCCACTTGGTGGATCACATCAACGAAGGTCGTCATATACCAGGAATTTTTATTCTCAACGTTAAGTTAACTGTAGGGCAAAATGTTGATGAGTTAATTTTTTTAGCACAGGCATCTTTTGAACGTGAATATCAAGATCAGCTTATTCATTTACCCCATAGTTATGTTTTCGGATCGCAATAATTTTAGTAATTCAAACATTAGCCTTAACTGGAAATACTAATTGTTTGAGCACATCAAACCGCGAACAATTCCAGTAATCGATGTGAGAAACGATTAAATAGTCAGAATTGACTTTCATTTCGCTTCTACCTGCGATCGCCATTTTCGGCCTCCAAGGTAACGGCGCAGTCCAACTCAGCGTCCATCGGGTGTCTATGCTATCTCCAGACTGCGAAATCCCGTGCAAATCTAGATTTATATCCTGAAAAAAGGTTCCCATAAACCCAATCATTTTGCGGTAGCGATCGACTCCTGTAAATCGATTCACCGGATCTTCAAAATATACATCTTTTGCATAAATGCTGTAAGTCTGATTTTCAGGAAATCTTTGATAATCGTCCTTGAGAATTTCAATAATGTCCATTGCGGGCGATCGCTATTTTTCTATTATTATTAGCTAATTTTAACACAATAGATGAAAATTCCGCAATTTTAGTCCAAATTATGATAGGATGTGCATTTATTTCCTGCCTTCCCAAGTTACAACTTAACATCACAAGTATGATTGACCTCTACACTTTTACCACACCCAATGGCCGCAAAGTCTCCATCATGCTCGAAGAAATAGGTTTACCCTACAACGTGCACGTCATAGATATCAAAAAGAACGACCAATTTAGCCCAGAATTCATCGCCATCAATCCCAACAGCAAAATTCCCGCCATAGTCGATCGAGATAACGGCATCACCGTATTCGAGTCCGGCGCCATCCTGATCTATCTTGCCGAAAAAATAGGCAGATTCCTACCAACCGACAAACAGAAATACTTTCAAGTTATCGAATGGCTAATGTTTCAAATGGCCAGCGTCGGTCCAATGTTCGGTCAACTCAACCACTTCAAACGCTTTGCACCAGAACCAATTCCCTATGCAATTGGGCGCTACGAAAAAGAAACTTTGCGACTCTACGGAGTATTAGACACTCAATTAGCAAAACACGAATACATCTGCGGCGAGTATTCAATTGCCGATATTGCTACCTATCCCTGGGTGGCGATTTATGAATTTCAAGGATTAACCCTCGACAACCATCCCCACCTCAAACGTTGGGTAGAAACCTTACAAGAACGCCCCGCAGTACAGCGCGGCATGGATGTTCCAGCCGCACAAAAATAACAAACATCAGCGGTAGGGACACAACACTGTTGTGTCCTTTTCCTATGTACCGTTGTGTCCTTTTCCTCTGTTGCCAGATCAATCCGCGAAATGCTTAATAATCGCTTCCGCAAACTCCGAACACTTCAATTCCGGCACCGGCGGTTCCATCAACCGAGCTAAATCATAGGTAACTTCACCATTAGAAATTGCCGCCGCCAAACCCTTCTTAATCAAGTCTGCCGCTTCCTGCCATCCCATATATTCCAACATCATCACCCCGGACAAAATCAACGAACCGGGATTGACTTTATCCAAGCCAGCGTGTTTCGGTGCAGTGCCGTGAGTGGCTTCAAAAACTGCACATTCATCACCAATATTAGCGCCGGGCCCCATGCCTAGTCCGCCCACAATTGCGGCGGCTGCATCGGACAAATAATCGCCGTTCAAATTCATTGTCGCTAAGATGGAATATTCACCGGGCCGAGTTTGAATTTGTTGGAAAATGCTGTCAGCAATTCTATCGTTGACCATGATTTTCTCTTTCCATTTGCCACCGCCGTGACTATCCCAAATTGCAAAGAGAACGTCGGCGACTTCTAGACGAATTTTGGCTTGTTTTTCGGGTGTTAAAGCATCGTATCCCGGTTCTATTTGGCGGGCATTATCTTCTAAGCTAATGTTAGAATTTTGTTCTTTGTTGCCGAGAATCCAAGATTCTCTTTCCGTCACGCACTCAGCACGATATTCGGTGGTTGCTAGTTCGTAACCCCAATCTCGGAAAGCTCCTTCGGTGTATTTCATGATGTTGCCTTTGTGCACCAATGTTACTTGCTGCTTTTCTTTCGGCAACCGCAATGCGTGGGTAATGGCGCGCCTTACCAAGCGCTGAGAACCTGTTTTGCTAATCGGTTTGATGCCGATTCCAGAATCGAGGCGAATTTGTTTCTTGCCGTGTTCTGGTGTGGCTGGAATTAATTCATTATTGAGGTATTCAATTAATTTTTTGCCGATTTCGCTGCCTTTTGCCCATTCAATTCCGAGGTAAATATCTTCTGTATTTTCCCGGTAAATGATGACATCCAGCAGTTCGGGGGTTTTGTGCAATGATGGGGTGCCATCATAATATTTGCAGGGGCGGACGCAGGCGTAAAGGTCGAATATTTGCCGCAAAGCTACGTTGAGCGATCGAATTCCGCCGCCTACGGGCGTTGTCAGGGGGCCTTTGATGGCGACTCCGTATTCTTTGATGGCGTCTAGCGAATCTTGGGGCAGGTATTGGTATGTACCGTAGACATCGCAGGCTTCGTCGCCTACATAGATTTTAAACCAGTTGATTTTACGATCGCCACCGTAAGCTCTTTCTACCGCAGCATCCATGACTTTCTGGGATGCTGGCCACAAGTCTACACCCGTACCATCGCCGCGAATGAAGGGAACGATCGGGTCATTGGGGACGATCGGCAAACCGTCTTTGAAAGTAATTTTAGAGCCAGTTGTCGGGGCTACAATCTTTTCGTACATATCTTAATAGTTGGGATAGCAATTCTTCTTATTTTCCCACGATTGTCTGTCTAAATTTCAATAAATTTTAGATAATTAATTTTTGACCGCAGATGGACGCAGATAAACGCAGATTGGTTTGATCGTGTCTGCATTTATCTGTGATTCTATTCTTTTTGCATATTTTTTTTGATAATCCACAAAATAAACCAGATGACTATAATCACGACAACTATTTTGGAAACAGGAGCGAGATATTGATCTACAAGTTCATAATTTTTCCCTAATTTCCCTAGTTGATATCCGGCAAAAGTCAGGAAACTTACCCACAAAATAGTGCCGCCTGTTGAGTATGCCAGAAATGGAATTAAAGGCATATTGTTGATGCCAGCGGGGAGGGAAATCAGGGTGCGAACTCCGGGGACGAGGCGACACAAAAATACAGCTTTGTTGCCGTGTCTGTTAAACCATCTATTTGATTTGTCAATATCTGCACCCGATACAGTTATCCACTTGCCGTATTTGTCTGCTAAGTTCCTCAAGCGTTCTTCGCTCAATAATTTACCGGCATAGTACCAGGGAAGTGCTCCTAAAACTGTACCGATTGTCCCTGCTGCGATCGCGGGTGCCAACTGCATCTCATTACTTTTCGATGCTGTGAATCCTGCCAGTGGCATAATCAGTTCTGAGGGGATGGGCGGAAACAGGTTTTCCAAAAACATCAATAACGCAATGCCTAGATAGCCCATCGACTGCATTGTGTTAGTAATCCATTCAACCATTTTGATTTAATAATTTGGTAATAGGAGAAGTCAGTAGTCATTAGTCAGTAGTCATTAGTCAGTAGTTCGAGTTTTCCTCGGCTCTACCCATTGCTGACAACTTAAGACTTAAAGCCCTGATAAATCTTGTTTTTACCCCAGTCTAGATCCCCCTAAATCCCCATCCCCCTAGCCCCCCCAAGGGGGGAAGGGGGACTTTGAGAAGATTCCGGTTCCCCCCTTATTAAGGGGGGTTAGGGGGGATCTAGACTTCGACACCAACAAGAAAGATTATCGGTTTATTTAATCTTAAGTTGTCAGCAATGGGATTGCTCCTACAACTCAATACTACGATTAAGTGCCCGAAGTCCAAGAGTTGGTGTACTCAATTTGCTCGGCAGTCAAGGTATCAATGTAAATACCCATTGCTTCCAATTTCAGACGGGCAATTTCTTTGTCAACTTCTACAGGAATTGAGTGAATACCTGGCTCTAGTTTGCCTTTGTTGGTAACAAGATGTTCGGCGGCTAAGGCTTGGTTAGCAAAGCTCATATCCATCACGGCGCTAGGATGTCCTTCGGCGGCGGCTAAGTTGATCAAACGGCCTTCGCCCAAGACAATAATCGACTTGCCATTATTGAGGCGGTATTCTTGGGTGAAAGAACGCACTGTCTTGACGCCAGTGCTTTTTGCGCCGAGGGATTTGAGGTCAATTTCAATGTCGAAGTGACCGGAATTGCAAACCATTGCGCCGTCTTTCATGGTGTCGAAATGTTCGGCACGAATGACGTGTTTGTTGCCGGTGACGGTGATGAAAATGTCTCCGACGGTGGCTGCTTCGTCCATTGGCATGACGCGGAAGCCGTCCATGACTGCTTCGATCGCCCGAATCGGATCAATTTCAGTGACAATTACGTTAGCGCCCATGCCGCGAGCCCGTTGTGCCGTGCCTTTACCGCACCAACCGTAGCCTGCAACCACAATATTTTTACCGGCTAACAAGATGTTGGTAGCGCGGATAATGCCGTCTAGGGTGGATTGACCGGTGCCGTAGCGGTTGTCGAAGAAGTGCTTGGTGTCGGCGTCGTTGACGTTCATTGCTGGGAAAGTCAGCACACCGTCTTTCAACATCGCCCGCAGACGCACGATGCCTGTGGTGGTTTCTTCGGTGGTTCCGATCAAGTCGGAAATTTGGTCAGGGCGATGTTGGATTAGGGCTGCTACTACGTCGCTACCGTCATCGATGATGATGTTGGGACGGTGGTCGAGGGCTGTGTTAACGTGACGTTCGTAGGTGGCTGCGTCTTCTCCTCTCAGGGCGTAGACGGAAATGCCGTAGTCTGCCACTAGGCAAGCTGCTACGTCATCTTGGGTGCTCAAGGGGTTGCTGGCAATAAGTACAGCGTCTGCGCCGCCCATTTTCAGGGCGATCGCCAAATGGGCTGTTTCTGTCGTAACGTGGCAACAAGCTGAAATTCGGATGCCTGCGAAGGGCTTTTCTTTAGCGAAGCGTTCTTGAATTTGGCGCAACACCGGCATTTCCCGGCCGGCCCACTCGATGCGTTGTTTTCCCAAGGGGGCTAGGGACAGGTCTTTGACTTCGTGTTTAATCTGAACTAATGTTGCAACCATTTTATGTAATTTCTTGGAAATTATTCAACTCTATCAGTTGTACCAGATTCACCTAGGTCGCTGCAAGTTCCCGGACTTGATGTAGGTAACCCGTAGTCAATGGATTTGAGATTTGAGATAATTAAAAACTAAAAGGCGAGCCGATATCCGATCGGCGCGCCTTCAAAGTTTATTAATTTTTTCACAATTAATTTATTAACTCGCAAGCCTTACAAAACACTAGGAAACTGCTTTGTTGCGACGACGGCGGGCTGAAATCAAGCCGCCCAAACCAAGAGCCAAACCAGTCATTGTAATCGGTTCGGGAACTGCTTCTGCGCTCACGGTGAAGTCTTGGAAGTCTTTGTCATTTCCGCCGCCGCGATCGTCAAAGGAGATCAGCGTGCCTCCCTTAGAAAGAGAACCTGCTCCGTTTGTGTAATTTCCCGCAGCTCCGAAGCTGTTCGTTGTTGCTGTGTTGAGTGCGTTCCACAGCGGCACGGCGGCGCCAAACACGGCTTGCTGGCTGCCGGTAGAGGCGACGTTCAAGTTCAGCCCAGATGTCGAGTAGACCATGCCGGCGCCGCGGCTGGAGAGTCCCAAGGTGTAAACTTGATTTGCCAAGAATTTGAACACTACCTTGCCAGAACCCAAGACGGTATTGCCCAAAGTTCCTTTCCATTCGTTAGCGCTGCCGTTGTCTGAGGATTTAGTTTCCGAAAATAAGTTGGCAACGTTAGCGAGTGTGAAGCCGTTCACGCTGTAAATTCCCAAAGAGGAAGTATACCCACCGTGAGACTCTTTGAATTTAAACTCGACATCTTGATCTTGACCGAATGTGATGCCGCTGGTGCCGAAGGAGAAGGCCTGGGCTGGAGCACTTGCACCAAACAGAGCTGTGGCGGCTGCGGTGGCTGTGAGGACGGATAAGAGTTTGGTGTTCATAAGCTTTTGTTTTTAGTGGACGATTTCCATGATTTGATTATCAGCTATTTTTTCGATACTGTTGGCACTTTAGGCTAGTTGTTACAGACTCTTCATCAATGCTTTATGCAGGCTTTATAAATCCGATGAATCTGATGGACTATCTGGCGATCGCTATCTACAAATAAACACAAACAATATCGGGGTTGTGCCTTGCTATCTTAGCATCACAGGCATCGAGGCAGCTCGTACCAAATTTATTGGTGACCGATTTGGTGTTGATCTTTTCTGCAATCGCTCATCTGAGTCTAGAAACAGCTAACACTTACGCGCAAATACGGTTCCTCTCACACTGTTTGATTTTTGGAACAATCTGATATTAACAAGAAACCGGGATTTTTTTGGTGGAAGACTTACGTATACGAGTTAAAGTAGTGTACTTTTTAGGTAAGACACGTAGGTTTACTCAAAAATTTAGTCGAGCCCTGAACTCAACAGATGCATAAGCTCTATGCCATTAATCCATTTGGCACTTTTCCAAGCATACAGGTGCGATCGCTGTTATCTGAGTTCTGGCTTGCCGAAAAACTTGCCCAGCATTGATTGGCGCTCTACGGTAACTGAGTGCGATGCTCAGTAGAGGTGGTACGGGTGCGCGCGCTGCACGCAAACCAATCAAAAATATGGCCTTTTGGCCAATGCTTTTTACGTAATTGGGGGCGAAAATAAAAATTACAAAGCTTGCACCAGATTACTGAGTACATAATTTTTAAGAATATCTTGTTTAATTGTGGATTTCTGAGATTTTTATGTATTGTTACAATATGGTGTTGTAGATCACATACAAAATTTTTGATGGGGTAAAAACGATGATCGTAACTTGCTTGATTCCCTTAAGTCTCTTTTTGGTGGCTGCGGTGATTACTACAGGGACTGACAGAAGAACGCTGGACGGGATTCCAGCCCCCATAGCTGCAATTATTGGAGTGTTTTCGTTAATTTGGTTTGTGGCGGTGTGTCCTTGGCCGGTCGAACTCGGTTTGATGCTAGTTGTGTTAGTTTGGGGCAAAGCTTACGTTCGCGATATCTTAAGATTGGGATGAATTTTGAGAGCGGGCGCTGAAGCAGAGTTGCGATCGTGCGATGTCGGGTGCTGATACTATTTTTAATTTAATAAATTTTCCAAGTTTGCAGGGTGCGCCACAGTGCACCTGAACTTTATTAATCAAAGTTAAAGAGCAAAACTTAAGTGCCAAATAGTTTACTAAACTTATCCATAGTTCATCACGCTTGAGAAAGTTATATGTTTGCTGTTAAACGAGCGCTAAAATTGAATAACAACGAAGCGACTTTGATGGCAA
>JAYSVM010000170.1:0-37179 GCA_043718495.1 Oscillatoriales bacterium | reverse complement strand
GTCCCTACAAATATGGCGTAGGGACACGGCACTGCCGTCTCCTCTATATTGCAGATTCAGTAAAACCTTACCAATTCCCAATTCCCAATTCCCCATTCCCAATTCCCAATATCTTGCACCTTCCCGCAAGTCTTGTTTGCGGACAGTCCTCTATTATGTTTGTGTATTGTCGATTACCGTAGAAAATAGTTACAGAGAGGATTCAGATGATGACTCACGGATTGAAGCGTCGAACCATTTACTCTGCCGGAATTGCGAGTTTAATCCTGAGTATTTCGTTCTGGATTCCGATCGTAGCGCTGGCAAAATACACTCCTCCTCCAAACCCTTCTAAACCGAAAGAAACAGGCACGAATACCACTCGCGGCGGCAGTTGCGAAGGTGATTCAGCGGCGGTATTGACTGCTTTGGTGCCGTTTAGCCATATGGGACAGACGATTTCCGGGCATCCGACTTTTACCTGGTTTGTACCCGATCGCACTTCTCGTCCGTTGCAATTCCGGCTGTTTACTCGATCGGGACAACTACTCTACAGAACCGAGATGGAGAGTCAGCCAGGAATCATGTCCGTTGCTTTGCCTGCAAATGGGCCCCAACTGTCGATCGGGCAATCCTATCAGTGGCAAGTGGTGTTGATCTGCGATCGGAATGTTCCTTCGCGGAATGTGGTGGCGGCGGCAGAAATCCAAGTCGTTGGGCCTGCGGCGTCGTTGCAGACTCAACTTGCAGCCGCCCAAACTCCCCAACAGCGGATCGATCTGTATGCCAAGGCTGGGCTGTGGTATGACGCGATCACCGAAGCGCGCAAAGCCTCTGGGACTTCTCAAAGCCAAGCGTCTGTGCTGGAATTGCTAGATGCTCTGGCTAATTCGGAAGCTGAACCTTTGAAAGATTGGAGCGATCGATTGCGACAAATTAGGGCGATCGAACAACAGCGCCAACTCCCGCAACCTAAACCCTAAAATCCCATGCAGCCTTTCTCGCTAACACTATTTAAATCCAGTAATCGTAAAGTGCGATCGGGCTTTCTCTTTCCTCTCGCCTTTTGCCTGTTGTCTGTTGCCTTTTACATTCCTGTACACTCCTCACTCCCGACTATTGCTCAAACTATGGATACTCGTCAAGCAGAGGGCGATCGGCTATTGCAGCAGGGGTTTCAACAGATTCAGACTAGCCAATTCCCAGCAGCGCTGAATTCCTTTCAACAGGCACTGCAAATTTATCGCGCCCTCAAAAACCGACAACGGGAAAGTGCAGCACTAGGCAATTTGGGACTCGCTTACCAATCTCTGGGCAACCATACTAAAGCCATTGAGTATGCACAGCAATATTTAGCCATCGCCCGCGAAATTAAAGACCACCGTGGGGAAGCTATGGCACTGTTCATTTTGGGAGGTGCTTACCACTCTCTGGGTAACTATGCCAAAGCCATTGAGTATGCACAGCAGAGTATAGCGATCTCCCGCGAAATTAAAGAGCGCCTTGTAGAAAGTAGCGCACTGGGCAATTTGGGAAGTGCTTACGCTTCTCTGGGCAACCATACTAAAGCCATTGAGTATGCACAGCAATATTTAGCCATCGCTCGCGAAATTAAAGACCGCCAAGGAGAAGGTTCAGCGCTGGGCATTGTGGGAAGTGCTTACCGCTATCTGGGCAACTATGCCAAAGCCATTGAGTATGCACAGCAATATTTAGCCATCGCCCGCGAAATTAAAAACCGCCAAGGAGAAGGTTCAGCACTGGGCATTTTGGGAGAAACTTACCGCTATCTCGGCAACTATGCCAAAGCCATTGATTATACACAGCAATATTTAGCCATCGCTCGCGAAATTAAAAACCGCCAAAGTGAAGGTCTGGCACTGGGCAATTTGGGTATCGCTTACGGCTCTCTGGGCAACTATGCCGAAGTCATTGAGTATGCACAGCAACAGTTAGCGATCGCCCGCGAAATTAAAGACCGCCGAGGAGAAGGTTCAGCACTGGGCAATTTGGGACTCGCTTACCTCTATCTGGGCAACTATGCCAAAGCCATTGAGTATACACAGCAACAGTTAGCGATCGCCCGCGAAATTAAAGACCGCCAAGGGGAAGGGAATGCACTTAACAACCTCGGATTTGCTTTATTGAAAGCTGGCAACCCCACAGAAGCTGAAAAAATGCTGTTCGATGCCATTAAAGTTTGGGAATCAATGCGTCAAATGCTCGGCTCCAACGACGCGAATAAAATCTCCATCTTTGAAAGACAAGCTCGCACTTATCGCCTTCTACAACGAGTCAGGGTGGCTCAGAATAACCCGATCGCCGCGTTAGAAATTGCCGAACGGGGACGTGCTCGTGCCTTTGTCGATCTACTTACACAGCGCTTATCAACAGGTGATGCCAATTCGGTCATCGCCGCGGCTCCCAACCAGGATCAAATCCGCCAAATAGCGAAAGCACAAAACGCCACTTTGGTGCAGTATTCCATAATCTATGACGAGTTCCAGATTCAGGGAAAAAGCGAATGGCGAGAATCCGCGCTCTACATTTGGGTAATTCAACCCACGGGCGAAATCACATTCCGCCAAGTTGACCTCAAACCCCTTTGGCAGAAAAACAACGCCTCCCTAAGAAGCTTAATTATTGGCAATCAAGAATTCCTCGCCGTCCGCAGTCGCAGCAGTCTTGGCTCCACCCAACCCCAACCAGACTTACCGACGCTACATCAACTGCTGATCGATCCCATTGCCAGCCTCCTACCAAAAGATCCCAATGCCCACGTCATCTTCATTCCCCAAGATTCCCTGTTCCAGGTGCCCTTCCCCGCCCTCAAAGATGCCAACGGCACTTACTTAATCGAAAAACACACCATTCTCACCGCCCCTTCGATTCAAGTTCTGGCATTAACCCGACAACAACGAGAGAAGTTAGCACAGAAGCAACCTAACAGCAGTAACGCTCTAGTCTTGGGCAATCCCACGATGCCGAGTGTGTCTGCCTATCCCGGAGAGCCCAAACGGCAATTGTCTCCTCTACCTGGGGCCGAAGCTGAAGCTAGAGCGATCGCCCCTCTGCTCAAAACCCAAGCCATCACAGGCGCACAAGGGACAAAAGCTGCGATCGTCCAAAAAATGCCCCAAGCATCGATTATTCACCTCGCCACCCATGGATTGCTGGATGATGTGCGCGGATTGGGAAGTGCGATCGCCCTGGCTCCTTCTGGTAGCGATGACGGCTTATTGACAGCAGAAGAGATTTTCGACATGAAACTGCAAGCAAATTTAGTCGTTTTGAGTGCCTGCAACACTGGGGAAGGCAGAATTACCGGGGATGGAGTAATTGGTTTATCGCGCGCTTTGATTTCGGCAGGAGTGCCGAGTGTGATTGTTTCTTTATGGGCGGTTCCCGATGCGCCGACATCCGAATTGATGCAGGCATTTTATCAAAACTTGCAGAAGAATCCGAATAAAGCACAGGCATTGCGGCAGGCAATGTTAACCACGATGAAAACTCATCCCCAGCCGCGAAATTGGGCGGCATTTACTCTGATTGGGGAGGCGGAATGAGAAATCATAGAGGAGACGGCAGTGCCGTTTCCCTACGCAAAATAACATTGTAGGGACACGGCACTGCCGTCTCCTAATTTCTTTCTTTGTCCCTACGCAAAATAACATTGTAGGGACACGGCACTGCCGTCTCCTAATTTCTTTGTTTGTGTAGACATCGTTTCAACCGCCGAGTTATCTCTTTGCACCTTCCCGCAATCAATCTTGCACCTCATACCTCATCAACTCTGTGGGTAGAACGAATGAATTTTCCATCTGGGTTGCTTAAGATTTAAGCTAAATCATCTATCAACTGTCAACTTACTGCGTAACTTTTATGAATGCAGAATCAGCTACAAACATTCTAGATAAACTGGTACAGGAAAAGAGAGGCGAACCATTGAACCGCTTACAGCGAGCAATTATTCAAGGAGTGTTAGATGGTTTGACATACCAAGAGATCAAGGATAATTATGCGATCGCGCAGAACTATCAAATATGCTACTTAGCGCGATACGTTGCTTATCATTTGTGGAAATTGCTGACAGAGGTATTGAAAGATGCAGGAATTATCGACCCGGACGAAAGAGTCTGCAAAAAAAATTTGTGGGAGTCCGCAATGAGAGTGGCACAGCAAAGCGTCCAGTCGGAATCTATACAGAAAAGTCAATCCCCCGTACAGCTAAATTGTATGTTTCGATCGCATATCAAAAATCCTTTCCCTCTTTCCGCTTCTCCCACTCTCCCTCTTTCCCCCTTTCCTCTTCTCCCTCTCTTTCCCTATCGCGAGACTGGCGGCAACAAAACTTCTGATTCCTTCTCGACTATAACTTCCTCCAAAACATCCTCTAAAACCTGAGCAGGAATCGGTACTTCTTCCACTACCGGATGCTTTTCTAAAGTCAAGCGAGACTGAGACGAACCGGACAATCTTTTTAATAATTTCGGTGTCGGATCGTGCAGCAAATAGATAATTCGATCGCCTGCTTGCCAAATCTCGCCAGCCGAAACTACTTGCAAATATCCCTGTCTTTCCAACAGCAGTGGGACTAACTCACCAGCTCGAACTAAAGCTTGCAAGTGAGCTACCTGGAACTCTAATCCGGAACTTTTTAACTCAGTTTCTCCCAGTTTAACTTCTTTGTCAATCAGATATTCGTTCCAATCCTTCAGCGACAAATCGGAGACAAAGGCTTGATTAATCTTAGTATTATTTGCAGCGGTATTCCCTTGGGGATCTTTGGGAAACATTGCTAAAACTCTCGGTGGTGCAAACTCTTCTGCGGCGCGTTGAGCTAACACTAAGTTTACCTCACCGTTGTTGGTCATTGCCAAAAAAGTTCCCATTGAGGCAAGTCCGGCTGCTTCCAAAATACTGTGGTCAAGAGCACTGCTCAAAAACACTCGCAAACCTTCTCGTTCTGCTTCTTGACAAGCTTCGGGGTTAGTGTCTATAATTGCTACAGATTCGCCGCGTTCTTGAAATAAGCGAGCAATTAATCGGCTCAAAGGATTTGACCCGACAATGACAGCACCGGTGGCGGATTTCGATGTTACTCCTAATAGTTGAGCCATTCTTCCTGCGGTTAGCCCTTGCACGAAAACTGTCATGATAATTGTCAGGAAAACTAAGGCTTTGATGGAGTCGCCGCCGTTGATTCCTCGCTGGGTGAGCAAAATGGCAAATAAAGATGCGATCGAAGCTGAGACAATTCCCCTTGGCGCTACCCAACAAGCAAATAATTTCTGTCGCCAATTCAGTCCACTATTGAGCGTACACAGCCAAATGTTAATCGGTCGCACTATCCACATTAGTGCTAAGACTGTGAACACACTTCCCCAACCCAGCGCAACTACACTAGCGAGGGATAAATCTGCCGCCAACAACACGAATAGCACAGAAATAGCCAGGACTGTGAGTTGACCTTTAAACCTCCTCAGTAGCCTTTCTTCTGGGACTGAGGCGGATCTGAGGACTATACCGGAGAGTACCGTTGCCATTAATCCAGATTCGCTGCGGAGTTCTTCTGCTAATCCGAATAATCCCCACAATCCGGCTAATACTACTAAATTTTTGAGGTCTTCTGAGAGAAATTGCGATCGCTTAAGAATAAATCCTAGCAGCCAACCTCCGGCAACTCCGACAACTGTGCCGACTCCTAATCGCACGATTAAATCTCGGAACAAAATCAGTAAGTCGGCATTACCATTTAAAATAATATTCAGTACCAATACTGCCAGAATCGCGCCGACCGGATCGATTAAAACTCCTTCGGCTTCTAGTAAAGCGGCGACTTGTTTGTCAACAGAAACCTGTTTGAGCAAAGGGCCGATGACTGTTGGGCCGGTGACTACTACCAGAGAAGCATACAAAAATGCGATCGGCCAGGGAAACTCTCCCAACCAGTGGGCAGCCATTCCCCCACCGATCAGGGTAATTAAAGTGCCGAAAGTGACCAAGTTGCGGATACTGCCGGAAACCCGTCCTAAGTCTCGCAATTCTAAATTCAAGCCACCTTCAAACAAAATTAGGGCTACGGAAAGCGAAACCATCACTTCCAAACCGCTGCCGAGCAAATTTGGGTGTAGCAATCCCAAGCAGTCTGGCCCTGCTAAAATACCGAACAAGAGCAAAAAGACGATCGCCGGAACTTTCAAGTAAGCGGCCAGAACTTGAGCGCTGATACCACAGGTGACGGTCATGACCATCAACAGGGTGATGTTAAAGGGAGTTTCCATAGATGTGATTGTTGCAAGCTGCCCGACTCAATTTTAAAATTTTGATGGCGGACGACTTGAGTACAGGTGCTATACTTAGCGATCGTACAGACTGTAAACAGATCTGAATTTTCGATCTTTGTTAAAAAGGGTTGATATTGGCTACAACTGTATCAGATCAGGGAGATTTTGGCAGTGAATAGTGATCGCATAGAACCTGGTTTCGGTCAAGAGTCTGTTTGGGATTACCCGCGCCCGCCTCGTCTTGAAGCATCGACCAAGCACATACAGATAATTTTTAATGGCCTGAAACTTGCCGACACGCACCGCGCGTTTAGGGTATTGGAGACAAGTCACCCTCCCTCGTATTATATTTCTCCCGATGATATTCAAATGCAATATTTGCACACAACTTTACAGGGGTCGTGGTGCGAATGGAAGGGACAAGCGAGCTATTATACTGTGACGGTAGGAGACAAAGAAGCGATAAATGTGGGTTGGTTTTATACCAATCCTCATCAGGTTTTTGAGGCTATTAAAGATTATGTGGCTGTTTATCCGAGTCGGATGGATGCCTGTTATGTGGACGGGGAATTAGTGCAGGCTCAATTAGGTGATTTTTATGGTGGCTGGATTACCAAAGATATTATCGGGCCCTTTAAAGGAGGGATGGGAACTTGGGGCTGGTAGCAGTCGCCAAAGCTATTTAGTTCAAGAGCTATGTAATCAACAATACAGTTGATTTTCAAAGATTAATGTTAAAATAAGCTAATATGTAACATTAGCTTTGTTGCCAGTGTATTGTTCATTTGGGTATGCGTTGTGTCTGTTAAATTTAGCGCCTCACCTATCTCGCCGGAGAAACTACCAACAACTCTCTCTTTAGAGTCTACCCTTAAGGATTTATCGGTATTTGATTTTCAGGTTGAATCTTGTTTCTTAAACAAAGAAGTAGCTAGGTTGTTTCGAGATTACCCGTTGCTTCCGGGAGTGATATTGACCGAAAAAGGAGAATTTTTAGGTATGCTATCGCGACGGCGATTTATGGAGCATATGAGTCGCCCTTACGGAGTAGATACATTTGCTGGCCGACCGATTCTAGCTCTGTATAAGATGGCTCAAACAGATATTTTGATTTTACCAGGAGTGGCCTTAATTGTCATGGCAGCTCAGAGAGCAGTACAGCGTTTGCCAGAACATCTGTACGAGCCGATTGTTGTTGAGCTAGAGCCTCGAATTTACCGACTGTTGGATGTACATCAAGTGCTGTTAGCTTTATCACAAATTCACCAACAAGCGACTTGGTATATTAGCGAACTTTATTACAATTTATCTGTTACTAAGTCTGAGTTAGAAGTGGCTAACTCAGAATTATATCGCCTTGCTAACTCAGATGGTTTAACTCAAGTGGCAAATCGTCGCCGTTTTAATGAATACTTAGAGCAAAAGTGGGAACAACTAGGTCAAGAGGAAGCAGAAATATCTTTAATTTTATGCGATATTGATTTTTTTAAGAAATATAATGATAGCTATGGACATCAAGCTGGAGATGGTTGTTTGCAACAGGTAGCAAAAACGATTGTGGAAGCTGTAAGTGACTCAGCGGGGGAAGTTTTGGAGGAGGCTTTGGTGGCTCGTTACGGAGGTGAAGAATTTGTGATCGTTTTGCCTCACACCAAACCTGAGATTGCTGTCTATATTGCAGAGCAAGTTCGAGTCTGGGTGAAAAACTTAGCAGTTGAACATCTGCAATCTCATGTTGGTTGTGTCACACTGAGTTTGGGGGTGGCGAGTACGTTTCCCCGATCGCACATTGCCCAGAAAGATTTGATTGCAGCAGCAGATCGGGCGCTATATCAGGCAAAAGACCAAGGGCGCGATCGGGTAATCTTAGATTGAGGATATTAGATTTTAGATTGGATACAGGTTAAGCTCGTAGGCGCAAGCCGGGGCGTAGCCATCGCGCCTTTCTACAAAGTCTCGCACCAAGCACGTTCAGCCGTCCAGTGTCTGTCTGAAGATTCATAAATCCTCAACCTCTCTAAGCCGGCAGTTTCCACCATTGTCTCAACTTCGTCCAGGGTAAAAGCCGCTTGTAGCGAATCGCTAAATAACTGTTGCTGATGCGAGTTGCAATCTCCCGCATAAAGCTTGACTAAATTATTCCTAATTTCCGGTGTTTCCGATCGCAGTAAATCCCGTAAAAAAATTGCTCCATTCGGCTTCAACACCCGCCGGACTTCCTGCAAAAAAGGCAGAGGATCGGGCAAATGGTGGATAATACTGTTGGAAATCACCATATCAAAATAGTTGTCAGGATAAGGCATTGCCTTCGCATCAATTAATTCCAGACTAATTTGCGATCGCACACCAGCCCTTTCCACATTCTCGGCCGCCACTTTCAGCATATTTGCGGATAAGTCAATGCAGGTCAATTTCCATTCTGGCCGCAATTCACAAAGGGCGATCGGAATTCTCGCCGTACCCGTCCCAGCATCCAAAACGTTTCCAAAAATCGGCCCCAAAGCAGTCGCACTCTTAGCAAAAGCAGCATTAACCTCAGTAAAGTCCATCGAATCGTATTCTAGAGCCTCTTCCAAGGAATCCATCACTTCTGGTTCCAAAACTCGTTGCATAAAATTTATTTAGAATTATTGAACCGCGAAGGCGCGAAGGACACGAAGTCAGAATTAGAAGAAAGAAGTAAATCATCTTCTACCGGGAAGAATGTAAAAATCTTAATCCAACTTTCCCCGATCGCACCTTACATATCACAATACCTGTATCTTGTCAAATCAGCCACATTTTTATTCACAATTCTTAAACTGAAAAATGCGAATTTTGCATCGGAAATTGTCATTATTGCATTTGGCGATTTTACTAATTCTATACACAGAAAGGGCTTCAGGCTAAGTGTCAAAAAATAGTCATAGCACCGCTTGAGTATCTAAATTGTATAGTACCTCAAACGTCGCAAATTCGTCAAGTAATTGAGAATGGAATCAACAGTGAGGCATGGTAATTTTGGGGGTTTTCGGAGATTGATTGAACATTTAAAACTAAATTACTTTTCCTATCGTTTTTGCTTATCAAACTAGGTTGAATTGTCCCGATCGCCCTCAATCCCTCAACAATAGATGCATATACTCGATCGCTGCTACAATTGATAAAACGAAGTCGTTATGAGTTCAACTAAATAGCTATGACCAAACAAACCGTAGAAAATCTAGTAATTATCGGCTCAGGTCCCGCAGGCTACACCGCCGCCATCTACGCCGGAAGAGCAAACCTGAAACCCGTCGTCTTTGAAGGCTACCAAATGGGAGGTATTCCCGGCGGTCAACTGATGACCACCACAGAAGTTGAAAACTTCCCCGGCTTCCCCGAAGGCATCACCGGGCCACAACTAATGGATCGGATGAAAGCTCAAGCCGTGCGTTGGGGTGCTGAGTTATACACGGAAGATGTAACTTACGTTGATTTAACAAAGCGGCCGTTTACAGTGCGATCGGAAGACAGGGAAATCAAAACTCACACTATAGTAATAGCTACAGGCGCAACAGCGAAAAGACTACACCTACCCAGTGAAGAAAAATACTGGAATTTAGGAATATCTGCCTGTGCGATTTGCGACGGAGCGACACCGATATTCAAAAATGTAGAATTAGCAGTTATCGGTGGTGGCGACACAGCGGCAGAAGAAGGAGTTTATTTAACCAAATATGGTTCTCACGTTCATATGTTGGTGCGCTCATCATCGATGCGAGCCAGCAAAGCTATGCAAGACCGGGTTTTGAACAATCCCAAAATTACTGTGCACTGGAATACTGAGCCTGTGGATGTTTACGGCAATGGCAAACTTGCAGGAATTCAAGTCAGAAATACTGAAACTGGTGCCGAAAGCGATTTGGCTGTGAGTGGGTTGTTTTATGCGATCGGTCATACTCCCAATACAGTCTTATTCCAAGGTCAACTAGAACTCGACCAAATCGGCTACATAGCTCCCAAACATGGTTCTGTAGAAACTAGCGTCGAGGGAGTTTACGCTGTCGGCGATGTCCAAGACCACGAGTTTCGTCAAGCAATCACTGCTGCTGGTAGCGGTTGTATGGGTGCGATGTTGGCAGAACGTTGGTTGTCTGCCAATGGTTTAACTCAGGAATTCCATCAAACTGAGGAATCGGAGAAACCTCCAGCAGCAGCGGAAACTCCCAGAGTGCGCGAAACCAGCGAGAATTTTGATATCAAAGAGACGCGACATGAAGGAGGTTATGCTTTGCGGAAGTTGTTCCACGATAGCGATCGGCTGATTGTGGTCAAATATTCTTCTCCAACTTGCGGGCCTTGCCACAGTCTCAAGCCGATTTTGAGCAAGGTAGTAGATGAGTTTGATGGCAAAATTCATTATGTGGAAATTGACATCGAAGAAGATCCAGAAATTGCTGAAAATGCTGGTGTTACTGGTACACCGACGATTCAGTATTTCAAGGACAAGGCTTTGGTGACGGAACTCAAGGGAGTTAAGCCAAAAAGCCAGTATCGTGAGTTAATTGCTAGTAATTTGTAGTAAGGAAGAAGGAAGAAGGAAGAAGGAAGAAGGAAGAGAGGGGGAGAGGGCGCTACCAATGCCCAATTCCCAATGCCCAATTCCCAATGCCCAATTCCCAATTCCCAATTCCCAATTCCCAATGCCCAATTCCCAATTCCCAATTCCCGATTCCCGATTCCCCATCATTAATAATGACTCAAGGCCGACTCCGACTACCAAAATTTCTCAACCTTGCCGCACCGACAACTCTGTCAATGCAAATGATGTGGGTAGGTTTGGCAATAACTGCTGTGTTTGTATTGATAGCCATTTTTGCTCCAACTATGCAGGCTTGGGGATGGCTGCTAAATCCGACGGATGCTTTGATTAACCCCATCCACGAACCGCCATCAGGGAGTTACTGGTTTGGTACTAGCCGCAGTGGCTATGATGTTTTTTCCCGCACGCTGTTTGCTTCTCGTGCTGCTTGGCAAGTGGTGATTTTAGCGACGACTTTGAGTTTATTGATCGGTGTACCGTTGGGATTGGTTAGCGGTTATTTGGGCGGTAAGCTCGATCGCATCTTGTTATTTTTCATGGATACCATTTATACTTTGCCGGGATTGCTACTTTCTTTGACTTTAGCCTTTGTCGTAGGGAAAGGAGTTTTGAATGCTGCGATCGCCCTAAGCATTTCCTACATCCCTCAATACTACCGCGTTGTCAGAAATCACACCGCCAGTGTCAAAACTGAACTATTTGTCGAAGCTGCACGAGCAATGGGGGCTGACACTTTGACAGTGCTTTCCCGCTACCTATTTCTAAACGTCATTCAGAGCGTACCAGTGCTCTTCGCACTCAACGCCGCCGATGCAATTTTAACCTTGGGAGGTTTAGGATTTCTGGGTTTGGGACTTCCCGAAGAAACTCCTGAATGGGGACATGATTTGCGCTTAGCTTTGGATGCGCTACCTACAGGCATTTGGTGGACG
Source organism: Oscillatoriales bacterium (assembly GCA_043718495.1). Classification (GTDB taxonomy): domain Bacteria; phylum Cyanobacteriota; class Cyanobacteriia; order Cyanobacteriales; family Microcoleaceae; genus Microcoleus. Next base: position 25,417 of record JAYSVM010000170.1, on the reverse strand, counting down.
GCTTTGTTTCCTGGTTTGGCGATGACTTTGATGGTAGTCGGATTGTCTTTGGTGGGAGAAGGATTGAATGAGTTTGTTAATCCTAAACTGCGGAATCAGTAATCCAATACAAAAGCCTTTATTGAGCAATTTTACCTAAAATTTATAAAATGTCTTAATCGAATCTTCACATTATGACGATATATATAAAGAAAGTGTGAAGTTGGCTGTCGCAGAAATTGCGAATTGTATGATTTTTGACACTCTCAGGTCTAAAGACACCCTCGATTCTGCTGACAGAATAAAACTCTCGCTACGACCGTCAAACGCCGTCTACTTAGTCACCAATCGTCAAGCGATAGTTACTAACTACTTTATCTAGATAATAGTACATTTTTAATACCACGGCGGTTAAAACCGCACGAGTCGCTTCCCTCTCAGGTCTAAAGACTCGCTCGTTTCTCGCATCCCGTATTACTTTTATGAGAGATTGCGATCGCGTAAGTGTTCGCCGAAAGTCAGAAAGTTATGGCAAGATTTGCAGCCAGGAGTTGCCAAGAGAGCTAACTCTCGGTAGAATCTATCGAGATGATTTTGACTCTTGACGCGACAAACTCGTGTCAAACTGCTTAAATGAGAATATGACGTTAAGAACTTAATGTGATTTAACGTTAAATTTAGACCCAATTTCGGAGATTTGAGCTAACTTAACAAAGAAAGCCCCCTGTTGCACTACTAAACCCGCAACGCTTCATTTGGGGTAATCCTCGGCCTCTAATCCAGAGTGACCGACTCACCAGTAAAGTTCGTAAGCTTTACTCGATCGCGCATTGAGCATGATTCAATTCAGGGAAACAGGGTAAAGATGAGTGCATCTACACGAATTACAGCCGGAATTCCGGCAAGTCAAAAACTTTCTGCTCACTGTCTGGACGGCTACGCCGCACCCGTTCACCCAGATATTCGCAGAAAACAACCCCGATCTCAAGTTCCAAAGTTATTGTGGACGATTCTGAGGATTTAGCCCAGCCAGCAATTAGTCCGTATTGTTAAGCTAAGCTGACAAAGTTGTCCTAGTTCTTGACAAAAAATCGAAAACAAGTTCCATTTTTTGTGAGAACGGCTACAATCAAAAAGGTCTTTGCAAGATCCAATACTAACCATTTGGTGCTTCAGACCAAAAGTTTTGTGTTTGGTAAAACAAGCGGGCATCCAGGGTGGCAAAAACTAGCCGTGCAACTGTGATATCTGACAATTGCTCGTGAAAGCAGCAGGCGAACCAAAAGTTCTATCTGTGGCAATCATCGCCACAAAATGCCTCTTAAAGATCGAGTCTAGATGTGTCCAGATTTTGGACATAAAAAGAATCGAGATTTAAATATGGCCAAAAATATCGATCGTTGGTTTGAGGAAATTTTTATTCCCAAGCGTTCTGATTAAACGAATTCATCAGAATTCAAAGCTAAACAGATACTATTCGACTGTTATTTATTCTTCAATTCAGGAGCATGAGGAAGGCGGCATGATCCAGGCAAACACCGTACTTGAAACCAAAATCAAACCCCAAATGGAAACAATCGATTCGCTTCGGAACGCCGAAAGCGTTCTACCCGATAGCGAGTTGGAACTGTTTATCGACGAAGAAGATGATCGAGATGACTTTTCAGACCCTCAATCCGAGGAAGAAGATACTAAGTCTGCTAAAGGTGTCAAAGCTCGCCGTCGGGCTCAGGCCAAGAAAAAGCACTATACAGAAGACTCTATTCGGCTTTACCTGCAAGAAATAGGTAGGATTCGACTGCTGCGAGCGGATGAAGAAATTGAACTCGCGCGTAAGATTGCCGATTTGCTAGAATTAGAGCGAGTCAGAGAGCAACTGTTAGAGGACTTAGACCGCGAGCCCAAAGACAATGAATGGGCGACTGCTATGGAGATGGCACTACCGGCGTTTCGTCACCGACTTCATGTGGGACGACGGGCTAAGGAAAAAATGGTGCAGTCAAACCTGCGTTTGGTGGTATCGATCGCCAAAAAGTACATGAACCGCGGTTTGTCTTTCCAAGATTTGATTCAGGAAGGCTCTTTGGGTCTAATTCGGGCGGCTGAAAAATTTGACCACGAAAAAGGTTATAAATTCTCAACTTACGCAACTTGGTGGATTCGTCAAGCCATCACCAGAGCGATTGCGGATCAATCCCGCACGATTCGCTTGCCAGTTCACCTTTACGAAACAATCTCGCGGATTAAGAAAACTACCAAACTTCTTTCTCAAGAAATGGGTCGCAAGCCCACGGAAGAAGAAATAGCTACTAAAATGGAGATGACAATCGAGAAGTTGCGCTTCATTGCCAAATCTGCACAGTTGCCAATTTCTCTAGAAACTCCGATCGGCAAAGAGGAAGATTCGCGTCTGGGAGACTTTATTGAATCTGACGGGGAAACACCGGAAGATCAAGTCTCTAAAAACTTGCTACGCGAAGATTTGGAAAGCGTTTTGGATACCCTTAGCCCGCGTGAACGAGATGTACTTCGACTGCGGTACGGCTTGGATGACGGACGGATGAAGACCTTGGAGGAAATTGGTCAAATCTTTAACGTCACTCGCGAGCGAATTAGGCAAATAGAGGCTAAAGCTCTGCGGAAGTTACGCCATCCTAACCGTAACAGCATCTTAAAAGAATATATCCGCTAGAGTATTTGTCTAGCATCACCCAAAAGAGTGATTTGGTTATCAGTTGACTGTTGACGGTCAACCGTTTACGGTCAACCGTTGACGACTACTCGAAAATATCCACAAAAATTTGGGAGTGTCGAACACAACTCCCAAATTTTGTAATTCCTGAAACGGATCCATTGAAAAACTACATCAGGCCCCAGAAGTGGAGTACGCCTTGACCGGAAACCAATTCGATGATGACAGCGGCAGAGAAACCAATCATCGCCAGACGACCGTTCCAATTTTCGGCTCCTTCACTAAAGCCCCAATTCCAAGCGTTGCGTTTTGGTTCTTGCATGATGCGAACTCCTTTCGTTAAGTTTTGTGAGCTTATATAAATAAATATAACAGACACTTGAAAAAAGTGCAACTTTTTGATAATCATCGGTCGGTTGAAGAAAATATGGCTAACTCAGTATCGGGGTCAAATAGGTGAATTTTCTCATGTGCGATCGCCAGCCAAAGCTCCTCCCCAACTCTGATCGATCGCTCAGGAGGAACACGCACTTGCAACCGAACCGCTGGTGCATCCGTTAAACTAACCCGCAAATAGGTTTCGTGTCCCAAAGCTTCGACAACATCCACTTGAACGGAAAGATTTTTCGTAGCAGGGGGGTGAATGGTCAGGTGTTCTGGCCGGACACCCAAAATCAGCGATTTACCATCATACTTTCGTAAACTTTTTGCCCAAATATCTGGTAAAGTGAAACGGAAGTGCGGGTGAGAAATTAACAATGGAGCCGTAAACTGCACAGGCAAAAAATTCATCGGTGGAGAACCGATAAACTCAGCTACAAACAAGTTAGCCGGCCTGTTGTAAAGTTCTAGGGGTTGAGCTACTTGCTGAACTTGACCAGCATTCATAATCGCAATGCGATCGCCCATAGTCATCGCCTCAGTTTGGTCATGAGTCACATAAATAGTTGTAGTTCCCAACTGTCGCTGCAATTGCACAATTTGCGATCGAGTTTCCCCCCTCAATTTAGCATCCAGATTAGACAGCGGTTCATCCATCAAAAAAACTTCAGGATTTCGAGCCATAGCCCTACCCAAAGCTACCCGCTGCTTTTGTCCTCCCGAAAGTTGTTTCGGCAAACGATTTAACAAAGCTTCTATTTGCAGCAATTGAGCAATCTTCATCACTCGTTCTCCCACAGCCTTTTCCTTTTCTGACAAATAGCGCAAACCCTTCGGCAAATTGCGAGTTATTCCAACTAATAAATCCTCAACCCGACGCTGAATTTGATACTTTTCTAAATTACTAACAACCCAATTATTGCTTTGGTTAATAATCTCTTCTTTCTTCGCCCCAAGGGAGGGGTGAGGGTGGGGTTTCCTTCTTCCTAATGACTGTTGACTAATGACTAATGACTTCTTTTTCCTTTCCGATCGCCGTAATCCAAAAGCCAGATTGTCGTAAACTGTTAAATGAGGATAGAGAGCATAATTTTGAAAGACCATCGCAATATCTCGGTCTTTAGGAGGCAAATCGTTAACAAGCCGATCGCCTACCCAGATATTACCAGCAGTCAGCGCTTCCAAACCAGCGATCGATCGCAGCAAAGTGCTTTTCCCGCAGCCAGAAGGCCCCACTAGCACCATGAATTCCCCATCTTCGATACTCAAGTTAATCCGCCGCAAAACCGTGTTAGACGTGGAGTGAGAGCTATCTGGCAAAGCATTTTCAGCGGTATTAGCCTCTTTTTCCGGTTCTCCTTGGCGGAGTGGAAAACTTTTGTAGATATTTTCTAGTACAACTTTAGCCATCAGACAATTTTTAAATTGGGAATTGGGAATTGGTCATTGGGAATTGGGAATTGGGCATTAATCAACAGTCAACAGTCAACAGTCAACCAATTACTGACAACTAATAACTTTGATAATTTTCTCAGCAGGATTGAGGTCAAAAACTCTTTCACCCGCAGCATCCTTCCCCCAAAAAGCAATAGCATCAGTAGTCGATCGCAAAAACCGACCAGTATTAGTTAAAAGTTTGACATCAGAACCCGGAATAGCCCGCAACAGACCAACCAAAACATCTTTAGGTTCAGCAAAACGGAAAGCTTGAGTGCCAATTTCACCACGATTAGTCAGTCGGACAGAACCTGCGGGCATTCGTTTAGCCCAACCCAACTCCGAAAATAGCACCAAACTGTCATCTGGGTTAACAGTCACACAACCCACCAACTCCTCTTGCTTTCGCAGCCTTGTTGCTTGAGAACCTTGGGCTGTACGGCCCATGGGCGGCAGTTGTTCGTCATTGACCTCAAATCTGAGGACTCGGCCTCCCGTCGTCGCGATAGCTACCTGTTCGCCAACCTTGGTGAGACTCGCCCAACGTAATCGATCGTCCTCCTTGAGTTTAACCACAGTGACACCGCGATTAGTCAAGTCAGCAAATTCAGAAAGTTGGAGACGCTTAATTTTTCCTTGCTGAGTCAGAGTTACTAAGTCCGTCGCTTCGGAATTTTCAGGTAAAACAAAGTGTGCGACGGTGAGTTCCGAAAAAGTTTGACCGGCACTTTCTTTGGCGGCTGATGGCGAAAGCAAACTGACTATTGGCGTTCCTCGATCGCGTCCAGTGCTAGTTGGAATATCTGCGACTTTCAGCGGGTAAGCCTTACCGCTGGGAATTAAGACGACTAAATTGCGATCGGTTTTAGTCTGGGTGGCGGTGACAATAAAATCTTCATTTTTTTCTAAAGCTTGAACCGACTTTTGACTTTTCGCACGAGTGCGTTGGCGAAGCCCTCGAAGAGGATCGGCCGGAGGTAATCTTCGCACATAATGTTTGTGACTAAACTCAACAATTGTTTCCTCAGCCTCCACAATTGGTAACACCAACTGAGGCGTAGACAATTCGGCGGTTGACAATGGCAATACCGATTTGTTTTTGCCAGAAAGTTTTGATTCCTCCTTGGCCCCACGCCCAGCCCCATTCACCAATCTAGTCCGGCGCGGGTCATTGTATTTGCGTTTGAGCGATCGGAATTCTTTCTTCAAAGCCTTCAAAAACTCATGTCTGTCGCCCAACAGCCGCTGCAACTCTTGAATTTTCGCCAACAACTCATCCAACTCAGACTGCAAATTTTGCCTTTCCAAACCAGTCAGTCGGCGCATCGGCATCGATAAAATCGCATCAGATTGACTTTCGCTCAAATTGAGCCGAATCTGAAAATTTGCCTTAGCAGTAGTACCATCAGGAGCATTGCGGAGAATATCGATCGCCACATCAAGATTATTCAAAGCCAACATCAGCCCTTCGACAATATGACACCGGCGTTCTGCCGCCTGCAACTCGCAATTGTAGCGACGAGTCAGAGTCACCTCTCGAAAATCCAGAAATTCCCGCAAAAGTTGCCTAAGAGTCAACTGTCGGGGTTGCCCATTGACAATTGCCAACAAAATCGCGCCAAAATTAGTTTGCAAGTCAGTTTGTTGATAAAGACGAGCCAAAACTGTTTCTGGGGCAAATTCCCGTTTGAGTTCAATCACAACTCTAATCCCATCGCGATCGCTTTCATCCCGCAAATCAGCAATCCCATCAAGTCGGCCCGCATTTACCAATTCCGCCACCTTTTCAATCCAAGCCGCCTTATTGACCTGAAACGGAAACTCCGTCACCACCAGCGCCGTTTTAGTCTTGATTTTTCGATTACCAACGACTTCCTCAACCCCAACCACACCCCTCACCGCAATACTGCCTTTACCCTTAGTGTAGGCATCAACAATGCCCTCTGTAGCGATAATTTCCCCTGCCGTCGGGAAATCCGGGCCCGGAATTAGTTCCATCAACTTCTCATCCGAGAGTTCAGGGTTTTCAATCAAAGCAATTAAACCGTCCACCACCTCGCCCAAATTGTGTGGCGGAATATTAGTTGCCATACCCACAGCAATCCCAGTACACCCATTCAGCAACAGAAAAGGCAACTGAGCCGGCAATACAGTCGGTTCTTGCTGCGAACTGTCAAAATTAGCAGTAAAATCAACAGTGGCATCGCCGACAAACGTTAGCATGGCTTCATGAGCGATCGACGCCAATCTAGTTTCGGTGTAGCGCATGGCAGCAGCCGGATCATTGTCCACCGAACCAAAATTGCCGTGACCCGCAACCAGAGGATAGCGGCTCGAAAACTCTTGAACCATTCGCACCAAAGCATCGTAAACCGATTGGTCGCCGTGGGGGTGATATTTTCCCAAAACATCCCCCACTACCCTGGCACACTTGCGGTAGGGGCGGTCTGGGGTCAATCCCAGTTCGTGCATCGCGTACAAAATTCGGCGGTGAACGGGTTTTAAACCGTCGCGGACATCGGGCAACGCTCGCCCGACGATCACACTCATGGCATATTCAAGGTACGATTGCTGCATCTCGGCGTGCAGAGCCGTAGAGATTACTTGCCCGGAAAGTAGGTTTAGTTGTTTAGCCATGAGTCCTTATGTCCGTTAATTCCTGAGTGCGGCGAGTCTGCGTTCCTGAAAGCTTGCCTATCTCAAATGAAAACTGTTTGTCGATCTTAGAACTAAAAGTTCAACCCTTCGACGTAGTTTATCCTGAGCGGAGTCGAAGGGCTCAGAGCATCGCAAAACCGCCAAGCAGGAGGATAAAAATCAAATTAACATATCAAATAAGGATAAGAGTGTCTAAGACTGGCAACACTTGCTTTTTATCCTCCACTCTTACCCTAACCTCTATGTTGCCTTCACGGAGGCCTAACTTTTTATTTAAAGGACAATGCTGAGGCGAAGCGATCGATTGCTCCGCCAACATCGGTAATGCCTATTTTACCAGAAGAAATGGGTCTAAAGCCCCGTTCTTCTAGGACGGCGTTCTCTTAATCTTAAGGCTTCTGATGAGTTCCCTTAAGACATCTGATTTGGATCTTCCGTTAAATTTGCAATACACTAAATCCTTGAGTGGGTTGCAACGAAGAAGGGAAAGCAGGTGGTATTCATCGACCCATGGTATCCAAGCTCTAAGACCTGTTCGCACTGTGGGCACGTCTTGAAAGAACTGGCTTTAGAGATTCGTGAATGGCGTTGTCCTTCGTGTCAGTCTGTCAACGGCAGAGATGAAAACGCTGCGATAAATATTTGTGCGGTTGGGGCATCGACCGCTAAGTTAGGCGATGTTAGACAGGCTACGCCTGCAATTGCTGTTCGAGCTTAGAATCCCCTCGCCTGACTGCTGGGGGGAGTATGTCAATAAACATTGCTTTATTCTAAGAGCAAGTAGGAAACAAATACTTACCAATACGGGTTTTGCAGAGTTCCCGGCTTATGGCACTAAAAACACTGCACGATTTGACGGGGAAAGCAATCCCCGTGCCTTGTTCCTCTTTGGACTAAAGTCACAAAGATTCTCAACTTCCCATACTTATTTATGAAAACCGTTCTGATTGTAGAGGACGATTTAGTCAATGCCCGGGTCTTTTCCAAAATTCTGACCAAAAGGGGAGGCTTAGCCGTAAAGCACACAGAAAATGTAGAGGAAGTTATGCAGATTGCCTCAAAAGGGGAAGCAGATTTGATCTTAATGGATGTATCCCTTTCGCGTAGCGTGTACCAGGGAAAAGCAGTTGATGGCATTAAAATTACTCAACTGCTCAAAGCCGACCCGCAAACAGCCTCTTTGCCAATTATTTTGGTAACAGCCCATGCGATGGCCGGAGATAGAGAAACATTTCTCGATCAGAGTGGTGCAGATGGCTACATTTCTAAACCCGTAGTAGACCATCAAGAGTTTGTCGATCAAATCAAAGCTTTGCTTCCCAAGGAATAAAGCAAGTCAATAGTCAATAGTTAACTGTTAACTATTGACTGTTAACAGTTTGAACACTTGAACAATATCAATACAATCGGAAACGACATCAATCAAACTATTTGAGACTTCAGATCTGAGATTACTCCGCAGTTCAATCCAAAATCCAAAATCTAAAATAGTTTGATTTATTACTCAAAGCCGCAAATTACGACTACTCTTCATCGTCCTCCTCATAGTCATCGTCATCGCTTAGGTCAAAGTCATCGTCAGGCCCGCCCGCATAATCGCTTGAGAGACTCGCCCCGTTAGCGAAGCCCTCGGAGAGGATCGCATCATCATCCACCTCAGCCACAAAATCATCATCCCCAATCTCAACCTCCTCCTCAAAATCATCATCAACCTCAACCTCCGGCGTAGTTGGCACACCAAAATTGCTCTCGATCGTATAAGCACGCCGCGCAGTCCGGTCATCCACCACCCCATTGTCCTGCAAATCCCGAACATCATCATCAAACAAAGCACCATCGCCCGAAGCATCAGCATTCCCCTGATCCTCGTAGGCATTGAAGCCAGTCCCAGCCGGAATCAAACGTCCGATAATCACGTTTTCCTTCAGGCCACGTAACCAGTCAGATTTACCCTCGATCGCAGCCTCAGTCAAAACCCGCGTCGTTTCTTGGAAAGAAGCAGCCGAAATAAAGCTATCAGTATTCAACGAAGCCTTCGTAATCCCCAGCAACACCGGAATATAGTCCGCCGGCGCACCACCAGTGATTGACATCGCCTCATTCACCTGCTCCACCTGCCGCAACTCCACCAACTCCCCAGGAAGCATCGTAGTGTCGCCACCATCCTCCAGCCTCACCTTATTAGTCATCTGTCGCACAATCACCTCGATGTGTTTGTCCGAAATATCAACACCTTGGGACTGATACACCGCTTGCACTTCATTCACCAACAAAGTCTGCACCTGCTGGAAACTCTCCAAAGCAGCCTCATAGGTCGGTTTCCGCTCCTTCAGCACATGGAAATAAACCTCCAGAATCTCGTGAGGATTAGCAGGGCCATCCGTCAATGCTTCGGCGGCTCCCACACGCTGTCCATCAGAGATAATTGGATTCTGACCAGGTAACAAAGGATACTCCTCAATCCGGCCATCATCCTCAACCACCCTGAGCTCCACAACATCGCCATCAGCCTCCACCTGAGCCACTCCAGGACGTTTTGCCAAAATACAAGCCTCCTTCGGCTTCCGAGCTTCCAATAGCTCCTCAATCCGTGGTAGACCCTGAATAATGTCCCCAGTCTTAGCCCGCTCAAATACCAAAATGACCAGGTTGTCTCCGCGTTGTACCAAATCCCCATCATCCACATGGAGGACAGCGCCGGCAGAAACTCGATAGGGACGAGCTATCCGCAACATCACTTTTGCCGACTCTTCGGGCTTTGTGGGAGCGATAACTTTGACTACTTGACCGGATTCTTCCAAGAAAACCCCAGGCGCAATCTCAGTACCAGCTACCAACAATTCACCGGGACTGACATCAGGAACTCCAGCGACATCAATGGTGATGGCATCCACATCGCGCATCACCAACAAGCGACGTACAGGTTCCCCTGGTTTTTCGCGGATACCGCGAACGATGCCAGCTTCCTTACAGAGGATTTCGGTGCGCGCTACGACAGCACCGGGAGCGATTTCTTGACCATCTTCTACCAACAATCTGGTGTTAGTGCTGCCTTGGGTGGGGTCTGCTGCGACATCCCGGCGAAGTGCTAGGGATTCCAAGATGACCAACTGCAAGCGTAGAGGCTTCGATTCAGGTGGGGCATCCTCATCATCCAAGGTGGCGAGGGAACTGCTAGCAATAGCTGTGAGATTTTCTGTCCAAGCTGGGCCGGAACCGTCGGCTCCAAAGGCTGTGGCTTCATCTTCGTCGGGTAGGAGTTCGATGTCGGCGGCCAATTGTGGAGCATCGGTGCCGATTTCCAAAATAAGCTGTGTCCGCAATAGTTCGAGTCCATCCACAGACTTGACTCGCTCACCATCTTTGTAAGGTAGTCGTTGAACTGCTTTGAGGGAGATTGATTCGTTGAGGGCGGTTTGAGAGGGGACTGGAGGTTTGTCGGGAACAGGGAATTCCACCACAGGACGCAACAGTAATGCTGGGCCTTCTGGAGTTTCAATGTATTCGGCATAACTCAATTCCGATGCGATTAAACCGGGGATGATTTCTTGACCGGCATTGACGATTTGACCTTCTCCCAGAGTTAAGGGTGGTCGATCAATCGCGTGTAATTCTCCTGGTTTAATCACGATTTCTCGGAGAATGTCATTTTTCTGAGTTACTTCCACCGCGCCACTGGTTTGACAGAAAATATCCTTAACTACTTCAGTACCCGCTTCGACGTATTGACCGTCTTCTACCAACAGTAGAGAGATGTCTTTGTTGACTTCGTGACATTCTTCTGGTATCCACAGCAGGGTGCCACCTTTGACTACTTCATAGCCGAGTTTAGCCTTGCCCCGTTTGTGGACTTCGACTCCGGCGTATTTGACGATACCTCCGGTAGCAGTGCGATAACTGTCATCCAGGAGTTCGGCGACAACTTCGCCGTTGATGACTTTGCTACCGGGGACTGTTTTTAGGGAGAATCGTTGATTTGATGCAGTTTCAATCACATAGTGTTCGCGGCCGCCAATGCTTTGGGCCCGAACTACTGCTTGGTCTAGCAAGACCTGAGCCGTGATAATCTCAATCTCACGTTCGTCGGCGATGCGGACTACGCCACCATGTTCCGAGACCAGTTTGGTTTCGGCGATGACGCTGTTGGCTACGATGCGATCGCCATTTTTGATAGCCGGTTCAGCACCAGGAGGTAAGTTGTAAACTTCTCCTGACAGAATCCAAACCAGTCCACCTTTGCTAGCGGTGCGAGTAGTATTCCCCTGTCTGTCGGTCTTTTCTTCTGGAATCAAGTCGGCAAACTTCGCTTCTCCTGCCAAATCGGATGCTACGTCTGTCGTGACTTTTTCTGTGGTTTTGCGGGCTGCACGACCAGCGATCGGCACTTCTGCTAGGATTTGACCTAAAACTGCCCGTTGTCCATCTCTTACCATGACAGTGGAACCTTGGGCGATCGCCAGTTCAATCTTCAGCCTCTGATTTTTCGCCCCAGATTTCCCCTCTTCAAAGCCATCAGCCTCCAGCACCAACTTACCGCTGCTTTCTGCTACCAAAGCTTCTTCACCATGTCTGGTACGGAAGGAACGGGTGCGGAGAGCTTTGAATTTGACGTTTCCGGGGAATGGTGCGCGTTCTTGTTTAGCAACCTCACCGGTGAATACCCCCCCAGTGTGGAAAGTACGCATAGTCAACTGAGTGCCCGGTTCCCCGATCGACTGAGCAGCAATAATCCCGATCGCCTCACCCATATCCACCATCTTCGAGTGAGCCAAACTCCAACCGTAACAGTGTTGACAAACAGAACGAGTAGCTTCACAAGTTAGGGGCGATCGCAGATAAACCTCCGCCACCTCAGCCTTACCAATCTCCAGCGCCAACTCCTCCGTTATCGGTTGATTACGAACAGCTTTCTCATTCTCAAAAGCCACAATTTTGCCAGTTTTGGGATGAATCACATCCGCAGCAAACACGCGCCCCAACAACCGTTCTCTCAGGGGAATCAACACTGTCGCCCCATCCATCATCGGCCGCACCTTGATGCCGCGTTGAGTTCCACAATCAAACTCCCGCACAATCACATCCTGAGCCACATCGACCAATCGACGAGTCAGGTAGCCCGAATCCGCCGTCCGCAGAGCAGTATCCACCAACCCCTTCCGTGCACCATAGGAAGAAATAATGTACTCAGTAACAGTCAACCCCTCACGGAAATTAGTCTTAATCGGTAAGTCAATAATTTCCCCTTGAGGGTCAGCCATCAAACCCCGCATTCCCACAAGTTGACGCACCTGGGAAATATTACCCCGCGCCCCGGAGAATGCCATCATGTACACCGAGTTCAAAGGGTCAGTAGCTCGGAAGTTTTTGACTACCTCATCCTTCAGGTCTTCCGAGGTACTGTTCCAAGTATCAATTACCTTTTGGAAGCGTTCGACTTCGGTGATTTCGCCTCTGGTGTAGCGCTGTTCGGTAATTCGGATTTCCTCTTCGGCTGCATCTAGGAGCGATCGTTTTGATGGAGGAACCTGCAAATCATCAACACTAATCGAAACCCCCGCCCTCGTTGCAAAGCGAAAACCCAAATCCTTCAACTTATCAGCCATCTGCGCTGTCCGAGATGTCCCATGATGAGTGAAGAACCAAGAAATCAATTTCTTCAATTGACCCTTGTCAACAACTCGATTGCGAAAAACAATACTATTATTATCTGTCGTCATTTTTTCGATAGTCCTTTATTAGTTCAGTGTTGACTGTTGTGAGTTATTAGTTATCGGGAATCGGGCATTGGGAATCGGGAATCGGGAATCGGGGATTGGGTTCTTGGGTTATTAGGTTATTAGGTTCTTGGGTTATTAGGTTCTTGGCTTATTGGGGTTATTAGGTTATTAGTCATTGTTAATTTAAACTAACCAATGCCCAATTCCCAATTCCCAATTCCCAATTCCCAATTCCCAATTCCCAATTCCCAATTCCCAATTCCCAATTCCCAATTCCCAATTCCCCTAATTATTAATCACCGACAAAATCGTCTGATGATAAATAATCCTCCCCGCCGTAGTCCGAATATACTGATTAATCACATTCCCCTTCTCATCTTCCCGAACCCGACGGAACTTGTACTCCTTAGTCACAACCCCATTCGATGACCGTTCCGTTTTCGTCGGTTCTCCCTCTGGTTCTCCACTATCTATCTCTCCTTGGAATCTGACCCACACAAGAGAGTGCAAATCCACAACCTTTTGCTCATACGCCACAACCACATCATCCAGATTTGCAAAAAACTTATCAGCTCCTTTTTGACCATGAGGATTATCTGCCGTCAAGTAATAGCAACCGAGTACCATATCCTGAGAAGGGGTGACAATTGGTCTGCCTGTAGCCGGCGACATAATATTATTAGAAGCCAACATCAACAACCGAGCCTCAGCCTGAGATTCCAAAGACAAAGGAACGTGAACAGCCATTTGGTCGCCATCAAAGTCAGCGTTAAAAGCCGGACAAACTAGCGGGTGAAGTTGAATCGCCCTTCCATCGACCAAAATGGGTTCAAAAGCCTGAATCCCCAACCTGTGCAAAGTTGGTGCGCGGTTCAGCATCACAGGGTGTCCTTCAATCACCTCTTGTAGCACTTCCCAAACCCCCGGATCATTGCGCTGAATCATCTTCTTAGCCGCCTTGATGTTGTTCACCAACCCCTGACGAATCAAGCGGTGGATCACAAAAGGCTGGAAAAGCTCGATCGCCATTTCTCGCGGCAAACCACACTGATGAATCTTCAGTTTCGGCCCCACCACAATTACCGAACGTCCAGAATAGTCAACCCGTTTACCCAACAAGTTTTGTCGGAAACGTCCTTGTTTCCCTTCGATAATATCCGACAAAGACTTCAGCGGGCGATTGTTTGCACCTACCACTGTTCGGCCTCGTCGTCCATTATCAATCAGCGCATCCACTGCTTCCTGCAACATCCGCTTTTCGTTACGGATAATGATTTCTGGCGCGAGGATTTCTTGCAGTCTTGCTAACCGATTATTGCGGTTAATTACCCGGCGATAAAGGTCATTAAGGTCAGAGGTTGCAAAACGTCCACCATCCAACTGCACCATCGGCCGCAAATCTGGAGGAATCACCGGAATCACCGACAACACCATCCAGTCGGGATGAGAACCAGTTGCAATGAAGTTGTCAATTACCCGCAAGCGTTTAATTAACTTCGCGCGTTTTTGACCCTTAGCATTTGCAATATCTTCCCGCAACTTTTCCGCTTCCGATTCCAGTGGAATATTTTGCAACAAAACTTGCAATGCTTCAGCGCCTATACCAACTTCTACCCCTGTGAGTGTGGAATCTTCGCTGTAGAGTTCATCCTCTATTTCTAGCCAAGCATCTTCAGTCAACAATTGCTTGTATTGCAGCTTATCGGCATTCCCTGCATTCAACACAACATAGGCGTTGAAATAAACAATTTGTTCGACATCTCGCAGAGGCATATCTAATAGAATTGCCATGTAACTGGGGATGCCTTTGAGATACCAAACGTGAGCTACGGGAGCTGCTAATTTGATGAATCCCATGCGATGACGACGAACGCGAGATTCAGTTACTTCAACACCACATCTTTCGCAAACAATACCTCTATGACGAACTCTTTTGTACTTACCACAATGACATTCCCAATCTTTTGCAGGCCCAAAAATGCGCTCACAAAACAAGCCATCCATCTCAGGTTTCAATGTCCTGTAATTAATTGTCTCGGGTTTTGTAATTTCTCCAGTTAATTGACCATTGGGTAAAGTTCTCTCTCCCCACTGTCGAATTCTTTCAGGTGAAGCTAACCCTATCTTGACGTAATCAAAGCGTTGTTCTATCTTAGCCATTGTGACTCCAATTGATTGTTTACAGTCGATTATCTCTAGTGATTTATTGTTTTGGTGGCTTATTTTGTGGATTCAAATCAATATTATTCTCCTCTATATGTGACGTTCCTTTTAATATCAGAAATGATACTGCCGGACACTCCAAATTCCTGAGCTATTTTAGCAAGGGATTCTCCGGCTTGAATTCGTTCTCTGATTTCAAGAGCTTGAGCAAAAGTAAATTTGCGATCAAGAGATCCACCCATACGAGGAACTGGAACCTCTTCGCCTTCTGCCTTCCAAGTCACGTGATACTTGATATCATGTATGGTTTTGGGTCTGACACTATATTGCTCAGCTACATCTTTCATTCTTTCTCCTGCTGCTAGCTTTTGCCGAATTTCTCGCACCTTTTCCCAGTCTAATTTGGCATTGGAAAGGGGATGACTTTTACCTTGAGTACGTCCTTTCTTAGAAGCATCTAATGAATTTTGGGAACGAGTACCACCCCAAAGGTGTTCTGGATTAATACAACTGGGATTGTCGCAGGTATGACAAGCATCCATTGAAGTCGGAAGTTCATATCCTAATTGAAGAGCTACAATAGCACGAGTAACTGATTTCAATTTTCCATTTTTCCAATACCTGCCATAACCTTGACCGTCTTTTCCCCCTTGAAAAATTATGCAGCCGTTGTGTTGAATTTCTCCTAAAAAGTTGGGTGAAACTGTAGTGAAGTTTTCGGGAATATTTGCCTTAAGTATCTTAGTAATAGTGTCATGATCTACTCCATACTCTTTTGCTAGGTGGTTCTTGATGGTTCCAGCTAAATATTTAGTCTGAATTTCCCGTAGTTGTTTAATCGAGAGTTTACCGATACCTGGAATACTTTTGCGCCTGGGAGTTTTGCGATCGCGCTGCATCATCTGCCCGGTATTTTCAGCAGCAGTACCTACTACTAGATGTGCCGGGTTGATGCAGCTTCGATTGTCGCAGGTGTGGCACGCAAAATGACCGGAATCGAGGAATCCTGCTATTTTTGATTCGAGGACTAATCGGTGGACTAATACCGTTTTGCCATCGATCCACTTGCGCGCGTAACCGTTGCCAAACTTACTCCCTTGCCAATTAATACAACCAGTTACCCGATCGAGTTCTCCTTCAATGCCTGGGACAACTGTTACAATCGTCATGTCAGCGTCTCTCCGTTTTAGAGCGTTGATTCGCCTCAACAGTGTTCGTACCACTGTTGAGGCTTTCAATGGTCGATGGTTGATTTTAGATTTTAGATGGAATGTTACCAAAAATCGACCATCGACCATCTGTAATCCCTACTCATCGTCACCTTCATCACGGGAAAGAGATTCGTAGGTAGGCCGATTGGGCGATCGCCTGTTACCGACATCCGCCATCAAATCGACCTCAACGTGTTCACTACCATCATCAGTGGTGTTGACTTTGTGCACAGCAATATCTAAACACAAAGATTGCAATTCTCGCATCAACACCTTGAAAGACTCAGGAGTACCAGGGCGCGGAATCGATTTACCTTTGACGATCGCATTTAAAGCCTCATTTCGACCCTGCATATCATCCGACTTCACAGTCAACAACTCTTGCAAAGTATAAGCAGCCCCAAAAGCTTCCAAAGCCCAAACTTCCATTTCCCCGAACCGCTGTCCGCCTTGTTGAGCTTTACCACCCAAAGGCTGTTGCGTTACCAAGGAGTATGGCCCTGTACTCCGGGCGTGAATTTTGTCATCTACCAAGTGGACGAGTTTGAGCATATAAGCGATACCGACTGTAATCGGGCGATCGAATGCTTCACCAGTCCGGCCATCATAGACAATGGTCTTACCCGGATGTTTTTCATCAAAAACCCACGGTTTACCAGTTTTATCCCGCGCTTCCTCCAACTTACCGTGGACAGTTTCGCGAGATTTTTCAGCCCCGTGCATTTCATCAAAAGGCACCATCTTGAAGCGCATGGATAGATTTTCGCCAGCCCAGCCTAGCAAGCATTCAAAAATCTGACCCACATTCATCCGAGATGGTACACCCAAAGGATTCAACACCATATCAACTGGCGTACCATCGGGCAAATAAGGCATATCCTCCTTCGGCAAAATCCGGGACACAATCCCCTTATTCCCGTGACGGCCGGCCATTTTGTCTCCGACTTGAATCTTGCGCTTTTGGGCGACATAAACTCGGACTACCATATTTGCCCCAGGCGGTAGTTCGTCTCCTTGTTCCCGTGTGAAAACCCGCACGTCTACGACACGGCCTTTTTCACCGTTGGGAACTCTCAGGGAGTTATCGCGAACATCTCTGGCTTTTTCACCAAAAATTGCCCTCAACAGCTTTTCTTCCGGTGGTTGGTCAGATTCACCTTTGGGAGTAACTTTACCGACTAGGATGTCGCTGGCTTCTACCCAAGCCCCTTTGCGGATAATTCCTTGTTCGTCTAGCTGGCGCAAAGCGTCTTCGCCGACGTTGGGAATTTCGCGGGTGATTTCTTCCGGGCCGAGTTTGGTTTGGCGGGCTTCGATTTCATACTTCTCAATGTGGATGGAAGTATAAACATCTTCGTAAACCAGGCGTTCGCTAATCAACATCGCATCTTCGTAGTTGTAGCCTTCCCAAGGCATATAAGCGACGAGGATATTGTGTCCGAGGGCTAATTCTGCGCCTTCGGTGGATGAACCGTCGGCGAGGACTTGACCGGTCACAACCCGATCGCCCTCATAACTCAAAGGACGTTGATTTAAACAAGTATCCTGGTTAGAACGCTGATATTTTTGCAACTCATGTTCGATACAGCCAGCATACTTTTGCTTAAACGCCGAATGATTTCTGGCCCGAAGTTCATCAAAATCCCGAATCATAAAATGCTCTTCACCGCTGCTGGATTCAGCATCTGGTGCCAGAGTTTTGACAATGATCCGCGTCGCATCAATGTAGACTACTTCGCCGTTAGTCCGAGAAACCACCACCATACCGGAGTCTCTGGCTGCTTGAGCTTCCAAACCGGTTCCGACAAGGGGCCGTTCTGGTTTGAGCAAGGGGACTGCTTGGCGCTGCATATTAGAGCCCATCAGAGCTCTGTTTGCATCGTCGTGTTCCAGGAATGGAATCATCGAAGTAGCCACCGAGACGATTTGGACTGGCGAAATTGCCATGTAGTCCACTTGCATCGGAGTCGTCGTCGTAAATTCTTGGCGGTAACGGACGGCTACGGTTTCGCCCAAGAGGTTATTGTTTTCGTCGAGGCTAATGTCACCGGGCGCTACCCGCAAATCATCTTCTTCATCGGCTGTCATGTAAACGGGGGCTTTGTCCCGCAACACTTGTCCTTTTTCGACTGGATAAAAAGGAGTTTCAATGAAGCCATAGGAGTTGACTCGCGCGTGGGTGGCGAGGGAACCAATTAGTCCGGCGTTCGGGCCTTCTGGTGTTTCGATCGGGCAAATCCGACCATAGTGAGATGGGTGAATATCTCGCACCGCAAATCCAGCCCTTTCCCGTGTCAAACCACCTGGTCCTAGGGCGGACAGTCGGCGTTTGTGGGTCAGTTCTGCCAATGGATTTGTCTGATCCATAAACTGAGACAATTGAGATGAGCCGAAAAACTCCTTAATCGCTGCTACTAAGGGTTTTGGATTCACCAATGATGCTGGACTCAAGGAGTCGGAATCCGAAACGGTCATTCTTTCGCGGATGATTCGTTCTAAGCGGTTGAGTCCGACTCTGACTTGATTTTGCAGCAATTCGCCGACACTTCTGACGCGACGGTTTCCTAAGTGGTCGATGTCGTCTGTTGAACCGATGTCGAATTCTAGGTTAATCAAATAGTCGATCGCCGTCAGAATATCTTGGGATGTCAACACCCGCATCGTATCTGGGACGGTCAAGTTCAATTTCTTGTTGAGTTTGTAGCGTCCAACCCGACCCAAATCGTACCGTTTGGGGTCGAAGAAACGCGAATTGAGCAGTTGTTCGCCCCCTGCTACGGTGGGGGGTTCACCTGGTCTAAGTTTGCGATACAGCTCCATCAGGGCTTCTTCTTCGCCGAATTGTCCTTCTTTTTCGATCGTCTTTTGGAAGTATTCGGGATGGCGCAGGGAGTCGTAGATTTCGCCGTCTGTGAGTCCGAGGGCTTTCAGTAGGACTTGAGCGCTGAGTTTGCGGGTTTTGTCGATTCTGACCCAGACTAAATCGTTTTTGTCTGTTTCAAATTTCAGCCATGCGCCTCGGTTGGGAATCAGAGATGCGTTGTAGGAACGGCGACCGTTTTTGTCGGTCTCTGATTTGTAGTACACTCCGGGCGATCGCACAATTTGATTAACAATGACTCGTTCTGCGCCGTTGATAATAAATGTGCCCCGTTCTGTCATCAACGGTAAATCACCGATGAAGACTTCTTGTTCTTTGATTTCACCAGTTTCTTTGTTGATCAAACGGGTGGGGACGTACATTTGCACTGAGTAGGTGCTATCCCGCCGTTTTGCTTCATCTACATCGTATTTTGGGCGCTTCAGTTTGAAGTCTTTGCCTATGAAGTGTAGTTCCAGCTTACCCGTGTAGTCTGTAATTGGCGAAAAGCTGTCTAGTTCTTCGATTAGTCCGGCTTCTAGGAACCACCGAAAACTTGCCCGCTGGATTTCGATCAGGTCGGGCAAGGTGAAGGCGAATTCTGTGTAGTCTTTAGTGGTCATGGGTGTCCTTTTTCCGGGATGGCTTTAGCTTTTTACATTGCACCTAGCAGGTGCATTTTTACCTTGCTTTCGTTTTTTTGATCGATTGTGTGAGAGAATTTATATGATATTTCTGATCGCCTACCACAGGGCTGCAACGGTTATTTGTGCTGGTTGCTCGCAGCGGATTATTGCTGATTTTGGCTTCGATCGAGATACTTTCCCAGGGCGACCTCTTGGTGTTATACTCTAAACTTCCTACACATTTGAGTCCGAGAATTTACTTTTAAGCGATCGCCAAATTGCTGAAGTTCCAAGTTTGTTTTGATGTGTATTTTTCAGGTATTAGTTGAAGTTTTTGTCTGTCAGGTACAATGCGGGCGTTGCGCTGGCAGTTTCCGAGAAACTGGGGGCGTGTTAGGTAGGAGTACGCCAATCCTCGATCGGCTCGTTGTTTTAATTATAGGGCGCAAATCCGATGGATAGCCAACTTTAGAGCATAACATATTTTTCGTGTACTATGCTGCCGTTTCCTGGTGCTGGATGGCACTATTTACCTTGCTTGCCTTTCATTCGATCTTTTTTCCTCGTTTTCATAGCAACTTTCTCGGCAGTTAGCTTCACCAGCATTCATCTCCGCGCTCTACCCAATCGAGGGTAAGCGACGGGATGAATGCGAGCGAGTTGACTATTCCATCCCAAAGTCGAATTCCTCTTCGCCACTGGGGACAGCGTCGGGGTCGATGAGGAAACGAGCAAATTCTTTGATATAATGAGTCATCTTGACCATGATCTCCTATGCGAAAACCAAGCTAAACGGGGCGTGTTTCAAGAAGTTGACTTCTTCCTTCTTCCGCTATATTTTCAGCTTTCGTTATAACGAAATACCAAATAGCTGACAGGCATTTTCTGTCGTCTGCTGGGACAAAGTTAAGAGAGAAACTCCTCTCAACTTAGCAACTTGCTCGGCTACGTGGTAGACGAAAGCAGGTTCATTGCGTTTTCCCCGCTGGGGTACAGGGGCAAGAAATGGGCAATCTGTCTCAACTAAGATACGATCGCTATTTACCATACAAGCTGATTCTTGTATTTGCAAAGCTTTTTTGAAGGTGACAGTTCCGCTAAAACTGATATAGAAACCCAGATCTAAAAACCACTGGGTTTCTTCAGGTGTCCCTCCCCAGCAGTGCATGACTCCGCGCACGGGGCCACGAGTTTGCCAAAAATCCCTCAGCATTTCTGCCATTGGGGCGGCGGCGTCGCGACAGTGGATAATCACCGGTTTATCAAGTTGCTGGGCGATTTCAAGCTGTGCCTCAAACACTTTAAACTGGCGTTCTCGATCGTCACCTTTATGAAAGTCTAGTCCGGTTTCGCCGATCGCCACCACTCTGGCATCCGAACTCGCCAATTCCCTAATCTGGTTTGCAGTCTCGTCTGTCCACTTACCCGCATCTAGGGGGTGGAGCCCAACGGCAAATGAGACTTCTGGAAACTGATTTGCGATCGCCTGAATTCCCGCAAACTCTTCTGGCTCTACACAAGAATGAACCAAACGAACCACGCCAGCTTCGCGCCAGCGTTCTCGAATGGTTTCTAACTCAGATTTGTACGTGTCAAAGTTGATATGAACGTGGGTGTCGATGAGCTGCATGGGCAAAGCAGAGTAGATGGGGAGAGTGGGAGAGTGGGAGATGGGGAGAGTGGGAGATGGGGAGACGGGGAGAGTGGGAGTGTGGAAAAAGTTTTCCTTCTTCCTTCTTCCTTCTTCCTTCTTCCTTCTTCCTTTCTTAAGACGCTACAACTGTTTCATGAGGCTTGAGAGTTCTCGCCAACCGGGATTTTTTGCGATCGCCGTTGTTGCGGTGCAGTACACCTTTTTTCACAGCTTTGTCGATTTTGCTGTAAGCCTCTGACATTCGCAGTTGAACTTCTTGCATCAATTCAGGAGTCGGAGTTGCGGCGTACTTCTCAACTGTTGTAAAATACTTCTTCATCAGGGTTTTGACTGCTGACTTGTAAGACTTATTGTACAAGCGGTTGCGTTCGGCGATTTTGACTCGTTTAACGGCGGACTTAATATTTGCCATAATCTCAGTTACTGGAAGTAGGTATTCATTTTGGTTGACTCTCCCCGGTGTTCACGCCCTGGGACTTCTAAGAAACTATCAAAAATCAGTTCTTAAGGGCGCTGTCAAAACACCTCTACACGCTCAACTCTACTGACATTGCCTCTTTGACACTCCCCGCCGTGAACGCGCGAGAATTCTTAAGAAACTACGAAAACGAGTTAAAGTCACGGTTTATTGCGCGCAATTTTCGATTATACAATATTTTGGCGTTTTTTATAAAAAAGTTATCATGTCTTTGAAAAACTAACATAGCATATATTCCGCTCAAAATTCCATTCCCGGAAAAATCCAAGTTAAGCTATAACAAAGAGTACGGGTTATTAAGGAAGGCATTCCGAATCTCCATGCTGCGAATCATTACTCAGTGGGTTGAAGCACAAGCTGAACTGCGACGGATCTGCGATCGCACCCATGACGAACTTGTTGTTCACAAAGAAGCCACCGTGCGGGAGGTGCTGCAAGCTGTCAAGCGTAAAGGCGATAAGGCTGTGCTGCACTACACCGCTGAATTTGACCGCATCACCCTGAATGCGGAAGAATTGCGGGTGAGTGGCGCCGAATTGGATGCTGCTTATCAGCAGGTGTCGAAAGAATTATTAAATGCCATCCGGCTGGCTTGCAAACAGGTAGAGGCGTTTCATCGACAGCGCGTCCCAAAGTCTTGGGTGCAGTTTGGCGATGACGAGGTTGTTTTGGGCAAACGCTACACTGCTGTCGATCGCGCGGGAATTTACATCCCTGGCGGTCAGGCATCCTATCCCAGTTCGGTAATCATGAATGCGGTTCCTGCCAAGGTCGCCAAGGTTCCGAGACTGGTGATGTGTACTCCCCCCGGACAGGAGAAAAAAATGAATCCTGCGGTGCTTGTAGCCGCTCAGGAAGCGGGAGTTGATGAGATTTATCGGGTAGGTGGCGCCCAGGCGATCGCGGCTTTGGCTTATGGTACCGAAACTATTCCCAAGGTGGATTTAATTACTGGGCCGGGGAATATTTACGTCACGCTGGCTAAAAAACTGGTTTACGGAACCGTGGGGATTGATTCTCTGGCCGGCCCATCGGAGGTGCTGATTATCGCTGATGGCTTGGCAAATCCTGTGCACGTAGCTGCGGATATGCTGGCTCAAGCTGAACACGATTCCATGGCGTCGGCGATTTTGCTGACGGCGGATTCGGTACTGGCGAGAAAAGTGGTGGCTGAGGTAGAGAGACAGTTGGCAAATCACCCGCGTCGAACTTTGACTGAAAAGGCGATCGTCAACTACGGTTTAGTCGTAGTAGTGGAATCTCTGAAGGCGGCGGCGGAACTCTCTAATGAGTTTGCTCCTGAACACTTGGAATTGCAAGTGGCAGATCCCTGGGCTTTGCTTCCGCAAATTCGGCACGCTGGGGCGATTTTCTTGGGCTACTCAACACCCGAAGCCGTGGGAGACTATTTGGCGGGGCCGAATCACACTTTGCCGACTTCTGGAGCTCCCCGCTATGCGTCGCCGCTTTGTGTCGAAACTTTTATGAAGCATTCGAGTTTGATTGACTATTCGCCGACTGCACTTAAGAAGGTGGCTAAGGCTATTAATGTTTTGGCCGAAGCTGAGGGTTTGCCTTCTCACGCTGATTCTGTGCGGCTGCGGACTGAAAATCAGGGGGATGCAGAATTTTAGCTTCTAGTTGGTAAATGTTAGATGAGCAAACATAAAGTGCGATCGTTGTTAGATCCCCACTTCTTGAAGAAGTCGGGGATATGGCTGTTATTTTTTTCTGAAAGCGCTCTGAGAGTTGTTATATAAAGTTTTATTAAAAAAACCAGGAATTTTGAGACGTGATCAGGAACCAGCAGATCGGTGATGAAGATTAACTTAACTTCTGACGACAGTCACTTGTTTATAGCCAGAGATTACCTATACTAGCTACATAAACAAAGAAGTACAACTCACTTTCCGGGGCTTCAACCTGTTACATCAGAAAGTTCTTGGCGTTTTCCTGAATGTTGGTAAAACAAACAAAGGTAGCCAGAGTTCGATCGGACAACAGCATCCAAGTCAGGAAAGTTAGTAAAGAAACAAAAAGCGGTGATGCTTCGTCTTAACGAAATGGGCATCATAAATATAAATAACCGCTAAGCGTAGCATCTTTTCACCCGGAGCAATTGAGAAAATCACTATGCCAGCCACCTCTTTTTACGCTGAAGCTGAATTCGACGAACGACTGCGAGTCAATCCCTTGCAAGATGATGTGTTGGATGAGGATGCTGAAGAAGCTGGAGACGAACTCATCGACCAAGACGCAACAGAGACTGAGGATGCAGACCGTGAGGCGAAATTGCAAAAAAATGCGAGTCGCCGCACTACAGACTTAGTGCGTCTGTATCTCCAAGAAATCGGACGGGTTCGTCTGTTAGGTCGAGACGAGGAAGTTTCTGAAGCTCAAAAAGTTCAGCGCTATATCAAATTGCTAGAATTGCGGAACACCGCCGCTTCGCAGGAGGAAGGACAGATTCAGGGCTTCGTACATTTAATTGAGGTGCGCGATCGCTTGGCCGCAAAATTGGGACACAAACCTTCTCTGGAACGCTGGGCTACAACCGCCGGCGTTGCTGATGTGTCGGAAATCAAGCGGATTATGAGCGAAGGTAAGCGCCACTGGGCAGAGTTAGCAGAGATCACTGTCGAGACGCTGGAAAGAACTCAAACTGAAGGAATGGAAGCGAAAGACCACATGATCAAGGCCAATCTGCGCCTGGTAGTGTCGGTAGCGAAAAAATATCAAAATCGCGGTTTAGAACTGTTGGATTTAATACAAGAGGGTACTCTGGGATTGGAACGAGCTGTAGAAAAGTTTGATCCGACGCGGGGTTATCGGTTCAGCACTTACGCCTATTGGTGGATTCGTCAGGGAATTACACGGGCTATAGCGACTCAAAGCCGTACTATCCGCCTTCCGGTGCACATTACCGAAAAACTTAACAAAATCAAAAAAGCCCAGCGCAAAATTTCTCAAGAAAAAGGTCGGACAGCGACTATAGAAGACATTGCTGTTGAGTTGGATATGACTCCCATCCAAGTCCGGGAAGTTTTGCTGAGAGTACCCCGCTCTGTTTCCCTAGAAACTAAAGTTGGCAACGAGAAAGATACGGAGTTGGGCGACTTGCTCGAAACAGACTGCATATCGCCGGAAGAAATGCTGATGCGGGAAGCTTTGCACCGCGACTTGCAGCAATTGTTGGCAGATTTGAGCAGCCGCGAGCGAGATGTGATTCTGATGCGGTTTGGTTTGGGTGACGGACACCCTTACTCACTGGCAGAAATTGGTCGTGCTCTCGATTTATCTCGCGAGCGAGTCCGCCAAATCGAAGCTAAAGCTTTGCAAAAGCTGCGCCAGCCCAAGCGTCGCAATCGCGTGCGCGACTATCTGGAGTCTCTCACTTAAAGTTGCCGAATTTCAAAATGCTTTGATGCTTAGATCCCCGACTTCTTAAAGAAGTCGGGGATTTTTGAAATACTCCCCGGCGTAAACGCACGGGGATTCTTTACGCTTCACAGACTGATGCAACCGAAGTCGTCTTACTCTGTCTCTGCGTACATTTAGAGT